>NZ_PYSV01000001.1:0-300000 GCF_003028415.1 Deinococcus arcticus
GCTTCGCGCTGCGTGGGCCGGTTGAAGACGTGATCCAACTGGGTGCAGTAGGTCTCCAGTGGATCAGGCACCACACGATCCTGGCTCATGGCCCAGTGTGCGCTTTCGACCAGTCAACGGACTACCAATATGTGACCCTGCAAGAAAGCAACGCCATGGCCACGGTGGACCTGACGCGCGGCGAAATCGTGGCCCTGAAATCGCTGGGGTACAAGAACCATGCCCTGGCGGCCAACGCCTTTGACGCCAGCGACAGGGACGGCGGCGTGAACCTGAAGCCCTGGCCGGTGCTGGGCGCGTACATGCCCGACGCCATCGCCAGCATCTCGGTGGGGGGCCGCACCTACCTGCTCACCGCCAATGAAGGCGACACCCGTGATTACGGCGCGGCCTATCTGGACGAGGTGAAGGTCTCGGCCCTGACGCTGGACGCGGCGGCGTTTCCCAATGGGGCCGCGCTGAAAGCCGACGCCGCGCTGGGGCGCCTGGTCGTCAGCAAGCCCGACGCCGACACCGATGGGGACGGCGACGCCGACCGGTTGGTGGCTTTTGGTGCCCGCAGCCTGAGCGTCTGGAACGCCGACCTGGAGCTGGTGGCCGACACCGGCAGCCTCTTTGAAGCCAAAACCGCCGAGCTGAGTGCTTCCAGCTTTAACAGTAGCGGCACCGCCAGCACCTTCGACACCCGCAGCGACAACAAAGGCCCAGAGCCCGAAGGCGTGGCCACGGGCGTGGTGGCGGGCCGCACGCTGGCCTTCGTGGGCCTGGAGCGCACGGGCGGCCTCATGGTGCTGGACGTGAGCACGCCCGCCGCCCCGGCCTTCGTGGATTACCGCCACACAGTGACCCCTGCGGCTGACCCCAGAAGTGGCCTGGCGGGCGACCTCGCCCCCGAAGGGCTGCTGTTCATTCCGGCTGCCGACAGCCCCAGCGGCAAGGCCCTGCTCGTCGCCAGCCACGAGGTCAGCGGCAGCGTGACCGTGTATGCCGTGGAAGACAGCGGCAATCTGACCCTGGCGGGCCGCTACCAGGCCAGCCCGTACACCTACGACGCGGGCGTGGCGGAAATCAGCGCCTACGACAAGGGCAGCAAGCAACTGTTTGTGGTGAACGGGGCCACTGGCAGCCTGGACATTCTGACCCTGGCCGACGTGGCCCAGCCCCGGTTCGTGAAGTCGGTCAGCCTGAGCGCGTACGGCCGCAGTGCCAAC
Organism: Deinococcus arcticus; assembly: GCF_003028415.1. Classification (NCBI taxonomy): domain Bacteria; kingdom Thermotogati; phylum Deinococcota; class Deinococci; order Deinococcales; family Deinococcaceae; genus Deinococcus; species Deinococcus arcticus. Next base: position 1,212 of record NZ_PYSV01000001.1, read on the forward strand.
AGTGTGGCGGTGTCTAATGGCGTGGTGGCGGTGGCCGTGGAGGCAATCACCAAGACCGACCCGGGCAAGGTGGCCTTTCTCAACCCCGACGGCACCGAGCGCGCCCCCGCCATTGCTGTGGGCGCCCAGCCCGACATGCTGACCTTCTCGCCGGACGGCAAGCTCCTGCTGGTGGCGAACGAGGGCGAACCCAGCGCCGATTACAGCGTGGACCCAGCCGGGAGCGTGAGCATCATCAACGTGAGTAAAGCCCTGGCGGCGCGCTAAACGTGAGCAAGGGGGGGCCGGGGCAGGATGCCTCGCTCCTTTATGACGGCGAGAACGAGGCTTTTTCCACCTTCCCCTCCGGGTGGCAGAGAGTGAAGGTGCCCGGCGTGTTCAGCCGCATTCTCCGGGCTCGCCCTTCACCAACCTGGCCTGGGTTTTTCACCGCTGCCCCGGCTTACTGCTGCGCTGCGTAGTCCATGTAGGCATTCACCTGCGGCGTGAAAAACAGCGCCAGGGCGAAGAGGATGGGCAGCAGGCCAAACAGCACGGCCCCACCCAGCAGCATCTGCACGCCCGCCCCCAGCAGGAGCAGGCACAGCACCAGCCGCGCCCAGGCTTTGCCCTGGTAGACCTGCCAGCACAGCCAGAGTTCAAGGCCAAAGCGGGCCAGCGCCAGCACATTCAATGTCCCCAGCACCAGCCCAGCCAGCAGGCCCAGCACAGACGAGGCCAGAAGGAGGCCCAGGATGAGCGCGGTCACGCGCCACCCGGCCTGAATGGACGCAGCGGATGTGGTCATGGCCCCAGGCTAGGGGTCGGTCATACGCCTCGCAGGCTCATCTGCCCACCCCGCCACTAGGGGCGTCTGCGCATTTCGGCGCAGTTCACGCCTTCTGGGCTCTGCTAGCCTGACCGGCGTGCCCACGCTCATCGCTGCTTCCAACATCACCGTGCGCTACGGCGAACGGGTGGTGCTGGACAGCGTGTCGCTGAGCGTCACGGACGGCGAACGGGTGGCTCTGCTGGGTCGCAACGGGGCGGGCAAGACCACCCTGCTGCGCGTGCTGACCGGCGAACTGGTCCCCGAGGACGGCGAGGTCTGGCGGGAAGGGGGCCTGCGCACAGCGGTGCTGGCCCAGCACCACGCGCACCCGCCCGGCCTCTCGGTGCAGGCGCTCTTGGACGCCGCGCACCCCTACCGGGAACTAGAGGAGGAGCTGCTGGTGCTGGAGGCCAACCTGGGTGACCCCGACGCCCTGGCCGCCTGGAGTGCTCTGCACGCCCGCCTGGACGAGGCCGACGCTTTCCGCTGGCCGTCGCGCGTGGCCCGGGTGCTGGGGATGCTGGACCTCACGCGGTTTCGTGACCGAGAGGCCGCCACGCTCTCGGGCGGCGAGAAGACCCGCCTGGCCCTCGCGCTGGCCCTGGCCCGCGAACCGGACCTGCTCATTCTGGACGAGCCCACCAACCACCTCGACATTCGCATGCGCGAGTGGCTGGAAGGCTATCTGCGCGACTTCCGGGGCGGCGTGCTGCTGACCAGCCACGACCGCGATTTTCTGGATGCCGTGGCCACCCGCAGCCTGTGGCTGGAAGGCGGCCAGGGCGTGGGCTACCCCGGCGGCTACTCCCGCGCCCGCGCCGTGCGCGAACTCGAACGCCGCACCCAGACCCGCGCCGCCCGGCTGGGCGAACAGGAAGCTGCGCGGCTGGCCGGCAGTGTTGAGACCCTGGACCGCTGGGGCCGCCGCTCGCGCGCCCTGAAAACCCGCGCCGAGCGGGTGGCTGTTCCCGAAGCCCCACTCCCCGAACGTCAGATTCGCATGCGCCTGCTGTCGGGCACGGCCCGCGCGCCGCTGGTGGCCTGGGGCCAGCACCTGTCCAAGACCTACGGCGAGCGCGTGGTGCTGGGGAACGCGGCCTTCCGCCTGCGTCAGGGCGACCGCGTGGCCCTGATGGGCGCCAACGGCACCGGCAAAACCACCCTGATGCGCCTGCTGGCCGGAGAACTGCACCCCGACCCACCCCAGGCTGACCCCCTGACTGGCGAGCGCGGCCCCGAACCCGTGTTGCGGCTGGCCAACGGCGTCACGGTGGCCAGCCTGGACCAGACCTGGCACGGCCTGACCCCCGGCGAGGGGCTGCACGCGCAGTTCGAGCGCCGCTTTGGACGGCAGGCGAACAGTCTGCTGGGCCGCGCGGGCTTTGGCGCCGCCGACTGGCCCAAATCCCCCGAAGACCTCTCGGGTGGGGAACGGGCACGAGCTGGTTTGGCGCTGGTCAGTGGGCTGCGGGCCGACCTGCTGCTGCTGGACGAGCCCACCAACCACCTGGATGTCGAGGTCCTGCAGGCCCTGGAAGGCGCAGTGCAGGCCTACGGGGGCGCCGTGGTCATCGTGACCCACGACCGCCGCTTTGCCCGCGAGGTCGCCACCCGCCTGTGGGTTATTGAGGACAGTGTGCTGCGCGAGGTGGGGGGCTGGGGCAGCTGCGAGTACCTGGACCCGGCGGCCACCTTGCAGGGCGACCCGCCGCCGCCCCCACCCCCGCCCACGCCCCGGCAGCGCCTGCCTGGGCTGGAGGCGCAGCTGGGGACCATCCGCGCCGAGCTGGACCGTCCCCCCGGCACCCTGACCGGCCGCGAGGAAGCCCGCCTGCGGGCCCAGGCCCACGCGCTGCAGCAGACGCTGTATGGCCTGTATGCCCAGGTCTGGGAAGCCCCCCAGTACGACGCCCAGGTGCGCGAGCCGCCGCTGACCGTGCGCGCCCAGCGACTGGGTGAGGACGGCGGCATGTTCTGGGCCGCCCACAACGAGGGCTGCGCGCACCTTGCCTGGGACGGCTACACCCTGCGCTGGAACGGTGAGCCGCCCGCGTGGTACGGCGCCGCGCTGCTGGGCGGGACGCTGCGCATTCTTTTTGAGCACTGGAATGTGGGCCGCGTGGAACTGGGAGACGACGGCCTGCGGCTGACCCGCCGCGCCTATTTCGAGCGGCTGGGGCTGATCCAGCGGCGCTCCGGGGCAGAGGAGCCGGGCACAGGCTAAAACCCGGCATTTTCGGGAAATGCTCTATACTTCCGCGCATGGAAGATCTCATCAAGGGCCGCCTCGGCGGAGCGGACGGCTACGGCATCCGCTGCGTCATTGACGGCGACACCATCAAGGGCCGCGCGGGCGGCAAGCTGCACGGCAAGGACATCAACCTCGAAATCACCGAGCGCGGCGTGCAGGGCAGCGTCGGCGCCGATTCCGTGAAGATTGAACTGCAGGACGGCGAGCTGAAGGGCAACGTGGGCGCCCAGAACCTCACGCTGCGCGGCGTGGACCGCGTGACCGGCTACATGGGCGAGCCCATCGTGGGCTGGAACGTGGTGGCGCAGCAGACCGGCGAGAAACTGGTGGGCCAGCTGGGCAGCACCGTGCTGGGCCGCCCCTTCGAGCTGGACCTGGGCAGCGCCCCCGGCTGGGTGGGCACCCTGGTCGCCGTGGTGGCCTTTTACGCCCTGGAACCCCGCGCCAACGTCAGCGTCAGCCGCTAAACACCGCTGCTGCTGAGCCGCCCGCTTCGGCTGGGCGGCTTTTTTTATTGCTGTCGTCCCATGTAATCTACATTCCTTGACAAGAATATTCCAAAAATGGCATACTGAGGTCATCAAAAGGGGTGGCCAAGCAGATGTGAACACGCAAACTTTTCAGGCGCTGGCGGACCCGCACCGCCTCCAGATGGTGGAATTGCTGCGGGGGGCGCCGCTGACCGTGGGTGAACTTGCCGCCCGCCTTGACCTCAAGCAGCCGCAGGCGTCCAAGCACCTGCGCGTCCTGAGCGACGCCGGACTGATTGAGCTGCGCCCGCAGGCCAATCGCCGCATCTGTCACCTACGCCCAGAACCATTTCAGGACCTGGATGACTGGTTGGCCACCTTTCAGGAGTTGTGGAAAGAGCGCTTTGACCGGCTGGACGATTATCTTCGGCAACTTCAGACCCCCGCCCCTTCAGATGACCCAGGAGAGACCCCATGACCAGCGCTGCCCTCACCCTGACCCACCGCATCGAAAACGACACGCAACTCGTGCTGGAACGCACCTTCGCGGCGCCGCCCGAACTGGTCTTTGCCGCCTTCACCCAGCCCGACCACCTGCGCCAGTGGTGGGGGCCACGCGGCTGGACACTGACCCACTGCGCGGTGGACCTGCGCCCCGGTGGCCGCTGGCACTACTGCATGAAGTGCGAGGATAAGAACCAGGGCGACTTCTACGGCATGGAGTCGTGGGGCCTGGGCATTTACGACGAGATTGACGCGCCGGGTCGCCTGGTCTACACCGACTACTTTTCGGATGCCGAGGGCACCATCAATGACCAGATGCCCGCCACCCAGAGCATTCTGACCTTTGAGGACGTGGGCGGGAAAACGCGCGTGGTCAGCCGCTCGGTGTACAGCACGCCCGAAGCCCTGAAGACCGTCATGGACATGGGCATGCTCCAGGGCATCACCGAAACGTGGGAGCGGCTGGCCGAGCATCTGGCAGGGCAGGGCGAGTAAGCGCCACAGCAAGGAAAGAGCCGCTCCCGGTGCGTGGAGGCGGCTCTTTCGGTTGTGGGGTGGACCTCTTTCCTGAGTTCCTCAAGAGGAGAGGGTCAAAACATGACGTCCCTAGCGGCTTCCTGACTGTTGCTTGAGGCGGCGGCATCGCGGCCTTGAGCCATCTGCCATCCGCCTAATTCAGTGCTCCGGTCTGGAAGCTAAACGCACTCCCGTCGTAATCCACCGTCAGGCTACTGCTGTCCGGCACGTGGCCCTGCAGAATCTCACGGGCCAGGGGCGTTTCAAGCTCGCGGCTGATGGCGCGGCGCAGCGGGCGGGCGCCAAAAGCGGGGTCGTACCCCACTTCGGCCAGGCGGTCCTTGGCGGCGGGCGTCAGGTGCAGGCTGATGCGGCGTTCTGCAAGGCGCTTGGTCAGGCCGCGCATCTGAATGTCCACAATTTTGTGCAGGTCGGCGGCCGTCAGCGCGTCAAACACGATGATGTCGTCCACGCGGTTCAGGAACTCGGGGCGGAAGTGGCCCTGCAATTCACCCATCACCGCGTCGCGGATGCTGGCGGACTCCTCGCCCCGGTGCTGCATTTCCAGAATCAGGGGGCTGCCGATGTTGCTGGTCAGGATAATCAGCGTGTTGCGGAAGTCCACCGTGCGGCCCTGGCCGTCAGTCAGGCGGCCGTCGTCCAGCACCTGCAGCAGCACGTTGAACACGTCGGGGTGCGCCTTTTCAATCTCGTCGAACAGCAGCACCGCGTAGGGGCGCCGGCGCACAGCCTCGGTCAGCTGGCCACCTTCCTCGAAACCCACGTAGCCGGGAGGGGCGCCAATCAGGCGCGCCACCGTGTGCTTTTCCATGTACTCGGACATGTCAATGCGCACCATCGCGTCCTGGCTGTCAAACAGGAACTCGGCCAGAGCCTTGGCTAGCTCGGTCTTGCCCACCCCGGTTGGCCCCAGGAACATGAAGCTGCCCAGCGGGCGGCCAGGGTCGCTCAGACCTGCGCGGCTGCGGCGAATGGCGTCAGCCACGCTGACGATGGCGCGGTCCTGGCCAATCACGCGGCCATGCAGCTGTTCTTCCAGCTTCAGCAGCTTCTCGCGCTCGCCTTCCATCAGTTTGTTCACCGGAATGCCGGTCCAGCGGCTGACCACTGAGGCGATGTCCTCCTCGGTCACCTGGGTGTGGGCAAACTCGGCGCCCTTGAGCTTCTGCTCTAAGTCATGCACCTCTTTTTCCAACTGCGGCAGCTTGCCGTATTCCAGCTCGGCGGCACGCTGCAGGTCATAGTCGCGCTTGGCCCGGTCCATGTCGGTGCGCACCTGATCCAGTGCCTCGCGCTTTTCACGCAGGGCGGCGACCTCCTGCCGCTCGCCTTCCCAGCGGGCGCGCACATCGCTCAGCTCGTCGGTCAGGCCTTTCAGGGCGCCCTCAATATCCAGCAGGCGGTTCTGACTGTCCTGGTCTTTTTCTCGCCTCAGGGCCTCGCGCTCGATTTCCAGTTGCAGCTTGCGGCGCTCCAGCTGGTCAATGCGCTCGGGGCTGCTTTCCAGGGCCATGCGCAACCGTGCGGCCGACTCGTCAATCAGGTCAATGGCCTTGTCAGGCAGCTGCCGGTCCGTGATGTAGCGGTGAGACAGCTGGGCGGCGGCCACCAGCGCTGGGTCGGTGATTTCGACGTTGTGATGGACCTGATACCGCTCCTTGATCCCGCGCAGGATGGAAATGGTGTCTTCCACACTGGGCTCGTCCACAAAGACGGGCTGAAAGCGGCGTTCCAGGGCGGGGTCTTTCTCGATCTCGCGGTATTCGCTGAGGGTGGTCGCGCCAATCAGGTGCAGTTCGCCGCGCGCCAGGGCGGGCTTGAGCATGTTGCCGGCGTCGGGGCTACCCTCGGTCTTGCCGGCGCCCACAATCGTATGAATCTCGTCCACGAACAGGACGATCTCGCCCTCGGACGCAATGACCTCGTCAATGACGCCCTTCAGGCGTTCCTCAAATTCACCCCGGAACTTGGCGCCGGCCAGCAGGCTGCCCATTTCCAGGCTGACGATGCGCTTGTCCTTCAGACCATCGGGCACGTCGCCCTTCACGATGCGGATGGCCAGGCCCTCGGCAATGGCGGTTTTCCCCACGCCGGGCTCGCCGATCAGCACCGGGTTGTTCTTCGTGCGGCGCAGCAGAATCTGCATGGCGCGGCGAATCTCCTCGTCGCGGCCAATCACGGGGTCAAACTTGCCGTCCCTGGCGCGCTGGGTCAGGTCGGTGCCGTACTTCGCCAGGGCGTCAAACTGCTGTTCACTGGTCTTGTTGGTCACGGTTTTTCCTTTGCGCTGTTCGGTCACGGCGCGGTTCAGGTCAGCTTCAGCCGGCAGGCCCCTGCCCCGGTACTCGCCGCGCAGGGCCAGCAGCAGGGTGTCGGCCGCCACAAACGAGTCGCCCATTTGCCCCGCCAGTGTGTCGGCGGCGCGAAAGGCGCGCGCCAGCGCGGGGTCCAGGTACAGGTTCTCGCCGCCGCCCTGCACGCGGGGCAACTTGCTCAGCTCGGCGTCCAGGGCTTCACGAATGGCACTCAGGTTGCCGCCCGCCAGCGTCAGGGCGCGGGCGGCGGTGTCATTGTCTGTCAGGGCGCGCAGCAGGTGCGCGGGGGTCAGGTTCTGGTGGTTGCTGTTTTGTGCCAGCGTTTGCGCGGTCTGGAGGGCCTGCAGACTGGCTTCGGTAAAACGTTCGGGATTCAAAGGGGAACCTCCGGGAAAGATAGGTGGTGGGTCAACTGGACCCATTCTGAAACTTGAGTGCAGTTATGTCAAGTTTATTGCGGCTTGAAAAACGTGGCTGGGATTGCAAGGGTACGCCCCTGCGCCCAGCCGCAACGGCCACGCAACGCTGCCACGGCCATGATGAAGCTGTCCGATCACGCCCCAGTCACGCCCGGCGGCTTACCGTGACCCCACCACAGGAGGTTTCCTCATGAACCACACCCCCGCTGTTCTTGCCCTGCTCGCTCTCTCGTCGCTGGCCCTGTCGGCCCTCGCCGCTGCCCAGAAAACCACCGTCACCATCGGCGGCCAGCCGGTCAGCCTGGACACCGTGAAGGTGGGCGGACGCACTTACGTGGCGCTGGACCAGCTGCAAAAGGCCCTTACAGCAGCGGGCGGGGCCGGGCCGCTGGGCGCCGCCGAGGGCTGCCTGAATGAATGGCTGTTCAACGGCACCTGGCGTCTGCGGGCCACCGCCGTGAAGTACGTGCCGGACGCGGGCAACGGCAACTCTTACGGCTGGGTGGTGACCACCGAGATCCGCAATGGGGGCAAGCAGGCCCTGAGCTTTTACCGCACGGGCATCGAAAAGGGCATCGGCGTGGCGCTGAAAAACGGCGATTTCAAGGCGCTGGGCCTCAGCGGGCTGGCCTCGGCATTTAACGACCGCATGATGACGGACCTGTCCCCTGGCGCGGGCGTACTGATGGACCTGCCCTTCTCCTGGCAGGGCGGAAACCCCACCAACGCCGAATTGCAGGCCAACCCCCCCGTCAAGTTGATTGTGCCGGTGGATGTCAGCGCCTTGCGCCGGGGCGGCAGCACCCTGTACAAAACCGTGAATTATGCCAGGGACCCCAGTTTCCGCGTGAACCTCACCTGCAAGGGATAGAGAGGCAGAAAGCGCGCGCGGCCTAATGGGGAACAGGCCGCGCGCGCTCTTCACTCTCCTGCCCGCCTAGCGCGAGAGGATGTAGTTCAGGCCGGTGGCCGGGTCCATCACATGCAGGGCGCCGTCAAAGCCCACGATCAGCTGGGTGCTGCCGGGAATGGGGTACAGGGTGGCGCTGCTGGCGCGGCCCTTGCTCAGCGGCGTGCCCTTGGGGGGCTCAATCAGGGTGCGGTCGCCCGTGGCGGGGTCAATGCGCACCAGGGCAAAGGGCTCGGCCGATACCTGGGCCTGGGTGGTGTACAGCGCGCCGCCGCTGTAGACCAGCGCGCTGCCAATGTGCGCCGCGCCCTGGCCCTTCTTGAAGACCTGCGCGCCCGCCTGATCGGTCTGGCCGGAAATCAGGCGGCGCTCGCCCGTCTTCATGTCCACGCTGACCACGATGTAGTTGGGGTTGGGCCCGCCTGAGGCGTACAGGGTGGTGCCGTTGACTGCGAAATCCCCGAAGATGGGCCCGGTGCCGGCCAGGCTGCTGGTCCAGGGAATGCCGCTGCCCTGCACGTTGTCGCCGCTCACGTCGAAGCGCGAGACGGAGGTGCAGCGGTAGTCGTTCTTCGCGTCCAGCTTGAACAGCGCAAAGCCTGAGCCAATGGGGCTGTTGCTGCCCATCATGTAGACGTTGCCCTCGGCGTCAGTGGCCATATAGGTGTGCGGCAGCGCCGGAGTTACGGCCTTGGGGTCCAGCTGGGTGCAGAAGTAGCCGTTGCCGGGCGCGGTGGGCTGCGGGGCCGGTGCAGGCGCGGGCGCCGCTGGCCTGGGACCGCCCAGCAGCCCGCCCAGCAGGCCGCCCACATTCACGTTGCCGATGGGCGTGGAGACGGTGGTGTTGGGCACAGACACACCGGGCGCACTGGGGGCCGCGCCGCCGGTCTGGGCCGGGCGGCGCGGATCGGCGTACTTGAGTTCCACCGTGTCGCGCACGCGGGTGTCACCCGCCGTGGTGGGGGTCCACAGCAGGGTGCGGTCGCCGGTGCGGGGGTCAATGCGAATCAACTGCCCGGTGTGGGCCAGCAGCGAGCCGTCGGGCAGGGGCTGCACGTCGTAAATATTGCCCAGCGTGTACAGATCCAGCGTGTCGCGGTCGCCCTGCACCTTCACGCCCTTGCCCACCTTCTCCATCGTGTTCAGGTAGCCGCTGACCACCCGTCGGTTGCCGGTGTTCAGGTCCACGGCCATCACCACGCCAAAGGGGTCGGTGTTGCGCAGGGTTTCCAGGGCCAGATACAGCGTCTGGCCATCGGCCGAAACGAAGCCGCCGCGGAATTGCTCGGCGCCGCCCTGGTAGAAGGTCGAGCCGCTGCCGATGGCCCCCACGCCGTCGGGGGCACTTTTGGCCACGCAGCGCGCGTTGGCGCTGTCCCTGGTGCAGTCAATCATGGTGGGCAGGGCGTGGGCCTGGGGGGCCAGCAGGGTCAGGGCGGCAGTCAGGGCAAACAATCGGTTCATGGGCACTCCTGAAAAAGCACCGCCCGGAAGCGGTGAAGGGATAGTGGCGCAGCTGGCTCAGGCTGGGCTGGCCGCTCCGGAGTGTAGAGCGTGAAGTTTTTCGCGCTTGCCAGACCTGCGGTTGACTTTCCCGTGTCCCGTCAGGTAGAGCGCCCCTCGCGGTGATCCCAGGAAAGGGGAAGGGCCGATCTGCACGCAGCAGATCGGCCCCAGTGAACGGCGAAGTCCGGGTCAGACGGACGGCCGTCCATGTCCGGAACATCCAGAAAAGAACTGGATGTGCCCCGCCTTCGGCTGGGGGCGGTCCAATGCCCGGACATCCGCCTCTGTTCCTGATCTGCTCCGCCGCTCTGCGCGTTCCTCCGGTCGGAAACATTCCGTCATGGATGACGGCATTGTTCGGAACTCGTATCAGTTGCAGCGGGGGAAAGGTGGCCTCGCCCAGGCCGGCTGGCTGTTCCAGAAAGCTGAGGGTGCTGGCTCTCAGGTCGGTGACGGCCATATGCGAGATCATCAGCGGTGTGGGCAGGGGGCTGCCGCGCACGCGAAACTGCGCCCAGTGCAGCGCCAGTGCGTCGTCCGGCAGCTAGGCCCTCACATATCACCACTCCATTGGAGAAGGGTGCGGGCCATCGTCCGTTGCGCTGGGCAGCGTGGCCGGATCAACGGCCACCTGAACGGGCGTGCAGGCGCCCAGCAGCAGGGCCGTGAACAGGGGCAGCAGGCTATCCCCGTGCCGGCCCGGTCACCAGCAAAAGTGGGGCCGACCTGCCGCACGGCAGATCGGCCCCAGCAGCAGGCAAAAGCCGGGTCAGTCCTCGCCCAGGTAGGCCTTGCGCACGCTCTCGTCCTGCGCGATGTCGGCGGCGTTGCCCGACAGCTTGATCTCGCCGGTCTGCAGCACGTAGGCGCGGTGGGCAATGCTCAGGGCCATGTTCGCGTTCTGCTCCACCAGCAGCACAGTGGTGCCGCGCTCCTTGTTCAGCTTCACGATGATGTCGAAGATGGCTTCCACGAACAGGGGCGACAGCCCCATGCTGGGCTCGTCCAGCAGCAGCAGCTTCGGCGCCACCATCAGGGCGCGGGCAATGGCCAGCATCTGCTGCTCGCCGCCCGACATGGTGCCGCCCAGCTGGTTTTCACGCTCTTTCAGGCGCGGAAAGAAGGTAAAGCCCTCCTGAATGCGGTGCTCAATCAAGCTGCGGTCGGTGACCGAGTAGGCGCCCACATCCAGGTTCTCGCGCACGGTCAGGTCCTTGAAGATGCGCCGGCCTTCGGGCACATGGCTCATGCCCATCTTCAGGATGTGGTGGGCGGGAATGCCGGCGATGCTCACGCCGTTCATCGTGACCGCACCCTGCCGGGGCTTCATCATGCCGCTGACCGTGCGCAGGGTGGTGGTTTTCCCGGCGCCGTTGCCGCCGATCAGGGCCACGATCTCGCCCTCGTTCACGGTCATGGAGACGCCCTTGAGGGCGTGAATGTGGTCGTAGTAGGTGTGAACGTCGTTCAGTTCCAGCATGGCTTCAGGCATGGGGGCGCTCTTCCTTCCCGTACTCGCCGGCAGCCGCGCCCCGGCCCAGATACGCTTCCATCACGCGGGGGTCGTTGCGCACCTGGTGGGGCACGCCCTCGGCAATCTTGGTGCCGTAGTCCAGCACCGTGATGTGCTCGGACAGGGTCATGACCAGCCGCATGTCGTGTTCAATCAGGCAGACCGTCACGCCCAGTTCGTCGCGGATGCGCCGGATCAGGGCTTTCAGGTCCTCGGTTTCGCGGGGGTTCATGCCCGCCGCCGGCTCGTCCAGCAGGATCAGCTTGGGCGTGGTGGCCAGTGCGCGGGCAATTTCCAGCTTGCGCTGATCGCCGTAGGGCAGGTTGGTGGCCAGTTCCCGGCGCCACTTCCCCAGTCCCACGAAATCCAGCATCACGCGCGCCGCGTCTCTGGCTTCCTGCTCGGAGGCGTGGAAGCGCTTGGTGCGCAGCACGGCGTCCACGAAGCCGCTTTTCAGGCGCGAGTGCCGCCCCACCATGATGTTTTCCTCGCTGGTCATGGTGGAAAACAGGCGGATGTTCTGAAAGGTGCGCGCAATGCCCGCCGCCGTCACCTGATCAGGCTGCAGCCCCACCAGATTCTCGCCGGCCAGCTGAATGCTGCCGCGGGTGGGCTGGTAAATGCCGGTGACCATGTTAAAGAAGGTGGTCTTGCCCGCACCGTTGGGCCCGATCACGCTGACGATGCTGCGTTCGGGCACGTTCATGGTCACGTCGTTCACGGCCGTCAGGCCGCCGAAGACCTTGGTGACCCCTGCGACTTCCAGAATGTTGCCGCTCACTTGGCGCCTCCGCTGCGGTCATTTTCCTTCACTGGGGCCAGACCGGGGCTGTACACGTCGCCCTGGTTGCCCTTGCCCAGCGCGCCGGCGTTGCCCTGCCCGCTGTCGTCTTCCTGATTGTCGTCGTGGTGCAGTTCCAGCTGACGCCGTCTGCTGGGCAGCAGCCCTTCTGGGCGCAGCAGCATCATGGCCACCAGGATGGCGCCGAAAATCAGCTTCTGCAGCTGCGCCGGGTTCACCTGCTGGGGAATCCAGTCCACGTTGGCGCTGGCTTCACCCAGGCCCGGCAGCACCCGGAAGCGCAGCAGCGCCACCACGGCTGCACCCAGCACCACGCCGGGAATCGAGCCCATGCCGCCCAGAATCACCATCGCCAGCACCATGATGCTCTCGTTCAGCACGAAGCTCTCTGGGCTGATAAAGGTCTGCTTGGCGGCGAAGATCATGCCCATGACCCCGGCGAACGAGGCGCCGGTGGCAAAGGCGATCAGCTTGGTCTGCAGCAGCGGCACGCCCATGGCCTGCGCGGCCACTTCATCGTCGCGGATGGCGATCCAGGCGCGGCCAATGCGGCTCTTGTCCAGGCGCGCGTTCACCAGCATGATCACCACGATCACCACCAGCACCAGCAGGTACAGGAACAGCAGGTTGTACTGCGATTCCTCAAAGCCCAGGCGGCCAGCCAGCGCATTGAAGCCCGGCACCGAGGCGCTGCCCACCGGCGTGATGCCCTGCGAGCCGGCCGAGTACAGGTCCAGGTTCAGGGCCAGTACGCGAATCACTTCGCCCAGGCCCAGCGTGATGATCGCCAGATAGTCGCCCTTGAGTTTCAGCACCGGCAGGCCAATCAGCACGCCTACCACGGCAGCTGTGAAGATGGAGAGTGCCAGGAACAGCCAGAACAGGGCCGGGTTGATGCCGCCCGACAGCCCCTCGGCCTGCCCGGACATCAGCACCAGGGCGGCGCGGGTGACCAGGAAGACGCCGGCCACGCCCAGCAGCGCGGCGATCACCCGGCTGAAGTTCAGCAGGCCGCCGCGCACGTCGCGCCCGCGTGCCTGGGCCAGAGCCTGCCCCCCCAGCACGAAGGCGCACAGCAGCAGCAGCGCGCCCAGCCCCACCAGACTCCAGGGCTGTTCACTCAGGGTAAAGACGCCGCGGCCCAGAAAGAACCACGCCACCAGGGCCACGATCATGCCCAGGGCTGCGGTCCAGGCAGCGCCGGGGCGCACCTGTTCGGCGCGGCGTCTTTGCAGGGCCAGGTAGCCGCCCAGGCCCCCCACCAGCGATACGGCGCCCAGAGCCAGGGTCCCGGTCGCGCCGGCCCCCGGGTTTTCCCCGAAGTAGCTCAGGATTTCCGAGAAGCGCGGGCTGGCAAAGATAGACCACGTGTAGGCGCCCACTGCGAAAAAGGCAATGTAGCCCAGGTCCAGCAGACCCGCCAGCCCCACCACGATGTTCAGGCCCAGCGCCAGGGCGGCGAAGATCATGATCTGAATGCTCAGATCCAGCAGGCTGGTGTCAGCGCGGCCCGCCAGCGGCAGTACGAACAGCAGGCTGCCCAGCGCCACGGTGGCCTTGACCGCCGGGTGCGCCCGCCACAGGTAGGCAAACAGAATGTTGGCCAGAAACAGGCTGACCATCACAGCGTCCAGAATGGGGTTTTTCAGGACCGTGCCCAGGGTTCCCATCTGTGCCAGCAGGTCGTTGTTGTGCGACACCAGCAGCGCGGCGCTGGTGACCAGAAAAAACAGCAGCAGCAGCACCGATTGCTCGGCCTGGGAAGCCCGCGCAGGCTTACGGGGCGCGGCGGTCATACTTTCTCCACGTTGCTCTTGCCGAGCAGGCCGGTGGGTTTAAAGATCAGAATCAGAACCAGCACGATAAAGGCCCCAATACGCTGGTACGAGGCGTCAATCGCTTCCAGGTTGGCAATGCCCAGCACGCCCCCCAGCACGCTCATGGCGCCGATGAGGTTCTGAATCACGCCCAGCGTCAGGCCGCCCAGCACCGCGCCCGGAATGGAGCCGATGCCGCCCAGCACCGCCGCCGTAAAGGCAATGATGCCCGGGTCAAAGCCGCTGTAGGCGTTCACGGTGCCGAACTTCATGCCGAACAGCACGCCGCTGATGCCGCCCAGCGCCCCGCCGATCAGGAAGGTGGCGCTGATCATGCGGTTGGCGTCAATGCCCATCAGGCCAGCTGTGACGCGGTCCTGGGCCACGGCGCGAATGGCCTTGCCCATGCGGGTGCGGTTGACCAGATAGTTCAGGGCCGCGAGGCTGACCAGCGACACCACAATCACGATGATGTCTGTGACCTTGACCCGCACGCCGATGGTGTTCAGGAAGCTGCCCACGCCTGCACACGAACTGTCGGGGCCGCAGAAGGGGCCCGCAAAGCCCTGCGGCAGCGTGTAGGTCAGGTCAAAGCGGCCCTGGAAGCCCTCGATGATACGCAGCACGTCCTGCAGGATCAGCGAAACCCCGATGGCCGTGATCAGCGGCACCAGCTTGGGCGCGTTGCGCAGGGGCCGGTAGGCCAAGCGCTCAATCAGGACATTCAGGCCGCCCGCAATCACCATGGCGGCCACCAGGGCAATGAGCAGCTTCAGGTAGCCGTTCATGTTCACGCCGGCCAGCACGCGGAAGACCTCAAAGCCCACCACGGCGCCGGTCACGAACACTTCGCTGTGGGCAAAGTTGATCAGCTGCAGCACGCCATACACCATGGTGTACCCCAGCGCGATGATCGCGTAGACAAAGCCCAGCACCAGGCCGCCCACGACCACCTCCACCAGAAACGGCGACAAAGTGGCGAAATCCAAAGAACTCAACTCCTTTCAAAGAGGGGAGGGCGCGGCCCCCTAGGGAGCGGCGCCGCAGGAAGCGAGAGCGAAGCGGGCAGGGGCGAGAAACAGGATCAGGGCCAGTGGCCTTTGCCAGAGGCGCCGCTTCGGAAGCCTGGGTCTGGATGCATGGTACTGCGCCACCAGCAGAGGGGAAGAGCGGTGCAGAATCGCCGTCCAGTCTTTCTGACCGAGAAGTGATCGTGCGCGCTTACTATACACATGTAAAGGGCCGGGCCGCGTGGCCCGGCCCCAGAGTGGTACGGGGTCTGCTGAAAGGGCAGGTCCAGGGGGCTTACTCCTGGACCCAGGGTGCCCACTTACTGCTTGACGGGCTTGACGGGAATGCTGGTGCTGAGCTTGAACTGCCCGCCCGTCACGTTCATCACGTACAGGGTGGCAGACTTGCGGTCACCGGCCGAGTTGAAGCTGACGTTCCCCGAGAGCAGGCCGGTGTAGCTGCCCTTGCGGATAGCACTTTCCACCTGCGCGCGGCTGGGCAGCTTGTTGCCGTTGGCGCGCACCGCGTTCAGCACGCCCTGCACCACGACCTTGGCCGCGTCGTACCCGAAGGCCCCGAAGCCCTGGGCGTCGTCGTTGAAGGTCTTCTTGTAGCTGGTGGCAAAGACGCGGGCGGCCGGCAGCGCGCTGATGGGCGCGGCGACGGTGGTGAAGTAGATGTTGTTGGCGTTGGCCTTGCCGACGATTACCGGCAGTTCGCCGCTGTCCAGACCGTCGCCGCCCACCACGGGGGTGTTGATGCCCGCTTCGCGCAGCTGCTTGATGAACACGCCCACCTGGTTGTAGATCCCGCCGAAGTAAATCGCGTCCGGGCGCTGCAGGCGAATCTTGGAGATGATCGTCGAGAAGTCGCTCTTCTCTTCGGTCCCTTCGTTGCCCACCACCTGCACACCCTTGGCTTTCAGCGCCTTTTCGACTTCCTTGGCCAGGCCCTCGCCGTAGGCGGTCTTGTCGTTCAGGACATAGACCTTCTTGGCCTTCAGGTTGCCGCTGATGAAGTTGGCGCCGGCCGGACCCTGGGCGTCGTCACGGGCCACGATGCGGTTCATGTTGCTCAGGCCACGGTCGGTCACGCCGTTGGCGGTGTTCGCCGGCGAGACCATGGCCACGCGGCTCTTGACCAGCACGGCGCTGGCGGGGATGGCCACGCCGCTGTTCAGGGTGCCCACCACGGCCAGAATCTGGCGGTCGGCGGCAATCTTGTTGGCGGCGGAGGTGCCGGTGGCGGGGTCGGCCTGGTCGTCGTAGGGCACGAGCACGAGGTCGAAGCCCAGCTTCTTGAACTGGGCCTTGTACTCGTTGATGGCCAGCTGCGCGCCGTTGCGAATCTGGGAGCCCAGGTCGCTCTGGCCGCCGGACAGCGGGCTGAGGCTGGCAATCTTGATGGTGGTCTGGGCGGAGGCGGTGCCCAGCGCCAGGGCAGCCAGGACGGTCAGCGAAAACGCGGTCTTCTTCATGAATCCTCCGGATATGAATGCACATCGGGCCTGAGAAGTGACCCGGGTGCGGTGTAGAGATGCGGCAATTTTAGAAGCGCCTTTAGGGTCTGTCAATGCGCCATTCATGAGTCGCTGTGAAATGTTTCGGTCATATTGCGCGTGCCTTGCCGCATCTGTTGCTCCGTTATTCAGTCTCTCGGCAATAATGCTGCGTCAACTGGGGAAAGCTCTCAAGGTTAGAGCCGCATTCGCAGGTGTTGGCGCAAGTCTGCGCCGGGTCAGCGGGCTTCAGACGGGCCATTCAAGAGCCAAAACCTGCCTGAGCGGCCTGATTGTCTAGGCGGATGTGGCTCTGGTCGCCCGCCTGCCTGCCGCCGCGCCTTGCCCTGGGGGGTGTCCTGCCCCCACTGCCTCAATGGGCAGCGACTTCCCTAGATCAGGTCCAGGTAGCGCTCCAGCTCCCAGGCATGCACCGCCGCGCTGTACTCGCGCCACTCGGCCCGCTTGGCGGCCACAAAATGGTCCAGCACGTGGTCGCCAAGCGCGCGGGCCATCACCTCGTCCTTTTGCAGTTCGTCCACTGCCTCGCGCAGATCGGTGGGCAGTTCGCGCACGCGGTGGTGGCGCTTTTCGCGCACGGTCATCTTGAAGATGTTGCGCTGAATGGCGGGCGGCGGCTCCATGGCTTGCTCAATGCCGTCCAGGCCAGCGGCCAGCATCACGGCCAGCGCCAGGTACGGATTACAGCTGGGGTCAGGCATACGCATTTCCGCGCGGGTGGAGTGGCCGCGCTTGGCTGGAATGCGAATCAGCGCCGAGCGGTTGCTGGTGCTCCAGGCCACGTTCACCGGCGCCTCAAAGCCCGGCACCAGCCGCTTGTAGCTGTTCACCAGCGGATTGGTGATGGCCACCATGCTGCCCGCGTGGTCCAGCAGCCCCGCGATGAACTGCTGCGCAGTGCGTGACAGGCCGTATTCGCCGTCCGGGTCGGCAAAGGCGTTGCTGCCGCCTCTGAACAGGCTCAGGTGGCAGTGCATCCCCGAGCCGTTCACGCCCGGCATGGGCTTGGGCAGAAACGAGGCCAGCAGGCCGTATTCCAGCGCCACGCGCTTGACCACGAACTTGAAGGTGGCGATGCGGTCGGCGGTTTCCAGGGCCGGGGCGTAACGGAAATCAATCTCGTGCTGGCCCGGGGCCACCTCGTGGTGCGCAGCCTCGATTTCAAAGCCCATCTCGACCAGTTTGTTGGTAATCTCGCGCCGGATACGCTCGCCCTTGTCAATGGGCGCCAGATCGAAGTAGCCCGCCTTGTCGTGGGTGACCGTGCTGCCCCGGCCATCGGGGGTGCGCTCGAAGAGAAAGAACTCCGGTTCCGTGCCCACGAACATCTCGAAGCCCAGGGCGGCGGCGCGCGCCATCTGGCGCTTGAGGACCTGCCGGGGGTCGCCCTCAAAGGGGGTGCCGTCAGGCAAGGTCACGTCGCAGATCAGGCGGGCCACCTTGCCGCGCTCGCCTTCCTCGCGGGAAAACTGCGGGTAAATCAGAAAGGTGCCCAGGTCCGGGCGCAGCAGCATGTCGGACTCTTCCACGCGGGTGAAGCCTTCCACGGCGCTGCCGTCAAAGGTCACGTCGCCGCTCAGGGCCTTGTGAAACTGGGACTTGGGCACCTCCACGTTCTTGGTGGTGCCCAGGATGTCAGTGAATTGCAGCCGCAGGAATTTCACCTCGGCGTCTTGCAGCTCCTGCAGGATCTGCTCTCGGGTGGGGGGAATGGGGGGGGTAGGGCGGGGCGTCATGGCAGCGGTCCTCCGGGGGGCGCGGGAAATGCTGCCATGCTACGGCCTGGGCTGGGCCCGGCCAATCTTTTTCCAGATGTCGCGCCAAAACTGAACGGATGTGCCTTCTGTGTTCAACAAACTGCACACTCTGGCCCGAGAAACAGGACAGCCGCGCCCTGGCCTGTCATCTTGTTCAGAACTTTGCGTTGACCCTGCCTGGACCTGCCTCCTATACTCGCCGGGTAAGGAAGCCCGGCAGGGGCAAGCCCACAGCAGGCGGTGTGAATTCTCACGGGATGCGTCCGGCGCGCCGCTTGTTCCCCTCTGCCGCGCACAGGGAGCGACATGAACCATGACTTCGATGTGATCTCGGCGGCTCGCAACTGGCGCACCGACGCCTCGGCCAGCGCCACCCCCCATGACATCGTGACGGGCGTGTATGCCAGCGACGTGCTGACGCTGGAGGGCCTGAAGACGCGCCTGAGCAAGCCCACCTTCAAGAGCCTGCAGGCCACCCTGGAGCGCGGCGCCACCCTGGACCCCACCATTGCCGACACCGTGGCGCTGGCCATGAAGACCTGGGCCATGGAAAAGGGCGCTACCCACTACACCCACTGGTTTCACCCGCTCACCGGCTCCACGGCGGAAAAGCACGACTCCTTTGTCTCGCCGGACGGCGACGGCGCGGCGATTGCGGCTTTTAGCGGCAAGGAACTGATTCAGGCCGAGCCCGACGCCAGCTCCTTTCCCTCGGGCGGCCTGCGCGCCACCTTCGAGGCGCGCGGCTACACGGCCTGGGACGCCTCGTCACCAGCGTTCATCATGCGCCACGCCAACGGCGCGACCCTGTGCATTCCCACGGCCTTTGCCTCGTGGACCGGCGAGGCGCTGGACCACAAGACGCCGCTGCTGCGCTCGGTGGAGGCCCTGAACAAAGCCGTGACGCCCGCCCTGAAGCTGTTTGGCGCCAGCGAGGGCACCCGCGTGAGCAGCACCCTGGGCGCCGAGCAGGAATACTTCCTGATTGCCGAGGAATACTTCTACCGCCGCCCCGACCTCGTGATGACCGGGCGCACCCTGTTCGGGGCCCAGCCCCCGCGCGGCCAGGAACTGGAAGACCACTACTTCGGCGCCATTCCCGACCGCGTGCTGAGCTTCATGACCGACGCCGAAACCCAGCTGTACGCCCTGGGCATTCCGGTCAAGACCCGCCACAACGAGGTGGCGCCGGGGCAATTTGAGATCGCCCCCATTTTCGAGGACAGCAACATTGCCGCCGACCACCAGCAGCTCACCATGCAGGTGCTGCGCAACACCGCGCGCAAGTACGGCCTCGTGGCGCTGCTGCACGAGAAGCCCTTTGCGGGCGTGAACGGTTCGGGTAAGCACTGCAACTGGAGCATGGCCACCAACAAGGGCGAGAACCTGCTGGAGCCCGGCGACACCCCCCACGAGAACCTGCAGTTCCTGTTCTTCACCTCGGCGGTCATCAAGGCGGTGGACGACCACCAGGACCTGCTGCGCATCAGCGTGGCCAGCGCCAGCAACGACCACCGCCTGGGGGCCAACGAGGCGCCGCCGGCCATTCTGTCCATCTTCCTGGGCAGCGAACTGACCGAGATCTTTGACCGCCTGGAATCCGGTCAGGGTGGGCGCGGCAGCGAGGCCGGGCTGCTGGGCCTGGGCACCAACGTGCTGCCGCCGCTGCCCCGCCACGCCGGGGACCGCAACCGCACCAGCCCCTTTGCCTTTACCGGCAACAAGTTCGAGTTCCGCGCGGCGGGCAGCAGCCAGAGCATCTCCTTTCCCATCACGGTGCTGAACACCATCGTGGCCGACGCCGTGAGCGAACTGGCAGCTGAACTGGAAGCGAAGCTGGGCGCTGGTGAGGACCTGAACGCGGCCGTGGCCGACATCGTGAAGGCCACCTACACCAAGCACAAGCGCATCGTCTTTAACGGCGACGGCTACAGCGAGGAGTGGCACCAGGAAGCCGAGCATGGGCGCGGCCTGCTGAACCTGCGCACCACCCTGGACGCCGTGGAGCACCTGACCGACGGGAAGAACGGTGCGCTGTTCGCCAAATTTGGCGTGCTGAGCGACCGCGAACTGGCCGCGCGCCAGGAAATCATGTACGACATCTACTTCAAGACGGTGAACATTGAGGGTGAAACCACCGAGTACATGGCCCGCACCATGATGCTGCCCGCCGCCGTGAAGTACCTGGGCGAGCTGCACGCCGCCGGGGGCAGCCGCGCGGTCAAGGCGCTGGCCGGTGAACTGGAAGCGGCCACCGACGCCCTGTACGACGCCACCCAGGCCCTGAGCGAGCACAACGCGGCCCTGGGCGGCGACGAGGTGCACGAAAAGGCCCACCACATGCGCGACCACGTGCTGCCCGCCATGCAGCAGGTCCGCGTGGCCGCCGACCGCCTGGAAAAACTGGTGGCCGAGGCCCACTGGCCCCTGCCCACCTACCGCCAGATGCTGTTTGTGAAGTAAGGCGGGGAGGGAAAGGCGCCCTGGGACGAAGGTTCCAGGGCGCTTTTTTTGGGGAGTGGTGCGCAGTGCGCGGGCAAAGCGGAGCTTGACACGGCCAGGGGCCTGCATTGTCCCGTGACCGCCTCCCGCCTCCCGCGCTCCGCAGTAAACTGTCTGCGTGCTGAACCTGCTGCGCCGATCTGCTGTCACCCCTGCCGAGCTGGACGAGGGGCTGGCGGCGCTGGGGCTGGACGGCTCGCAGCATGTGATCGTGCATGCCAGCCTCAAAGCCTTTGGCACCTTAGACGGCGGCGCGCCTGCGGTGGTGGACGCCCTGGCCGCCCGCAGCGCCACCGTGGTGGCCCCGGCGTTTACCTACAACACGCTGCTGTCGCGCCCCACATCGGTCACGCACGCGCGCTTCAGCCGCACCTCGCGCGTCAGCCGGGACATTGGCCGCGTACCACAGGAACTCGTGGACCGCCCCGAGGCGCAGCGTTCGTTTCATCCCACCCTCAGCTTCATTGCGCTGGGGCAGGAAGCCGGGCGGATTACCCAGGCCCAGACCCTGCAAAGTCCGTACCAGCCCATTGGCGCCCTGTACGACCTGGACGGCTACGCCCTGCTGATGGGCGTGGACTTTGGCAGCAACACCAGCGTGCATTACGGCGAACATCTGGCCGGAATGCCGCTGCTGACCCGCTACGTGCCGCTGGGGGGGCAGGTGGTGCCCACCGCCTTTCCCAACTGCTCGGCGGATTTTGACCAGCTGGCGCCAGAAGTGCACCTGGGCCTGCGCAGCGCCCAGGTGGGGGGCGCCACCCTGCGGCTGTACCGGGTGCGGCGACTGGTGGACGCCACCGTGCGCCTGCTGGCGCAGGACCCGGAAAGCCTGCTGTGCTCCTACCGTTCATGCCGCTGCCAGGAGGTGCGCGCGCTGGTGCGCCAGCAGGGCCTGACCCCGCGCCGCCACGTGGGCCTGGTGGGCTGAGCCCCAGCTCTGCAGCTACGACAGCCGCTTTTCGCTGCTGTGGCCGGGGCGTACCTTCAGGTCTGGGCGCACATGGTGGACGGCGTGGTTGGCCGCCACCGCCGCCTGCGCCAGCCCCACGGAGATCAGTTTGAAGTCGCCCCCCGACTGCGCCACGTCCCCGGCCACAAACACGCCCGGCAGCGCGGTGGCGCCGCCTGGGCCATCCGGCACGTACTCGCCCTGCCAGTCCAGCGGCCAGCCCAGGGCGGGGGAGAGGTCAGGCAGGTAGCCGTTGAGCACCAGCACGGTGTCGGCTGGCAGGGTCTGGGGCTCGCCATTCACCGTCAGGTGGGCGGCGCCCGGGCTCAGGTGGGTCAGGGCAGCGGGGGCCAGCACGGCCAGGGTGCCGGCGGCCTGGGCCGCCGCCAGGGCCGCCAGTTCGGCGGGGCGGCCCCGGAAGCCGGCGCGGCGGTGGGTCAGGGTGACCTGGGCCCCGGCCTCCGCCAGTTCCAGTGCGGCGCGGGTGGCCTGGGGCACGCCGCCCACCACCAGCACGCGGCGGCCGCGCAGGCTTCCGGGTTCGGGCAGGTCGGTGTGCACGTCGGCGTGTTCGCCTGCCACGCGCGCCTCACGTGGGAGCAGCGCGCCCAGGCCGGGCGCCAGAATCACCGCCGGGGCCGTGAAAGTCCGCTGGCCTTCCGGGGTCTGGGTCTGCACCTGCCAGCCTTCTCCGGTTCGTTCCAGCCCCTGGGCCAGCGTGTGCAGGTGCAGCTGGACCTTCAGCCCGTCCAGCTGCCGCACCAGCCCCGCCACCACCTCGGCGGCGGGGACCGCCGGCAGGCCGGGCACGTCGTACACACGCTTGTCGGGGTACAGGGCGCTCAGCTGGCCGCCGGGTTCGCCCCGGGCGTCCAGCAGGCGCACCTGCAGGCCGCGCCACGCCGCGTAGAACGCCGCGTGCAGGCCCGCCGGCCCGGCCCCGATCACCACCACATCTGCGTGCAGGTCCGTCATGCCCGCGAGTATGCCAGAGGCCCCCATGCAAAACGTCCCCGGCGTGGGGGCCAGGAACGCGGGAAGGTGGGCAGTTTCAGCCCTTGCGAATGCCCAGCATGTGGTCGCGGTGGACCACCTTGGCGCGGGGGCGGCCCTGGGCCTTGCCCTGCGCCAGCTCGTGGGCATCCAGCGCCTGCCAGTCTTCAAAGGAGTACACGTGCACGCCCTTGCCCGCCAGCAGCGCCTCCACAGCCACCCGCCCAGGCTGGGCCGCCGGGGGCAGCGCGCCCGACTGGGCGTCGGCCAGCAGCCCGGCCACGGTATCGGTGGCGTCCTTGCGGTTGGTGCCCACCACGCCGCTGGGCCCGCGCTTGATCCAGCCGGCGGTGTATTCACCGGGGCGGCCGTCCACCCGCCCGTCTGCGTTGGGAATCACGCCGCGCCGCTCGTCAAACGGCACCCCACGCAGGGCCACGCCCCGGTAGCCCACCGAGCGCAGCACCATCTGCACGGGCAGCACCTCGTATTCGCCGGTCCCCACGGCATTGCCCTGTTCGTCCAGGCGGTTGCGCTCCACCTTCAGGCCACCCACGCGGCCCTGGCCGTCATCCAGGATCTCGACCGGCGAGACCAGAAAACGCAGGTGCACGCGCCGGGGCTTGCCTTCGGCTTCACGCGCGGCAAAGTCGCGCAGCACCTCTACATTCTTCTTCTTGGTGTTGTCGGTGATGGCGGCTTCCTCGGCCTCCGTCAGCGCAATCTCGGCCGGGTTCACCACCGGCTCGGCGTCGCTCAGCTCGCCAAATTCGCGCAGTTCCTTGGTGGTAAAGGCCGCCTGCGCAGGTCCCCGGCGCCCCAGAATCCAGATGTCGCGCACGTGGCTGTGAGCCAGAGCGTCCAGCGCGTGCCCGGCGATATCGCTGTCATGCAGTTCCTGGGGGGTTTTGGCCAGAATGCGGCTCACGTCCAGGGCCACGTTGCCCACGCCCACCACGGCCACGCCGCACGCGTGCAGCACCATCTCGCGTGCGGCGGCGTCGGGGTGGCCGTTGTACCACGCCACGAACTCGGTGGCGCTCATGCTGCCCGCCAGGTCCTCACCGGGAATGCCCAGGCGGCGGTCACTGCTGGCGCCCACGGCGTACAGCAGGGCGTCGTAGTGGGCACGCGCTTCCTCATAGGTGAGGTCCGCGCCGAATTCGACGTTGCCAAAAAAGCGCACGCGCGGGTCCGAGAGGGTCTTTTCAAAGCCCCGGGTCACACTTTTGATGGTCAGGTGGTCGGGCGCCACCCCGTAGCGCACGAGGCCGTAGGGGGTGGGCAGGCGGTCGTAGACATCCACCTGCACAGGCAGGGCGGTCTGTTTCAGCAGCGCCTCGGCAGCGTATACGCCGCTGGGGCCACTGCCAATCACGGCCACGCGCAGCGGGCGGTCTTCGGTGTAGGTCGCGTTCACCGGCTGAGTGTACGCACACCCGGGGTGCGGTGGGAATGGCAACTGTCCAGCCATGGCGGCTTGAGCCTGCGGCCGTTCCAGGCAACAGCGAACAGAAAAAACCGCCGCCCGGCGGGGCAGCGGTGTGGAAAGTGGGGCTGGCTCAGGCCGCGGCGATCTGCCCCAGGGCCGCTTCGTCCTTCAGGGTGATCTTGCCGTAGCCGGCGCTGATCACGCCCTCGCGGCTCAGCTCGCCCACGACCTTGGTGACGGTCTCGCGCACGCTGCCCACGGCGGCGGCCAGTTCGTCGTGCGTGGCGTAGATCATGGTCTCGCCGCTGTCAAGCTGGGTGGCCAGCGCGGTGTCCTTGAGTTCCAGCAGTTCACCGGCAATGCGGGCGCGCAGGCGCTTGCCCACCAAGCGGTAGATGCTCTCGTAGGCGCGCTCCAGCGTACGCACGAGGTGCGTGGTCACCACGAGGTTGTCCTCGGCGCTCATCAGAGCGGGGTTGATCACGTCAATGGCGCTGTCGGTCACGGCCTCTGCGAAGTAGGCGCGGTTCACGCCGGCCAGGGCTTCTTCCCCGAAGTATTCGCCGGGCTTGACATAGCGCAGCGTCAGGCCGTTGCCGTCGTCGTCCATGGTGTGCACGCGTACCAGACCGGTGGAAACGCGGTAGAGCATGTCGCTTTTGCCGGGGTACAGAATCACGGCGCCGGGGCGGTAGGTCACGGTGTCCACAAACGTGCGGGTATTGGTAGTCGTCATTTGGTCGCCTCCTTGGGCGGAAGTGGTGGAACCAGGGGGCCGGGACCATTCCCGACGTGCTCACAGTGTAACCCAAAATCACTTTTTTGTAAACAGTTTTGTTTCTTTAATCCATGTTGAGGTTACAGACTGGCTGCCCGGTCATATGGCAGGCAAGGCGCGCTGGGTGGGCCTTTTTCAGGGCGGGGCCGAGGCGCTGGCTCTCACCGGGGCCCCATGAACAGAGAGAAAAAAACCGGGGCGCAGAGGCCCCGGCTCCAGTCAGGGTCCCGGGTTTACAGCTCGTCCTCGCGGCGAATCGGGAAGGCGCTGATGACACTGTCCTTGTCGGCAATGTTGATCACCTTCACGCCCTGGGCGTTGCGGCCGGTCACGCGCACCTCTTCCACGCGCGTGCGGATCACGGTGCCTTTCTCGGTCAGCACCATCAGTTCCTCGTTGCCGCCCACACGCGCCAGGGTCACCAGTTTGCCGGTCTTGTCGGTCACGTCCAGGGTGATGACGCCCATGCCGCCGCGTCCCTTGGCCGGGTAGTCGGCCACCGGGGTGCGCTTGCCCAGGCCGCACTCGCTCACGGCCAGCAGCTCGCTGTCCACGTCGCTGCCGGGCACCAGGGCCATGCTCACCACGGCGTCGTCCTCTCCGTCGCGCAGGCGAATGCCAATCACGCCCTGGGTGGCGCGGCCGGTGTCGCGCACCTCGCTGGACTCGAAGCGCATGGCCTTGCCGTTGCGGGTGGCCAGCACCACATGGTCACCATCCTGCACGATGCCCACGCCAATCAGCCCGTCGCCGGGTTGCAGGTTAATCGCAATCAGGCCCGCCGACGTGATGTTGCCGTAATCGGTGATCATCGTCTTTTTCACGATGCCGTTCTTGGTGGCGAAGATAAAGCAGCCCGCCTCGTCAAAGCCCTTCACGCTCAGCACGGAGGCGATGTTCTCGTCCTCGCGCAGACTGGGCAGCAGGTTGCGGATGTGCGTGCCCTTGGCGTCGCGCCCGGCTTCGGGCAGATCGTAGATCTTCTCGTGGAACACGCGCCCGGCGTCGGTGAAGAACAGCAGGTAGTCGTGCGTGGAGCCCACGAACACGCGGGTGTTCACGTCTTCCTCGCGCAGCTTGCCGCCCGATGCGCCGCGCCCGCCCCGGCTCTGGGCACGGTAGGCGTCCAGCTTGGTGCGCTTGAGGTAGCCGGCCTTGGTCATGGTAATCACCATGTCTTCCACGGCAATCAGGTCTTCCTTGCTGATGTCCTCTTCCAGCAGCGTGATGGTCGAGCGCCGCTCGTCACCATAGCTGTCGCGCACGTGGCGGATCTCTTTCTTGATCTCGCGCCACAGCAGCTTCTCGTCGCCCAGGATGGACTGCAGGAAGGCAATCGTCTTTTGCAGTTCGTCGTACTCGCCCTGCAGCTTCTCGCGCTCCAGGCCCACCAGACGCTGCAGGCGCATGTCCAGAATCGCCTGCGACTGCACCTCGGTCAGGCCAAAGCGGGCCATCAGGGCGTCGCGCGCCTCGGCGCCGGTGTTACTGGCGCGGATCAGGCTGATGACCTCGTCAATGTGGTCCAGCGCCCTGAGCAGCCCTTCGAGGATGTGGGCGCGTTCCTGCGCCTTGTCCAGGTCGTACTGGGTACGCCGGGTCACCACGTCGCGGCGGTGCGCCAGGAAATACTGCATGGTGTCAATGAGCGGCAGCACGCGCGGCTCGCCGTTCACGATGCTGAGGTTGATGATCGTGAAGGTGCCCTGCAGCTGGGTGTACTTGTACAGCTGGTTCAGCACCAGCGTGGGAATCGCGCCGCGCTTGAGGTCAATCACAATGCGCACGGGGTCCTTGCGGTCCGATTCGTCACGCAGGGCGGCAATATCCGGAATCTTGCCCGCCTTGTACATGGCGCTGATGGTCTGAATCAGGTTGGTCTTGTTCACCTGGTACGGAATCTCGGAGATGATGATCTGGGTGCGGCCGTTCTTCTCGTCAATGCGGGCCTTGCCGCGCACCTTCAGGCCGCCGTGGCCGGTGGCGTAGGCTTCGCGGATGCCCGCCTTGGAGATGCGACCGCCCGTGGGGAAGTCCGGGCCCTGCACATGCGCCATCATGTCGTCCAGGCCCAGGTTCGGGTTCTCGATCAGCGCCAGCAGGCCGTTGCAGATTTCCGTGAGGTTGTGCGGCGGAATGTTGGTTGCCATGCCCACAGCAATCCCAGAGGCCCCGTTGATCAGCAGGTTGGGCACCGCGCTGGGCAGCACCGAGGGCTCCACGGTGGTCTCGTCGTAGTTGGGCTTGAGGTCCACCGTTTTCTTTTCCAGGTCGGCCAGGACTTCCTCGGCCACCTTGGTCATGCGCGCCTCGGTGTAGCGCATGGCGGCGGGTGGGTCGCCGTCAATGGACCCGAAGTTGCCCTGCGGGTGAACCATCGGGTAGCGCATGTTCCACCACTGGCCCAGACGCACCATGGCGTCATAGATGCTGCTGTCGCCGTGCGGGTGGTACTTCTTCATGACCTCGCCCACCACCGAAGCGCTCTTGGCATGCTTCTGGTTGGCGTACAGCCCTTCAAGCATCATCGCGTACATGATGCGGCGCTGCACCGGCTTCAGACCGTCGCGCACGTCGGGCAGCGCGCGGTCCACAATCACGTTCATGGCGTAGTTGATGAAGTTGGTCTTGACTTCGCTGGTGATGTCAACAGGATAGATTCCAGTCATGTGGCTCCAGTCGGGGGGCTGGGCGGGGGGTCAGGGGACAGCCGCCGCAGCTCAGAATGTCGAGGCCCGGCCTTTCCGGGAATGGAGATATTCTATCACGAGATTCTGTTTCAAGCGTAATAGAACCGGCTCCCTCAGTACCGGCTATTGTAGCGCAACAGCGCCGCTGCGGTCGCGCTTTCATCCCTGATCCGGCTTCCGAAACATTCCGTCACGCGTCACAGAATGTTTCCGGCCGGAAGGCCTCGGAGAGCTGGGCCGCAGAGAGGGAAAAGAAACAGATGTCCGGAACTGGACGGAATACGCACAAGGCCCCGCCGTTGTCGCCCGCCGCTTCTGGCCGGGCCGCGCCGCGCCTCCCACTCCCCCCATTGGCCCCCACTGCGCCCTGTCCCGGCTGTTCGGCCCGCAGCGGCTGCGGGCCCTTATGATGTTCTCAGCATGCTCGATCACCTCTCCCAACTTGTTAAAGACGTGGACGGCGCGTGGGCTGCGGCCATCGCCGGGCTGGACGGCCTGCTGATTGAAGGCCACAGCACCACCGATACCGATCTGAGCCTTCTGGTCGCGGAGCACGCGGGGCTGTTCCGGGTGGCCCGGTCCGCCTATGACACGACGCTGGGCGGCGGCCAGACGCGCGAGCTGTACGTGCGGGGCGAGCGGCTGGCGGTGTACCTGCACCCCATCAAGACCGATTATTTCCTGCTGCTGGCCATTGACGGCCGCAGCAACTTGGGGCAGGCGCGGCTGTATGGCCGCGACGCCGCCCGCAAACTGGAGGCCACGCTGTGATTCTCGATTCCCTGCGCACCCTGCCCGGCGTGGTGGCCGCCGCCCTGGTGGGCCCCGACGGCCTGACCATTGAAGGCCACGGCGACGGCGGCGACGCTCTGGCTGCCGAACTCAGCGCCCTGCGCGTGGGCATGGACCGCACCTGTCGCCGCCTGGGGGCCGGCGAGGTGACCCGCATCGCCTTTACCAGCGAGCGCATTGAGGTGGTGGCGGTGACCATTGCCGACTTCATTCTGGGCGCGGCCATGACGCGCGGCACCGACACCCGCACCGCCCAGCAGACCCTGGCCCGGATTGTGCTGGAGCTGCCCAACCTGCCGCGCACGGAGGGCGCGTGATCGCTGAACTGCTCTCGGTGCGGGGGGTGCGGCACGCGGCGCTGGTGTCGGCCGACGGACAGGTGGTGGCCAAGGCGGGCCTGGGCGACGAGCAGACGGCCGCCGAGCTGACCCTGGTGGCCGCCGGGCGCGCCGTGATTGGGAGCCTGCAAAGCAACCTCAAGAGTGCCGGCTGGCAGGAACTGCTGCTGGACGTGGAGGGCGGCCCGGTGCTGCTGACCCCGCACGGCGACCAGATTCTGCTGACTGCCTTTGACGAGGTGAGCAGCCTGGGCCGCGTGCGCTTTGCCGTGCGCCGCCTGCTGGGCAACGCCTGATACGGATTCCGGATAATCCGTTACAGCCCCTCCGCGTCGCTTCGGTGCTTCCACTGCTATCCGTCACCGTTTCTCCTTCTCCCTTCGGTCGGGTTAATCAGTTATTCCATAACTGATTAACCGGAATCCTTATGAGACGGACTGCCGTCTGGAACGCCCATCATCCGGAATAGAGCCGGATTGCTCACGCCACGCCCGGGGGGACGTGTGGCTCTCCCTCGCGCTACGAATCAGCTTTCCGATTCCGCTCGAATGGAATCGTTTCTGCCAACGATTCCACCGGAGTCTGTATGAGACGGAGGCCCTGAGCCCGGCGCTGCTTCCTGGGGGCGCTGCCGTGTCCCGCTCTGGCCCCCCGGCCCGGGCGGGATCTTCATTTGTCCCTGCCGCGCCGCGCTAGCGTGGGGTCATGATGGACCGCCCCCGCCGCCTGCGCCGCACGCCCGCCCTGCGCGCCCTGACCCAGGAGGTGCAGCTGCACCCCTCTCAGTTCATTCACCCCATCTTTGTGCACGAGCGCGAGGAGGTGACGCCCATTGCCACCATGCCGGGGGTCTCCCGGCACTCGGTGGCCAGCGCCGTGGCCCAGGCCCGTGAAGCCCTGGCCCTGGGCGTGCCCAGCGTGATTCTGTTTGGTATTCCCGACCACAAGGACGCGCTGGGCACCCAGGCGTACGCCGCAGAGGGCATCATCCAGCGGACCACGCGCGCTATCAAGGCGGCGGTGCCCGGCCTCACCGTCATGGCCGACACCTGCCTGTGCGAATACACCGACCACGGCCACTGCGGCCCGCTGTGCGAGGTGCCGGGCCTGGGCGGCGCCGACGCCTGGACCGTGGACAACGACGCCAGCCTGTCCCTGTTGGCCCGCACGGCCGTGTCGCAGGCCCAGGCGGGGGCCGACGTGGTGGCCCCCAGCGCCATGATGGACGGCCAGGTGGGGGCCATTCGCGCGGCGCTGGACGAAGCGGGCTTTCCGCACGTGCCGATCATGAGCTACGCCGTGAAGTACGCCAGCGCCTACTACGGCCCCTTCCGCGACGCGGCGGGCAGCGCCCCCGGCGTGGGCAACCGCGCTGGCTACCAGATGAACCCGGCGGGGGGCTACCGCGAGGCCCTGCGCGAGGCCCGCCTGGACGCAGCACAGGGGGCCGACACCCTGATGGTCAAGCCAGCCCTGGCCTACCTGGACGTGCTGAGCCTGCTGCGCCGGGAATTCGATCTGCCGGTGGTAGCCTACAACGTCAGCGGTGAGTACGCCCTGATCAAGGCGGCGGCCCAGGCTGGCTACATGGATGAGCGCCGCACGGTCCTGGAAACCCTGACTGGCATGCGCCGCGCGGGCGCCGACGCAATCATCACCTACCACGCGCTGGACGCCGCAAGGTGGCTGCGCGAGCAGGGCCCCGCATGACCAGCGCACAGAGCCCCATTCGCGTGGACTGGGTGCCCACCAGCCTGTGGCCGGGCCAGCTGGGGCTGACCTTCGCGCCCGGCAAGAAGGGCGGCAGCCTGTACCAGCCGGGCGTGACCCATGACCGGGAGGTGACCGCTGACGTCCAGGCCCTGGCCCAGATGGGTGCCAACGTCCTGGCCCCACTGCTGGAGGACTTTGAGTTTGACCTGCTGGGCATGGAGGGCTACCACGCCGCCGCCCAGGCCCACGCGCTGGAACTGGCCCCCTTTCCCATTCCTGATGGGCGTGCGCCGCTGGATGCTGCGGCATTCGCCGCTTATCTGGATGAGCTGATGACCCACCTGCTGGATGGGCGCCGGGTGGTCGTGCATTGCCGGGGCGGCCTGGGCCGGGCCGGGCTGACGGCCGCCTGCCTGCTGGTTCAGGCGGGCCTGGGAGCGCAGGCGGCAATTGACCTCGTGCGCCAGAGCCGCAGTCCCCACGCCATTGAAACAGCCGGGCAGGAAGCGTTTATCTACGCCTTTGCCGGGGAGAATACGGCGGCGCCTTGAGTGGGCTCCCCACCCGGCAGACAGCTCACCTGGAAAAGCCCAGCTCGTTTCAGACAAGTTCCGGAAAATTCCTTAACACATTACGGAATGTTTCCGACCGGAGGGACTCACAGAGCTGCGGAGCAGAGCAGGAAAAGAGACGGATGTCCGGGCATTGGGCTGGAACAGCGCCGAAGGCGGGGAACATCCGGCTCTTTCCCGGATGTGACGGAAATGGACGGCAGTCCGTCTCAGTTCATCGGCACGCTGTGGGCCTCCAACTGCGCCCGCAGCGCCGCGCTGAACGCCTCCTCGTTCTCCGGGCTGCTCAGGGTCAGGCGCACCGCCTCGCCCTGCTGACGGTGAAAGAGCACGCGGCGCCGTTGCCGGCCTGCGCCCCACTGCGCGCGCCTCAGGTCCTCCCAGCGCAGGGTGTGGCGCACCGCCCGGTAGGCCAGCGGGTCACGCTCCATGAAGGTCAGGCCCCCGGCGCTGAGCTGTGGGGGCCAGCGCAGCAACTGCGCGGTGGTCCAGTTGACATACAGCAGGTAAGGTCCCAGGCTCAGTGCCACCCACCCCACCCAGCCCTCCATAAAGCCGCTCAGGCCGCCCCAGGCAAACGCCAGGGCCAGGGCCGGTCACCAGCACCATGGCGCCCCTGGTGCTGCGGATGTACGCGGGCCGGTAAGTGCCGGTCAGCCGGTGGTCGGCAGGCCGGAGGGGGGCAGCGGCAGGCGCAGGCATGGGCCCAGCCTGGCGAAGAGGCGGCGGCGGCAAGCCCAGAGCTGAGCCGCCCCAGCGCCTCACGCCCGCCGGGCCCGCGCCCTCTACACTGGGCGCACCATGACCCCTGCTTCCAGACTGACCGGTGCCGCGCTGCTGGGCGCGGCTGTCCTGACCTTGCTGGCGGCCTGCGCCCCGACCATGACCGCCGCCACGCCAGGCCGCCTGGTGAACACCCAGACCGGCGAGGAGGGCACCGTCACCTTCACACGCGGCACCCTCTCGCCCCGTCTGGGCGACCCCTTTGCGCCGGACAACGCCACCCTTCGGATCGGGGGCCGCACCTATACCGGGCGCACCTACCTGATTGGCAACGGCAGCCTGCCCGGCGGCCTGGGCGTCAGCGTGGCGTTCGGGGCCTCGAACACGGGTTCGGCGCCAGCCGCCTTCGAGACGGCCACCCGTGTGGATGCCGGGCGCCCGGTGCCGGCGCTGACGGGCAACCTGATTGCCCGGGCGCAGGGCGAGCCCCCGGCTCTGCTCACCTGCACCCTGACCGTGGACGCCCAGGAACGCGGCATTGGCGAGTGCTTTGACGGCGCGGGCGTGCGCTACGCCCTGCAGTTCTGATAAGGATTCCGGTTCATCAGTTATGCAATAACTGATGAACCCGACCGGAGGGAGGAGGAAAAACGGTGACGGAGAGGAGTGGAAGCACCGCAGCGAAGCGGAGGGGCTGCAACGGATCATCCGGAAGCCGTATGACCCGCTTGCCAGAGCGGCCCACCATTGTCTGCCTGTGCGGCAGCGTGCGATTCCTGGCGGAATTCGACGCCGCCTCGCTGGCCGAAACGCTCGCCGGCCGCATTGTCCTCAGTGTGGGCAGCCACCGCCAGCGCGACGAGGAGGCTTTCAGCCACCTGCCGGCTGGGGAGCGGGCCGCCGCCCTGAACCGCCTGACCGAGCTGCACCGCTCCAAGATTGACCTGGCCGACGAGATTCTGGTGATCAACCCGGGCGGCTACGTGGGCCACCACACCCGACAGGAAATAGAGTACGCCCGGGCCCAGGGCAAGCAGGTGCGCTGGCTGGAAGAAATCCAGGTGTCCGGCCCCTGACCGGCAGTTGGGCCTGAATCTGAGATGCCTCCCCCTCTGGAAGTGAGGGTGCGTGCTGCGCCGGGGTGCCTAGAATGGGCCATGTCACAGCGGAAGGCGACACGGTGGAAGGGGAATCTCCTCGCTGTCGACCTGTCCCCAGTCTGGCGGGTATCCGGAACGACAGCGGTGGGCGCGGGCTGGACCGGGCGAACAGCGTCCCGGCCTGTTTCCATGCACCGGCCAGCCGAAGGCCACGCACCTGTGGCGCGGTCCGGGGCCCGGCGCCTGAATGAGTGGCTGGAAGCCGCCCGCCCTGGGCAAAGAGCGTCTGGCCCTACAGGCCCGCGTGGCCCCACGAGCAGGTGGTCGCGGAAATCCGGCGGCAGGCGGGCCGCCAGCTGGACCCGCAGGTGGCGGCCTTTGTGGCCCTGCTGGACGAGGGCCGCTGGGTGCCGGGGGAGAGGACAGTTTCCCCGGCGAGCTGAAGAGCGCCTTGATTCCGCGCCCTGCCACGGAATTGTCAGGTAGAGCCCCCTATAACTAAAGACATGGATGAGCTCTGGCAGGAACGCAACCGCAATCCCCGGTGGGTGCGCGCCGAGCTTCAGGCCCGCGCACTGTCGCCGCAGCGGGTGGTCGTGGAGGCCTATCTGGACTGGCGGGAAGGCTACCCGGACCGGGCCATGGGGCGCCTGGTGGAGGAACTGCCTGCCCTGACTGGGCGCTGGCGAGGCCGCGCGCTGAACGTGCAGGCCAGTATTCTGGCCGAAGCCCTGGAGCTGGATCAGGCCCACCTGCTGTATGCACAGGAACTGCGGGTGACCCAGGCCTGCGGGGACACAGCGGGGGAGTGGCGGGCGCGGCATGATCTGGGCAACCTGTTTCTTGATATTGCGCCCGAACGCTGTGCTGGTCCCCTGCGTGAGGTCATTGCGGGTGCTCAGGCAGCGGGCGAGATGGACACCCTGATTGTGGCTCACCTGAACAGCGCCCTGTACGCCGAAGGCCTGGGCCTGAGCGAGGTGCAGCGCGCCGAGCACCTTGCGGCGGTGCTGGCCCTGGCGGTCAACACGTGGCCGGACCTGTATGCCGTGGCGCGCGTCATCCTAGTGGAAGACGCCTTACGGGCAGGGGACGTGGCCCAGGCGGAAGCCCATATGGCCGCTGTGCGCGCGCTGCCACCCATGACCATCCGGCAGTCCTGCAGCGATCTGCTGCTGGCCGAATGTCAGGTGTGGCGGGCCCGGGGGCAGGCGGCGCGCGCGGCTGAGCTGCTGCGGGCGGAGCTGGCCCGGGTGCCGCTGGTCGAGCAGCCCCGCTTGCTGCGTCCCCTGGCACAGGCCCTGGAAGAATCGGGCGATCTGGCCGGTGCCCTGGCGGCCGAGCGGCAGCACAGTGAAGCCTGGAAGGCCGCCGAGGGCACCCGGCGCGAGCGCACCATGCGTGCGCTGGAAGTCTGGCACTGCACCTCGCAGGCCCGCGCCGAGGCCGAGCGCGAACGGGAGCGGGCCCTGCAGCTGCAGGCGGCCCTGAGCGAACTGCGCGCCGCGCACGACCAGATTCAGGAGATCAGTCGCCGCGACGGCCTGACCGGGCTGTACAACCGCCAACACCTGATGGAAGCGGGGGCCGCCGTGCTGGCCCAGGCCACACCTGCCCACCCGGCGCAGGTGGCGCTGCTGGATGTGGATAAGTTCAAACGCATCAATGACACGGCTGGGCACCACGCTGGGGATGAGGTGTTGCGCGGGGTGGCACGCCTTTTGCAGGAGGGTCTACGCCCGGACGATCTGTGTGCCCGGTTTGGCGGCGAGGAATTTGTGGTGGTGCGGCCGCCGGCGTCAGGCGCAGGCCACGAGCTGGCCCGAGATCTCTACCGGATTGGCAGGGACATGACGCAGCAGCGCTGGGGCTTGCCAGAGGGCCTCACCGTGACCGCCAGCATAGGCGTGGCCGTGGCAACGACGCCGGACCTGCAGGCTGCGCTGGCCCTGGCTGACGCCCGGATGTACGCCGCCAAGCGCGAAGGCGGCCACCGCGTGTACGGCGGCGACCCGGTGCCCGTTGGAACGGCAGTGGGCGCTTTTCAGACGAAACGCCCTTGAGCCGGAGGCGAGGAGCAAGCGGACTCGCAGCATGCCGCCGCAGTGCGAACAAGAGACCAGAAGGGGCGCCGGGGGTGCTGGTCCATTGCCGCTGCCCTTCCCAATCTGCTTTGGAAGCAGAGGCGTCCCGGATCACTCTGCTCCGCCGACAGATCGGAACAGAGCCGATGCACCGACGCCACGCCCGGAGGGCCGTGTTTCCCCTGCTCGCTCTGTAAAGCAGCTCTCCGAGTCCGTATCATACGAACTGCCGTCCATGTCCGGAACACCCGGGAAAGAGCCGGATGTCCAGGAATTTGGGGAATATCCGGCTCTTTTCCCGCTCTGCTGCGCCGCTCTGCGAGTCCCTGTGGTCGAAAAAATTCCGTCATGTATGACAGAGTTTTTCGGAACTCGTATCAGTCCATTCAAATCCAGTTCGTTCAGATCAAAGTGTTGACAACGGTGGGGTCGGCGTCCATATCGGCAGCTGGGGACAGGTGTGACCGCCTTTTCCTCAGCTGCCGCAAGAAAGCCCCGGCCATAGACCGGGGCTGTTCAGAACTGCTTGCTTATCTGCTGGCTTACGCCTGACCGTACATCACGGCGCGCTTGACTTCCTCGATCAGCTGGGTGATTGGAATATCGCGCGGGCAGGCTTCGGTGCAGTTGTACGCGGTGCGGCAGCGCCACACGCCCGTGTTCTGGTTCATGATGCCCAGGCGCTGGTGTGTGGCCTCGTCGCGGCTGTCGAAGATAAAGCGGTGGGCCTGCACAATCGCGGCCGGGCCCAGGTACGACCCGTTCACCCAGAAGATGGGGCAGGAGGTCGTGCAGCACGCACACAGAATGCAGTTGCTGGAGTGCGCCATGCGCTCGGCCTGTTCTTCACTCTGAATGCGCTCGGCGGCGGGGGCCGGCGACTCGTTGATGAAGTAGGGCATGATCGCCTTGTAGGAGTCGAAGAAGGGGTCCATGTCCACCAGAAGGTCCTTTTCCACCTTCAGGCCACGGATGGGCTCCACAGTAATGGTGCCGCCGTTCTTGGCCACATCGCGCACCAGGGTCTTGCAGGCAAGGCGGTTGCGACCGTTGATCAGCATGGCGTCGCTGCCGCAGATGCCGTGCATGCACGAGCGGCGGAAGGTCAGGCTGGGTTCCAGGTACCACTTGATGTGGTTGATGACGTCCAGCACGCGGTCGCCCGGCTGGGCTTCCACGTCGTAGGTGGTCCAGTGCGCCTTTTTGTCCTTTTCAGGGTCAAAGCGCAGAACCTTGACTTTCAGTTGCAGCATGGGGACCCCCAGAGGGGCCACCACGCCGGTATTGGTTGCAGTCTGGGTCATGGGGATTCCTTACGTGGATCAGTACACGCGGGGCTTGGGTTCAAACGCCCGGGTGAAGCCCTTGAGGGCCACCGGCTTGTAGCCGATGACGACGTTGCCGTCCTTGTTCAGGTCCTTGTAGGCCATGGTGTGCTTGAGCCAGCTCGTGTCGTCGCGCTCGGCGTAGTCCTCGCGGTCGTGCGCGCCGCGCGACTCGGTGCGGTTCAGGGCGCTGGCCGTCATGGCCTCCGCACAGTCAAGCATGAACCCCAGTTCCATCGCCTCGATCAGCTCACTGTTGTAGCGGCGGCTGGGATCAGAAACCGTGATGTTCTGGAAACGGGCCTTGAGTTCCGCATTGATCTCGACCTGACGCTGCATGTCGGGGCCGTTGCGGAAGATGCCCACGTTGTTCATCATGGATTCCTGCAGTTCCTTGCGGATGGCGGCGGCGTTGTCCTTGCCGCTGCCGCTGCGCAGGCGCTCGAACATGTCCATCGTCTCGCGCTCGGCGCCTTCGGGCATGTCGGGGAACTCTACCTGCCGGGCGTACTGCGCGGCGTAGATGCCTGCGCGGCGGCCGAACACCACGAGGTCGCCCAGGCTGTTCGTGCCCAGGCGGTTGGCGCCGTGCAGCGACACGCACGCCTGCTCGCCCGCCGCGTACAGCCCTTCAATGCTGCCGCCCGAGCCGTCACTCAGGCACAGGCCATTCAGGTCGGTGGGAATGCCGCCCATGGCGTAGTGCGCGGTGGGCTGAATAGGCACGAGGTCCTTGACCGGGTCCATGCCCAGGTAGGTGCGCGCCAGGTCGGTGATCTCGGCCAGCTTGCCTTCAATCACGTCGCGCGGCAGGTGGGTCAGGTCAATGTTGACGGCGTCCTTGTCGCGGCCCACGCCACGTCCCTCGCGGATTTCCTTGATGATGGAGCGCGAGACGATATCGCGCGGCGCGAGGTCCTTGATGGTGGGCGCGTAGCGCTCCATGAAGCGCTCGCCGGAGTCGTTGCGCAGGATGCCGCCCTCACCGCGAATGCCCTCGGTGACCAGAATGCCCAGCTTGGCCAGCCCGGTGGGGTGAAACTGGTAGAACTCCATGTCTTCCAGCGGCAGGCCCTTGCGGTAATAGATGCTCATCAGGTCGCCGGTCAGCGTCAGGGCGTTGGAGGTGATCTTGAAAATGCGCCCGTAGCCGCCCGCCGCCAGAATGACCGCCTTGGCGTGGAAGGTGTGGATCTCCCCGGTGGCGAGGTGGTAGGCCACCAGTCCCCGGCAGCGTCCCTCTTCAATAATCAGGTCGGTGACATGGAACTCGTTGAAGAAGGTGGTCCCGGCCTTGACGTTCTGCTGGTACAGCGTCTGCAGAATCATGTGGCCGGTGCGGTCCTTGGCATAGCAGCTGCGTTCCACGGCCGCCTTGCCGAAGTCGCGGGTGTGGCCGCCAAACTTGCGCTGGGCAATCTTGCCTTCAGGCGTACGCGAGAAGGGCAGGCCCATGTGCTCCAGCTCGTACACGGCGTCAATGATGTCCTTGGCGAACACCTCGGCGGCGTCCTGGTCAGTCAGGTAGTCGCCGCCCTTGACGGTGTCGAACATGTGCCATTCCCAGTGGTCTTCCTGCACGTTGCCCAGCGCCGCGCCAATGCCGCCCTGCGCCGCGCCCGTGTGCGAGCGCGTAGGGTACAGCTTGGAGATACAGGCCACGCTCACGTTGCCCTTGGCGGCATACAGCGCGGCCATCAGCCCGGCGCCGCCCGCACCCACCACCAGCACGTCATAACGATGATGCATAGTTTTCAGACTTCCTTTGTGTCCCCGCGCGGGGGCTCAGATGGAGAACAGACCCACGGTGCCGAAGGCGAACACCAGCGCCACCACGGTGTAGAACAGACCCTTGACCCAGGCGCGGTTGGGGCGTGAACGCACGTAGTCCTCAATGGAGTAGCGCGCGCCGTTGGCCCCGTGCAGCAGGGACAGCGACAGAATCAGCCAGTCGTAGAACTTCCAGGCAGGATTGGCCAGTTTGTTCACCACCGCGTCGTAGGTGGCGTCCGACTCGCTGACCTGAATAAAGGTCATGTAGATGTGGCCCAGAATCAGGAACATCAGAATCAGGCCGCTGATGCGCATGAAGATCCACCAGTTCAGCTCTGCGTTGGTGTGCGACTGCGCGCGGGCGTCGGTAAAGGTGCGGGCGCGGATCATCAGTAGCCCCCCATGATGCGCGGGTACAGCGTCCAGGCGGCGTAGGCGAAGGCGGCCACGCTGATCAGCAGCACCCCGTACCACATCTGCCGCTGGTAGGCCACGCCAAAGCCCGTGAAGTCCATGATGATGATGCGCAGGCCGTTGAACGCGTGGTACACCACGCCGGCCGTGACGAAGATCAGCCCCACACGGAACGGCCACAGGTCGTAGCGCTCGTGAATCACCATGTAGAACTCTTCACCGAAAATAAACGACCCGATGCTGAACACATGCAGCAGCAGGTAGGCCAGAATCGCCAGTCCTGACAGGCGGTGAAGCAGGAACGCCCACTGCCCCTCTCTTCCTCGGTACATCCTTAAGTCCTCCTCAACGTCGTTGCCCGGCGGCTCTGGCCGGTGCTGCCTTGTGCCCACCCACTCTAGAGCGAACGTTATGCCGAGTGGGTGACCGTTCACACCACGATTTCAGACGGGCACAAGTCTATCACCCCGCTGGGAAACCGGGCCTGCTGCTGGCCCGTCACGCAGAACAGCTCCCCCGGCCGCGCTACGCTGTTGCCCATGAGCACCAAAGACCCCACCCTGGAAGCCGAGTTCACCCGCAAGATGGTGCTGGGCATTCTGGGGACCCTGGAACAGAAGGGCCTGCTGAGTAGAGAAGAGGTGGACGGCATTATCCGCGCCGCCCGGCAGGCCGCGCAGCCCGCGCCCAAACGTCCGCTGGGCGGCCCAGCTGGCCCCAGCACCACCTGGGTCCGGCCAGGGCAAAGCCACGAGCCACTGGACCGCAGCACCCCGGTGGCCATTCCCAATGTGCAGCGGCAGCCGGAGCCGGTCAGGGCGGAACCTGCCCCGCCTGTGATTGATATTGACCTGAGCTCGTGACTGTCTTCAATGCAGCGGCGGCCCCCGGGAAGTAGGGGCCGCCGCTGCTCATAGGTTTACTTCAGGTAGGACAGGTACCAGGTTTCTGCCCCTCCGGTGAATTCACCGCGAGTGATGGCATAGGCGCCACCGCCGGTGGCCGTGACGACCTGCATCACGCTTCCCAGTTCGTAAGAAGTCACTGCGCCGGTCGCAGTGGGGGCCGCTGTGTTGATGCGGGCAACGTTATTGGGATTATCAGCTTTGCCCCAGAGAACGTTCTGATCCTTGGCGTCAAAGCCGGCCAGCGTGCTGATACTGATCGGGTACTTTGTGAGTGTGCCGTCAGCGTTCATCCGGGCGAGTTCGCTGGATTTATTGAACCACACGGTGCCGCTATTGGTCACAGCCGCACTGTAGGCGCCCTGAGCCAGCGTGAGGGTGGTCGCCGTATTGGTGACGGTGTCAAGCAGAAGCGCCTCATCGCCCAGGTAAACAGCCTTCGTCCCGTCCTGGCTCATGAAAAACCGGCCCTGGCCGGCGCTGTAGCCACTCGTCAGCGTCTGAACAGCAGTGACTGTACCCGTGGCGGGGGTCCAGATGGCCAGCATGTTGGTGTAGCCAGAAGAAGTGCTGACACGCTGGACCATCCATACGCGGCCCTGACTGTCGGCTTGAGGCGCGAAGACGGCGTCTTGAATGTTCGGGTTTGGCAGAGTGGTCTGGGTGCCGTCGTTCTTGATCAAGATCGGCGCCGACGACGTTCCATATAGTCTCTGCACCACCACCACGCCTTCTGAGCTGTGAATCAGCTGACCCGACGAGGTGTTCAGGGTACCTGTAGTGGCCGCGCCACTCATGGTAAAGCGCGAAATCTTTGTATAAGGGCCAGTGGCACTGTCGTAGCCACTGTTGGTCACCCAAACGCCATCTGTGGCGCGGACAGCGTAGCCGGCACCGGTGCCCAGGCTGATGCGTGCCGGGCGTACCGTGAGCGTGGTCGTGGAATTGCCTGGACCAGTGGAGGTATCGGCAGAGCGGTCGGGGCTGGTGACCTGGATGGTCGTAGAACCCAGTGTAGCTTCAGCTGTGGCTTGTAGCGGAATCTGAACAGTGGTGGTGGTGCCCGGCGCGACCGAAATGGTCTTAGGCGTGGCGGTCACACCAGCTGGCAGGTTCTCGATTGAGATGGTGGTGGTGCCGTTAAAGCCGTTCACGCTGGCGACATTGACGGTGACGGCCCCTGTGCCACCTTGATAAAGCACTGGGCCGTAATAGCCCTCAGAGACGGCCAACGTAACGCCGGGCTTGGGAATGGTGATGTCTACTTTGGTGCTGGCCGTGCGGCCGTTGCCGCCGTCCGCTGTCAGAGTGATCTTATAGGTGCCGGGCACCACGCCAGCCGACGCCTGCAGCGGCAGCGCCACGTACACCGAACCGTTCAGCGGTTTGGTTACCGGGGTTACGGTCACGCCCGCAGGCAGATCGGTAGCGCTGAAAGTCACGTCACCCGTGAAGCCCCCCACACCCTGCGCAGTCACATCTACATTCAAGGTGCCGCCGGGGCGCAGAATGAGGTTGTAACCGCTGGCATACAGGTTGACGCCGGGCCGCTGCGCGTTCAGGATGCCACTGGCGCTGCCCACCTCTTTACCCGCGCTGTCTTTAACAATTAGCCGGAAAGGACCATTGTAGTTGCCGCCCGTGTAACGGAAGGTCAGTTTGGTGTTCACCAGTTGCGGTGCTTGGCTCATGGCCTGAATGGACGAGGTTTGGCTCTGGGCGCTCAGGCGGGGCAGGGCGGGCAGTGACAGGGTGGCCGGCTCCACAGTCAGGCCCGGGACATCCGTGCTGAGGGTGACCTGACCAGTGTAACCGCCCACCTGAATAAAGCGGACATCCGTAGAAACCGTTTCATTGCTGGAAAATACGAGCGGCTGGGTGCTCAGTCGAACGGCCACACTGGGTTGCTCGGCAATGAAGAGGAGCTGAATGCGGTCAGCAGGGTCAGCCATGCGCATGACAAAGCCGTTCCCGCTCTGACCGTAGACCGTGGTGTTCCAGCCCGCTTTCAAGTTCAGGTCAATCGTTTCCGTCTTGCCGTCCTGGGTGGTGCAGGTGCCCTTGAAAGTGGCGGCCCGATCAGCATAGATACGGAAGAGAACCGCCCCTCCAAGTTGGGCATCGGGCCCAGAGACCACCGTCTCGACGATGTCGCCCAGCAGATCGCCCTGGGGGCTGTAAGTGTTCAGAGATGAGTTGAACAGCGTGCGGACATCTGGCGCCGAGCGCTCCACCTTGCATCCGCTCAGAAAGCCGGCACTCAGGTCGTTCATTGAGGGGGTCAGGGTTGCCAGATCCAGATTCACCGTGTTGCGCGTCAATTTGGTTGCACCGAAGAAGGGGTCCCCCACGCTTCCCACGAAGGCCTCGTCAAGCTGCAGGGTCGTGCCCGTCACCTGTCCCTTGATTCGGGTGGGCTCAAGCGGTTCACCGGCCGCCTTGTACTCCAGCGTGATGCTCTTGCTGGCATCCAGGGTGACGGTCTGCGCGGCTGGGGCAGTATAGCCGTTCACAGCGCCCGGCTCTACCTTGAGGACGGTATTCAGGGCCAGGTCGCTAAAGGTCTTGCCGCTGTTCAGTCCGCCTTCAAACAGCACGGCGTTCGTGGCAGTGTTTGTGACCTTCACGGGCGCGGTGTTCACGCCGCTCAGGTTGACGGTCAGGGTAGCTGTGTTGGGGCCTTCCGGGGGAGTGGGCTGCGGGCAGGCCGTCAGCAGCACGGTCAGGCCCAGCATGGCGGTGGTCAGGGGGAGTTTCTTCATAACCGCTCAGGATTCTAATGTCCTCCGAACCGTTTGACATGCAACTTTGCCCGGACGTGGGCTGCTTCAAGCCCACCCAGTGGGGGAAGGCAGAGCGTCAGCTTTGGGTCAGCAGGATGAGGTAGGCCCTGAGAGGAAAGACCCTCGCCGCAGGCGGCAGTTCCAGGGCCCCAGCGCTCTGGGCCACTGCTTCTCCGTTACTGTCCTTCTCTCGCGTTGAAGCTACCCTGAGCGGCCAGCGTGACCCGAAGGCCGCCCAACTGGCGAGCTTGTGCCGGCAGCTTCACGGTTTCGCCCGTTGCTGTGCAGGTAAACTCGTTGACGGTCAGGCCATCGTTGACCGGCTGCTGCGAAATCACAATCTGAAACAGTGGGGCCGTGCTGTTCAGGAGCACCGGGCCAAACGCGCGCTCCTCTTCCTGCACCTTGCCGCCCACTAGGGTGCGGTACTTCAGAGTGGCGCTGAGGTCCTCGCCAGTTCTGGCGTCCAGCACGCGCATGGTCCAGGCGACGGTGGTGCAGCGGTCCAGGGCACTCTGTTCGGTCAGCACTTCGGTGCCAATCCCACCGAAAGGAGCCGGGGCGAAGCGGTGGCAGGCCGTCATCAGGGACAGCGCCAGCAGAGGAAGGGTGGATTTCAGGAGGAGAGTCATCATGGGGAACCTCAACAGTAGATAGGAACAGCCGGGTATGGCGCCCGGCGGGCCGTTCAGAGTAAAGCGCG
Source organism: Deinococcus arcticus (assembly GCF_003028415.1). Classification (NCBI taxonomy): domain Bacteria; kingdom Thermotogati; phylum Deinococcota; class Deinococci; order Deinococcales; family Deinococcaceae; genus Deinococcus; species Deinococcus arcticus. The sequence goes on from NZ_PYSV01000001.1 coordinate 43,926, forward strand.
CGGGTCACGGCCGCTGCCTCATCTACCCGGGCCCCGCCTATCTACACCAATTCCTGTGCCCACGTACCCCACCCCGTACACTGCCGCCATGTTCAACGCCGCTGCCCACCTTCTTCTTTGTTGGGGGCGTTGAGCGCAGCCCAGCGTTCGCGTATTTGCCCCCGGCCCGAGAACAGGTGCCGGGGGTGTTCTTGTTCAGGGGGAACCATGGGAATGACGATTGCCGAGAAGATTCTGGCGGCCCACAGCGGGCATGACCGGGTGGTGCCGGGCCAGCTCATCGAGTGCGCCACCGACTGGGTGCTGTGCCACGAGATCACCACCCCCGCCGCCCTGCGCATGCTCGAAGAGCGCGGCATGGATCAGGTGTTCAACCCCGACCAGATTGTGGCGGTGCCGGACCACTCTGTGCCCGCCATGAACATCAAGGCCGCCAAGATGTACCAGAAGCTCAAAAGCTGGGTGCAGGAAAAAGGCATCAAGCACTTCTTCGACGTGGGGCGCGGCGGCATTGCCCACGTGGTGCTGGAAAACACGGGCCTGATGAAGCCGGGCCAGACCCTGGTGAGCGGCGACAGCCACACCTGCAATGCCGGGGCGCTGGGCGCCTTTGCCACCGGCGTGGGGTCCACGGACCTCGCCGGGGCCATCTACGCGGGCAAGGTGTGGTTCAAGGTGCCTGAAACCATGCTGATCCGCGTGACCGGCCAAACCCAGCCGGGGGTGACCCCCAAGGACATCGTCCTGGAAGTCATCAAGCGCATTGGGGCCGACGGCGCCAACTACATGGCGATGGAGTGGGTGGGCGACTACATTGACGCGCTGGATATGGAGGGCCGCTTCACCCTCACCAACATGGCCATTGAGGCGGGCGGTAAAACCGGCATTGTGGCCGTGGACGACACCACGCGGGCCTACATGGCGGCGCGTGGGGTCACGCCCGGGGAGTACACCGAGTACCACTCCGACCCCGACGCCGTGTACAAGGTGGTGGTAGAGGTGGACGCCCGCGCTGTGGAGCCCACCGTGGCCTACCCGCACATTCCCAGCAACGGCCGCGTGGCGGGCAGCGACCGCATTGCAGTGACGCACGCTTATGTGGGCAGCTGCACCAACGGCCGCATCAGCGATCTGCGCGACGTGGCGCGCATTCTGCGCGGGCGGCGCATCGCCGACGGCGTGCAGATGATCGTGGTGCCTGCCACCCAGGCCATCTGGAAACAGGCGGCGCAGGAAGGACTGCTGGAGGTGTTCGTGGACGCGGGCGCCAGCGTCAGTTACCCCAGTTGCGGCGCCTGCCTGGGCATGCATTCCGGGGTGCTGGGGCCGGACGACGTGTGTATTTCCAGTTCCAACCGCAATTTCGTGGGCCGCATGGGTGACCCCTCGGCGCAGATTTACCTTGCCAGCCCGGCCACGGTGGCGGCCAGCGCCATCGCCGGCTTCATCAGCGATCCGCGCGCGTACAACGCGCCAGCGGCGGTCTGACCGTGGGCTGCGCGGTCCATCCCGCCCCGCCCCACGGTCTAAGCTAACCGCTATGGGAGAAGCCAAACGCCGCAAACAACTGGGGCTGATGCCGGCCGTGCATCCGTTCGAAGCGCACATGGACGCGGAGGGTACGCTCACCTTCAGCCGGGCGCCTGAAGACGCCGGGCTGCGGGAGCGGCTGGAAGGGGCCCTGAAGCTGGCGCACCCTTACGGCGCGGCCTGGGCCAGCGCCTACCGCACGCGGCTGGTCATGCACGGCGGGGTGGACCGCTTTCTGGACACCGCCGAGGACGTGGCCACCATTCCGGTGCCCGCCCACCGCCGCTTTGTGGGCGAAGTGGCCCTAGGCGCCGCGCCCGAAGACCGCGACCTGCGCATTGAGGGGGGCCGGGTGCGCGTGCGCGAGGAGCAGCATTCCTTCGACGGCCAGAAATGGCAGGCCTTTCCCGCCAATACCGATCCGCGCCGGGCCGTGCAGTACCTGATGCAGCACCCCGCCGCCAGCTTGCAGGGCGACGTGGTGGCCACCTTCCGCGCCGAGGTGTGGCGCGAGGGCCGCGTGGATGTGGACCCCGAACCGCCCACCGATCTGCTGGAGCCGCTGGAGGTGCTGGCCCGCGAATGGTGCGGCCAGGACGACGCTGAGTGGCTGGAAGTGCACCGGGATGCCCTGGACGACGCGGGGGTCCAGAGCCCGCAGGCCAAGCGCGTGACCTTTGACCTGCGTCAGCCCGCGCCCCTGCAGTCGCCCCTGAGCCTGTCGTTTGCCACCCTGGGCAATGTGGAGGTGACCCCGGCGCCCGGCGGCGCGAGTTACACCCTGGACGGTGAAACCTGGGTGTCCTACGAGGACGGCGAGACCGTGGAGGACGGCCTGCCGCCCGAACTGGCCCAGATTTTCGACCTGGAGACGGTGGCGGTGACGGTGCATGCCGACGGCCGCATCGAATGGGACGAGAACGAGGTGCCCGGGGAAGACCAGGACCGGCTGCGCACCGAACTGCGAGAGGCCACCGGCGCGGGCGACCCCGCCGCCTGGGCCGCGTGGACTGCCGAACTGCTGACCTCCACCTTTGCCGAGGAACTGCAGGTGCCGGACGGCCAGCGCCTGCCGGTGCCGGCGGCCGTGCGCCTGGACATTCCCACCGACGCCCTGCGTGACCCCGATCCCCTGGCCCAGACCTTCATGGAGTCCGAGGTGAGTTTTGACGGCGTGACCTGGCGCGACCTGTACGGCGAGGACCTGCCCGAAGAACTGCGCGCCTTTACCCCCGGAGACGCCTGAAATGACCCTGGGCGGCCTGCTGACCGTGGGCACCGCCCTGTGGAGCGCCTGGGTGGGCTACGGCCTGTGGCGCTGGCCGGCCGCGCGGGGTCAGGCCCTGCTGAGCAGCGTGCTGGTGGGTGTTCCGGCCGCCCTGCTGATGAGGTACACCCTGGCGGAATCGGACATGTGGGACCACATGTCTGGTCCGTACTCGCTGCTTGTCTGGCCGCTGCTGTGGCTGCTCTGCCTGATTGGCGCCACGTTGCTGCGCCGCCAGCGCCCTGCCATGTGGCCGGTGGTGGGCCTGCCCGCCACGGGGCTGCTCACTGCTCTCCTGGCCTTTTTCGCCTCTGTCTAAGGAGCCCGCTATGCCCACCGTTCATGTCTTTGCCCGCAACCACATCAACACCGACGAGATCATTCCCGCCCGCCACCTCACCACCGACATAGAAGCCGAACTGGCCAGATACGCCATGGAGGACTACGACAAGGACTTCGTGAAGCGGGTCCAGGTGGGCGACATCATCGTGGCGGGGGCGGATTTCGGCTGCGGCTCCAGCCGCGAGCATGCGGTCTGGGCCCTGCGTGGCGCTGGCGTGGCGGCCGTGATCGCCCCCAACTTCGCGCGCATCTTTTACCGCAACGCCATCAACAACGGCTTTCTGGCCCTGGAATGTGAGGGCATCGTGGCCGCCTTTCAGGACGGCGACCCGGCCGAGCTGGACCTGACGGGCGGCACGGTCACGAATACCCGCACCGGGCAGACCCTGCGCTTTGTGCCGGTGCCCCAGTTCGCCCTGGACGTGCAGCAGGCTGGCGGCTGGCTGGAATACATGAAAGAGGGCGCAGGTCGTGGGCTGTAGGTTCTAAAGACGTTGCACCTCACGTTACGACTTTGCAGGAGAGCACCGCAAAGTCTCCACTCCCGGTGCAACGTCCTTTTTTCGATACTCGCTCTGCGGCGCAGCTGTTCCAGCCCGCTCGGTTGATCTCAAGATCAACAGCGAGCTACTTAGCTCCTGTCCCACAGCCCACACCCCCCAACAAGGAGTTCCCCATGCCCAAGATCATTACCCTGCCCGGCGACGGCATTGGCCCCGAAGTAACCGCAGCGGCGGTGGCGGTGCTGCGCGAGGTGGCGCCGGACGTCATTACCGAGGAACACGCCATTGGCGGCGGCGCCTTTGACACGCACGGCGACCCCTTTCCCCAGCGCACCCGCGACGCCCTGCAGGACGCCGACGCCGTACTGCTGGGCACCGTGGGCGGCGCGCACGACAGCCCCTGGAACCGCCTGCCCCGGCACCTGCGCCCGGAGTCCGGCCTGCTGGCGCTGCGCAAGGCGCTGGGGTGCTACGCCAACCTGCGCCCGGTGCGGGTGCAGCCGGGCCTGGAACACCTCTCGCCCCTCAAGCCCGAACTGGCCCGGGGCGTGGACATTCTGATTGTGCGCGAGCTGCTGGGCGGCATCTACTTTGATGGCGACCGCCGCCTTGAGGGCCACGTGGCCTACAACACCATGCGCTACACCACCCCAGAGGTGGAGCGGGTGGCGAAAGTGGCTTTCTGGGCGGCCGAACAGCGCAAGGGCCGCGTGACCAGCGTGGACAAGGCGAACGTGCTGGAGGTCTCCGAGCTGTGGCGCCGCGACGTGCAGGCGCTGCGCGACCGCGAATACCGCTCCATTCACCTGAACCATGAATACGTGGACTCAGTGGCCATGCTGATCGTGGCCAACCCCAGCCGCTACGACGTGGTGGTAACGGAAAACCTGTTCGGGGACATCCTTTCGGATCTGGCGGCCGTGATTCCCGGGAGCCTGGGGCTGATGCCCAGTGCCTCGCTGGGTGACGGTCCGGGGTTGTTCGAGCCCATTCACGGCAGCGCACCCGATATTGCCGGCCAGGGCATGGCCAACCCGGCCGCCGCCATTCAGAGCGCGGGCATGCTGCTGCGCCACGGCTTGGGGCGCCCCGACGCCGCCAACCAGGTGGACCGCGCCGTGGCCCTGGCCCTGCGCCAGCACCCCACCCGCGACCTGGGCGGGCAGGCCGACACCCAGACCTTCACCCAGGCGGTGCTGCGCGCCCTGGAAACCTCGCCAGCGGTGGGGTGAGGGGTTGTGGGTCGTGGGGTGTAGGACAAGAAAGGAGGCAGGAAGCGGTGCGCAGGAGAGGGGAGTGGGAACCGCGGAGGAAAAGACGGCGCACGGTGTTGTGCTTTTGAACGTCGAACCTGATAGGCCGCACCGGGCCTGCTTGCCCCCGTACCGCCCAGGTGCAGACGAGGCTGTCGAACGTGGCCCCACTCGCTCGGGGACCGCCCCTCTGCGGGGCAGCTCTGCACGTCGCTCCTCTTGATTCGGTGACAGAGGCTGACTCGCGCTGAGGTCCGAAGGGCGCGGGCCATTGCGTGGCGGCGAAGGATGGTGCCGAGGCCGGACACGCCAACGAATGGAGCAAGGCCGCCAACCCCAGTAAGAACTCTTGCCCAGCGCAGCGGAAAAGCCCCCCCCTCTACTGCGCAGCTCTGCGTGTCCGGGGGAGGGGGGCTGGGGCAACCTCCGCAGCTTCTCCAAACCACCCCAACCATGGGGTCAGGTCGCCAAGCCTGGCCCCTTCTCTCGTGTCCCACGTAACGGGCCTCCTGTTCCCCAACCCACCCACTGCTCCATCCTGGGCCCATGACTGCCGCCGTCGCCTTTCCTGCCCCGGGCCGCATTCCCTACCCCGGGGGCTGTGTGCTGGAACCGGCCCCCTACGCGCTGGACTGGCTGCTGCGCTGGGCCGCCGATGTCGTGGTGGCGGGGCAGCTGCATCCCCAGACGCCGGTGGCCCCGCTGCTGCAGGCGCTGCTGCGCGACCCAGGCGCGCACGGGATTACCCTGGCCGACGCCCAGGCCGCGCGTGACCGCTTTCTGGCCCTGGCTGGCCCCGCGCTGGAGGCCGAGGGTGGCCGGACGGAGTGGCTGGCGCGTGAACTGAGCGGCGCGTGAGTGACGCCTGGATTGAGCGCCTGCCGCCGCTGAGCCCGCAGCCCGGCGAGACCCGGCGCGCCCTGGTGGCCCGCACCCTGCGCGAGGCCGCAGCGCGCGGTCTGGTGCCCCAGGGCACGCGCCTGCCCGGCCACCGCCGACTGGCCGAGGCGCTGGGCGTGTCGCGCAACACCCTGGTGGACGCCCTGGAACAGTTGCAGGCCGAGGGCTACGTGCGTGCTCAGGGCCGCAGCGGTACGGTGATGGCCGCCCCGCCCCTGGGGGCCCCGCCGCCCTCCCCGGCCCCCCTGCCCCTGAGCCGCTGGGCCCAGCGCGCCCTGGCCGGGCAGGTGGAGGAAGCGGGCGGGCCCTTTGCCGTGGATTTCCGCGTGGGTCAGCCGGTGCCGGAACTGTACCCGGAGCGCGCCTGGACCCAGGCCCTGGCCCGGCGCGCGGGCGACCAGCCCGCCCACGAGGACGCCGGCAGCCTGGGGCCGCTGGCCACCCGCCGGGCCCTGGCCGCTCACCTGAACGCCGGGCGCGGCGCGCAGGTCACCCCCGAGATGGTGATGCTCACCGGCGGCACCCAGAGCGCCCTGGACGCCCTGGCCCGCGTGTTTCTGGAACCCGGGCGGGTGGCCGCCGTGGAGGACCCCACCTATCCCGGCGCCCGCGCGGCGCTGGCCGCCACCGGGGCCCAGGTGGTGCCGGTGCCGGTGGACGCGCAGGGAGTGCAGCCCGGTCAATTGCCGGCCGGGGCCACGCTGGCGTATGTCACGCCGGGCTGCCAGTACCCCACGGGGGTGCCGCTGGGCGCGGCGCGGCGTCAGGCGCTGGTGGTGTGGGCGCGGCGCACCGGGGCCTTTGTGCTGGAAGACGACTACGCCGCCGATCTGCACCACACCGGGCGCCCCCCAGCCGCGCTGCAGGGGCTGGCCCCTGAACAGGTGATTCTGCTGGGCAGCTTTAGCAAGAGCCTGGCGCCGGTCACGCGCAGCGGCTTTCTGGTGGCCCCGCCAGAAGTGCTGCGCGTGCTGGCCGCCACCCGGCCCCTCACCGACCGCTTTCCGGCGCGGCTGGACGCCCTGGCCCTGGCTGACGTGCTGGGCAGCGGCGCCTACAGCCGCCACCTGCGCCGCGCCCACGAGGTGATCGCCCGGCGGCAGGCGGCCCTGTGCGCGGCCCTGCAGCGCGCGCTGCCCGGCTGGGCCCCGGTGCCGGTGGCGGCCGGGCTGCACCTGTACCTGCCGCTGCCCGCGCCCTGGACCGAGGCCGAGGTGCTGGCCCGCGCCGCCCGCCTGGGCGTGGGCCTGAGCGCCGTGGGGCCGCTGGCCAGCGGGGCCTGCGCGCCCGCGCTGCTGCTGGGTTTTGCGCATCTGCCCGAACGCACCCTGCAAGACGGCGCCGCGCGGCTCTCGGCGGCCCTGACCTCCTGAACGCGGCGGGGGCGGGCGAACCGGGGCCCGCTTCCTGGCGCCGCGCCCCTGGGTGGGGGAGGGGGTCTTCACGGGACCTTCAGACGGAGTACACTACCGGGAATGCGGTTGCTGCTTGCTGCTCTGGCCCTGGTCCTGACGCTGATGTACTTCACGTTCGGCCTGCGCTTCGGCTACGTGACCCTGACCCCGACCTATATGCTCAACGCCACCGGGGAAAGCCGCTACGGCCTGAACGCCTTCGACGAAAAGCAGACCCTGGGCATGCGCGGGGTCTGCGAGGTGAACCGCGGCACCATCACCCTGCGCCTGCTGGACCCCCGGGGCGTGCAGGTGGCCGGGCAGGTGTGCCCCAAGGGCGAATGGGGGCTGAATGTGCTGGCCAACGGCGCGCAGGGCAAATACGAACTGGTCGTGGAGTACAGCAGATTTACCGGCAAGCTGGACATCAAAGAAGCCCGGCAGTAGGACGGACTCCGCTCCCGTCGCTTTTGTCAGCGCTTCAAGCCGAGCGGACTTGTCAGACGGACTGCCGTCCATTTCCGTCACATCCGGGAAAGAACTGGCTGTTTCTCCGATTCCCGGACATCCGCACTCTTTCCTGCTTCCTCCGGTCGGTTCGGAACTCGTTTCAGGCGCCGCAGCGCGAGGGAGAGGTGGGCGCCCCTCCGGGCGTCGCGCCGGCCCAGCGGTGCTTGTCCGCTGTGTCGGCGCAACAGACGGAAGCCGCAGGGCGCCTGGGCCCCGGCCAGCAGGCCGGGAACCATCCCCCACCAAAGCGCGTACCCTGTCTGTTGGCCTTCCCTTCACCGCCCGTGCTTTCACTTTCCAGACGCGCCCGGCCCGTTTGCTAGACTGACGCGCTTTCAGCTGGCTCCCCCCGCCACCCCCTTCCAGGGCCCGGACCCGGGGCCCGCGCACTTCCCGTCAGTTTCCTCTCCCCGCACCTGCAGGAGGCCGCATGGCAGATTCTCCCGTTCGCACCCGTAAAAAAGCAGACGCCCCCGACGCCGCCAGCGCTGCCCCAGGCGCCCCGAAGACCGCTGCGCGCGCGCGCGCCCGCGTGCCCGCTGGCGCAGCGGCCCCCGCTGAACCCACGGCCGCAGACGCCGCTCCCACCCCGGTGGCCGCGCCCGCCAAGAAAGCCGCCAAACCCGCTGCCAAGGCCAAGGCGGCCAGCCCCGAAGCCAGCGCCCCGGCCCCCAAGGCCCCCAAAGCCGAGAAGCCCAAGGCCACCAAGAAAGCGGCCCCGGCCAGCGCCCCTGAAGGCGTGGCCGAGGCCCCGGCCCTGCCCGAACCGGCCCCCAAGGCCGGCAAGGCCACGCCCAAAGCGGCCAAGACCGCCAAGCCCGCGCTGGCCCCCAAGGCCGGCGGCCCCGCCGAGAAGCCGTATTACGCCCACCCCAGCATTCAGGAGCTGCTGAAAGCCGGGCGCGCGGCGGGGGTGCTGTCCAGCGAGGACATTGCCACGGCGCTGGCGGCGGCCCTGGAAGCGGCGGGCCTGGACCCCGAAAGCCCCGACGCCTTTGAAGACATGCAGCTGTTCCTGGCCGGCCAGAACATCGAGGTTCAGGATCTGGATGAGGACGAGGACGACGCCGACGAGGCAGACGCCGAGGAGGGCACCGTCGCGGCCGCCGCGCAGGATGACGACGAGGAGAAATACTTCGACGACATGCCCCGCGCGGTGTCCAACGACCCGGTGCGCCAGTACCTCCACGAGATCGGCCGGGTGCCGCTGCTGACCCTGGAAGAAGAAATTGCGCTGGCCCGCCGCATTGAAGAGGGCGAGGAAGCCCGCAAGGTGCTGGACGAGGACCTGGACCTGGACGACCGGGGCCGCCGCCGCCTGATGCGCCAGATGGAAGACGGCGCCGCCGCCCGCCAGGGCCTGATTGAAGCCAACCTGCGCCTTGTGGTGTCTATTGCCAAGAAGTACACCGGGCGCGGCCTGGGCTTCCTGGACCTGATTCAGGAAGGCAACCAGGGCCTGATTCGCGCGGTGGAGAAGTTCGAGTACCGCCGCCGCTACAAGTTCTCCACCTACGCCACGTGGTGGATCCGGCAGGCGATCAACCGCGCCATTGCCGACCAGGCCCGCACCATCCGCATTCCGGTGCACATGGTCGAGACCATCAACAAGCTCACCCGCACCGCGCGGCAGCTGCAGCAGGAACTCTCGCGCGAGGCGACCTACGAGGAAATCGCTGAGGCGATGGGCCCCGGCTGGGACGCCGCCAAGGTCGAAGAGGTGCAGAAGGTCAGCCAGGAGCCGGTGTCGCTCGAAACCCCCATCGGGGACGAGAAAGATTCCTTCTACGGCGACTTCATTCCCGACGAGAACCTGGACAGCCCGGTGGAGAACGCCGCCAAGACCCTGCTGTCCGAGGAACTGGAAAAGGCCCTCTCCAAGCTGACCGAGCGCGAGGCCATGGTGCTGAAGTTCCGCAAGGGCCTGGTGGACGGCCGCGAGCACACCCTCGAAGAGGTGGGGCAGCGTTTCAGCGTCACCCGCGAGCGCATTCGCCAGATTGAGAACAAGGCGCTGCGCAAGCTCAAGTACCATGAATCCCGCACCCGCAAGCTGCGCGACTTCCTGGATTGAGCATTCAGGTCTAGCCCTGCCCCGCTGCCGGCTTTGACGGCGGCGGGGCTGCTCTTGGGCAGATCTCCAGGTACGCAGCGCCCGCACACCGTATCCTGGCGCCGTCATGCCCATCCCTGTGCGGAACGAACTGTGGTAAGCGCCGCCCCGCCTCTGTCGCCGGGCACGCGCCTGGCCCCTTACGGCGTGGCCCTGCTGCCGCTGGCCCTGGCCGGGGCGCTGCCGTGGTGGACGGTGGCCGCGCTGTCGGCCCTGCTGGCGCTCGGGGTGCGCTGGCCAGTGTGGACCCAGGGCCGCACCCTGATCACACAACTGCTGCTGGGGCTGTGGCTGCTTACGGCGCTGCCCGGGGTGCTGGGCCAGCCGGAGGCCCTGGCAGCGCTGGGCGCTCAGTACGTGCTGTTCAGTGTCCTGGGCTTCGCGCTGATCTGGGGGGCCACCATCCTGGAAGAGGGCCGGCGGCGCGGGCTCCTCGCCCCACTCCTGATTGGCCTGCTGTTCCCGCAGCCTCTGGTCCTGGCGGCGCTGGTGGGCGGAGCCCTGGCCCGGCCGGGGCACCACGCGGCTGACCCGCTGTGGCCCGAGCGGCGGGCGTGGTGGGGCCTGCTGGGTGCGGGACTCCTGGGTGTCACCCTGCTGGCGGCGCTGCTGGCGGCGCTGCTGCCTCCAGCGCCGCCCCTGTGGACCGCCGTGCGCCTGGAGACGGGCAGGGTGGCGGGGGGGAAACAGGCCGTCGCCCAGCCGCCTACACGAAAAACCGAGCGTCCAGCCCCGGAACCGGGGGCCAGCGGTTCTGTCGCGCCGACGCCACAGATGAATCTGGGCGAACTGGGCTTGCCGGGCGAACTGACCTTGCTGGGCGGTCTGCTGTGCCTGGCGGCGGCGTGGCGGGTCTTTCAGGGCCGGACGCGGCGCCGGGGGCCTCCACATCCGGTGGAACTGGCCATGGTGCTGGGGCTGCTGATGCTGGGGCTGGCATGGGGCGTGGCGGCTGGCCTGCTGTTCCTGAACAGCGATGGAAGCGGCGTGCCTGGGTTCCCGATCCAGGAAACACGGAACGAACTGGGCCAGGGCGGGGCAGAAGGGGAAGCCGTTGCCCCGCGCCTGTTGCCCCTGGCCCTGCTGCTGAAGGCACTGCCCTGGCTGACGGCCCTGCTGTTTCTGGGCCTGGGTCTGTGGTTGCTGTGCCTGCGGCTGCGTGCCGACCCCGCCCTGGCCGAAAGCCCCCACGAGCCGGGCGCTGCACATGCTCAGGGCGCCGCCCCCGAAGCCCTGCACCGCGTGCGTCAGGCATACCGCGAGGCCAGCGCCGGACTGGCCGCCGCCGGACTGGCCCGCACGCCCGCCGAAACCCCCGCCGCCTACGCCGCGCGCCTGGGCGCCGCCCACCCCGCGCTGGCCGCTCCCCTGCAGGCTCTGACCGCCGCCTACGAGCCTGTGCGCTACGGCGGCCAGCTGACCGAACAGGACGCCCAGGCCGCCGAGGCCGCTGCCCGCACCCTTCAGACCCTGGCCCCCACCCTGACCCCCCCCGAGGACACTCCATGACCCACACCCCTGCCCCTACCCCCGAGTTCGCCCGTCTTGTGCTGCACAACGTTGCCCAGGTGCTGGTGGGCAAGGAAGAAGTCACCACGCTGGCCCTGGCCGGCATTCTGGCCGGGGGCCACGTCCTGCTGGAAGACGCCCCCGGCACCGGCAAGACCATGCTGGCGCGCGCCCTGGCGCTGAGCCTGGGCCTGGGCTTTCGCCGCGTGCAGTTCACGCCGGACCTGCTGCCCAGCGACGTGACCGGCGTGAGCGTGTACCGCCCGGGCAGCGGTGAATTCGAGTTCGTGCCGGGGCCCATCTTCACCGGCCTGCTGCTGGCCGACGAGATCAACCGCGCCACCCCCAAGACCCAGGCCGCGCTGCTGGAGGCCATGGGCGAGGGGCAGGTCACGGAATCGGGCGTGACCCACCTGTTGCCCCGGCCGTTCGTGGTGATCGCCACCCAGAACCCCGTGGAGCACGAGGGCACCTACCGCCTGCCCGAAGCGCAGCTGGACCGCTTTCTGCTGCGCCTCTCGGTGGGGTACCCCACGCTGGAAGAAGAGGTGCGGATGTTGGGGCGCCTGCAGGGCGAGCACCCCATCGCGGCGCTGGGGGCGGTGGTCGCCCCGGCCGACTTGCTCTCGGCGCAGCGGGCAGTGCGGGGCGTGTTCGTCTCGGAGGCGGTGCAGGGGTATATCGCGCGGCTGAGCGCGGCCACGCGCGCCCATACCCACGTGACGCTGGGCGGCGGGCCCCGCGCCAGTCTGGGGCTGCAGGGCTCGGCGCAGGCGCTGGCGTGGCTCTCGGGGCGCGCCTTCGTGACCCCGGACGATGTGCAGCGGGTGGCCGCCGCGGTGCTGGCCCACCGCCTGAGCCTGAAGATCGAGGCCCGGTTGCAGGGCCAGCCCGCCGAGGCCATCGTGGGGGAGGTGCTGGCCCGCGAGCCTGTGCCGGCTGAAACGGCGGCTGCCGAGGCTGCGGCGATGACGGTGGGGGCAGGTGCCGGGTGACCGGGCCGGTGGCTGAGGCCGGCGGCGTGGCGGCAGGGGCCGCATGAACCCTGTGCTGGCGGCCCTGCTGTATCTGGGGCTGGTGGGCCTGGTCGCGCTGGGGCTGTGGGTCCTGTCGCGCCGCCCCCCCGCCGTGACCCTCACGCGCACCCTGCCGCCCGCCGCGTTTGAAGGCCAGAGCGTGCCCCTGACCGTGACCGTGCGCCTGCACAGCCGCCGACCGCTGCGGGTGCGCGTGACCGACCCCACCCCGGGCGCCGTGGTGCCGGACGAACCGCTGGCCGCCGGGGGCCTGCACCTGGGCGAGACCACGCACGACTGGCACACCCAGGTGCGGCTCAACCGCCGGGGGGCCTTGACCTGGCCCGGGGCCACCCTGCACTGGGCCGATCCCCTGGGCCTGTTCTGGCACCAGCTGCCGCTGCCGGGCCCGCCCACCACCCTGGAGGTGTTTCCCGGCACCCACGGCCTGCGCCTGCCGGAGGTGCTGCGTCCCCTGCTGAGCGAGGGCGAGCTGAGCCGCAGCCTGGGGCTGGACGATCCCATCAGCCTGCGGGGGGCTCGCCCTTACGTGCCCGGCGACCCACCGGGGCGCGTACACTGGCGCCTGTCAGCCCGCACCGGCACCCTGACGGTGCGCGAACTGGAGCGCACCGCTGCCAGCAGCCTCACCGTGTTTGTGGACACCAGCGGGGGCGGCGAGGTATTTGCCGACAGCGCCGCGCGTCTGGGCGCCAGTCTGGTGCAGGCCGCGCTGGACCTGAACCTGCCCGTGGCGGTGGCCACTGGCCCCCAGGCAACCCCCATGGGCCGCGACCCCGGGGCCCTGCGCGCGGCCCTGGGGGTGCTGGCCCGGCTGGCTCCCACCCGGAGCGTGTCGGCCCTACCCCCCGTGCGGGCCGGGGGCAACCTGATTATCCTGAGCGCGGGCGCGGCCCCCGAACTGGTGGAGCAGGCCCTGCGCGCCCGCGCCACGGCCAGCCGCGTGAGCCTTGTGGCCATTCCAGAGGGTTTTTATCTGGAGCCCGGCGAGCAGCCCCGGCGGCAGTGGAGCGCGCCCCCCGACACCGTGCGTGACCTGGAACAGCGGGCGGCGGCGCTGGCAGGCCTGGGCGTGCTGGTGTATGTGCTGCGCGGCAATCAGAGCGTGCTGCAGCTGAATGCCTGAACGGCGCGTGGGGTCAGGCGCGGGGGCCCGGACGGGCGCAGGGGTGCATGAAGAAGCTGTTCAGGTACGCGGCGCGCCCCAGCGGTAGCGTACAGCCATGACCAAGCGCGATGACCAGACCCCCACACCGCCTGCGTCCCCGGCAGAAGGCACTGTGCGCCACGAGGGCGAGATCAGCAACGTGGACCTGCAGTTCATGGGCCGCCCCAGTGCCGAGGCCGAGATTGAAGCGGCGGTGGACAAGGAGAACAAGTCGCCCGGTGACTACCGCCGCGAGGGCCTGGACAAGCAGGACATCGCCATGACCCAGAGCATGGACGCCAGTGACCCGCCCAGCACCAACATGGGCGACGCCACCAGTGGCCGCGAGGGCTGAGCGCCGCGCGCTTCACAGGCAGGTCGGGCGCTCCCGGCCTGCCGATTTGCTGCCATGAGTGAATTCGACGAGTTACAGGCGGTCATTCGCCGCTGCGCCGCCCAGCGCCAGGCCGAGCAGCGCGCCTGCGAGGCGTTCCTGAACGCGCTGTACCACGCCCTGCGCACCGCCAGTGGCCCGGGACTGCCGCTGAACAACGTCACCCTGGACTTCACCACCGACGCCACGGTGCGCCTGCGCCCCCCGCCCAGCGGCAGTTTTCATGCCGCGTGGCTGCGGCTGGGGCTGTGCGAGGTGCTGGTACGGGTGCGCTGGGTGAACGGTGCTTTTCAGGGCGAATACGGCCAGAGCGGTGGGTTTCGGGTGGAGCAGGACACCGAGGACGCGCTGCTGAACCTCGCCCGGCAGCTGCTGCGCGATGTGGCGGTGACCTACGGCGCCTCTCAGGCCCCCGAGAGCCATCTGAACTGAATGCCAGACACGGGCGCCGCCTCTCCACAGGGAGAGGCGGCGCCGGAATGATGCGGCTTTGGGTTCAGCCCTTCACCGCTCCGGCGGTCAGGCCCGAGACGATATTGCGCTGGAACACCAGCACCAGGATGATCAGCGGAATGGTCACCACGATGCTGGCCGCCATGATGGGCCCCCATGGCTGATCGAACTGCGTGGCGCCGGAATAGTTGGCGATCACCACCGGCACCGTGCGGTTGGTGCTCGTGAAGGTCAGCGCGAACAGATACTCGTTCCAGGCGTTGATAAAGGCCAGAAGCCCTGTGGTCACCAGCGCCGGCATCATGACCGGAAACAGCACCAGGAACAGGGTCTGCAGGGGGCTGGCGCCGTCCACCAGCGCCGCTTCCTCCAGTTCGCCCGGGATGTCCCGCACGAAACTGGTCAGCACCCACACCGTGAACGGAATGGTGAAAATCAGATACGAGAGAATCAGACCCAGAGGGCGGTTGTAGAGCTTGAAGGCATCGAGAAAACGATCAAGCGTCCCTGAGGAGCTGGCTTCAATCGCCGCATTCAGAGCGCTATCTGCGCCTTGTAGGAAAGAGTACAGTCCCCCCAGGACAGCAATTTGCGGAAAAACGCTGACGCCCAGAATCACATACAGGATGACCGTCTTGCCCTTGAAGCGGAAGCGGCCCAGGGCGTAGGCGGCAAACGACCCGATCAGCAGGCTCACCAGCACCGAGCCCACGGCCACGATCAGGCTGTACAGCAGGCCGCGCTGGAAGTTGGGGTTGGAAAACACCTGCACGTAGTTCTGAAAGGTGGTGGGCGCGGCGATAAACTCACCCGGTGTCAGGAACAGGTCGCCCGGGGAGCGCAGACTGGTCAGCACCGCCCAGAAGAAGGGGGCCAGCAGGTACACGGTAATCACCAGCACCAGCAGGTAAAAGGCCGCGCGTTGCAGGTAATACAGCTCGGGTTTGGCAGTTTTCAGGTTCATGGCAGCAGGCCCCCTAATCGAACTTGACCCGGAAGGCGGTCACGTAGATCACCACGATCACCATGATGATCAGGAACACCGCCACGCTGACCGCGCTGCCCATGCCCAGCAACTGGTTGTCAATCAGCGCCTGCCGGGCGTAGCCGGTCATGGAGGTGCTGGCGGCGTTCACGTTGCCCAGCATCACCGACATCACGTCGAATACGCGCAGGGCGTCCAGGCTGCGGAACACCAGGGCCACCAGCAGCGCCGGGCGCAGCAGCGGCAGGGTCAGCTTCCAGAACTGCGTCCATTTGCTGGCGCCGTCCACGTCGGCGGCCTCGTACATGTCGCCCGGCAGGCTTTGCAGGCCCGCCAGAATCAGCAGCGCCATGAACGAGGTGGTTTTCCACACGTCCACGGCAATCAGGGCCCAGATGGCGGTGTCGGTATTGGCCAGCACCGCCTGCCCGCCCAGCAACCCGCGCCCGATCAGGCCAAAGGAATCGTTGTAGAGGTAGGCCCACATCTGCGCCGAGACCACCGTGGGAATGGCCCAGGGCACCAGCATGGCGGTGCGCAGCAGGGCCCGGCCCCTGAAGGCGCTGTTGACCACCAGCGCGATGATCATGCCGAACACGGTTTCCAGAAACACAGACACCACGGTGAACAGCAAGGTATTCTTCACCGCGCCCCACCACTTGGGGTCCTGCAGGAAGCCTAGCGCCACGCCTTCCTGGGTGGTGAACCAGAAATTGCCCAGCCCGATAAAGCTGCGCTGCTCCGGGTTGGTCAGGTTGGCCTCAAACAGCGAGAAATAAAAGGTGCGGTACAGCGGATACCCCGCCACCAGGGCAATGGCAATCAGGGTGGGCAGCAGCAGCCAGAGGGCCTGCCGGGCGCGGGCCGCCTCAATGCCGCGTGTGCGGCGGGGCCGGGCAGGGGTGGGCACTTGAACAGTCATGTCCGGGAAAACCTCCTGGCGGGGTCAGCTGGGAACGCCGGTAGGATCGGGGCGAAGGGCGAAGTGGGGGGGCAGGCAGCCGTGCGGCCAGTCCAGGTGCCCTGGAGCAAATGGAAGAGGGGACACCCGGAAGGTGGGCGTCCCCGCAGGCGTGGCGGGCTGGGCGGCCCGCCGCTGGGTGCTTACCAGCCCCGGCCCTTGATGCGGGCGAGGTCGGTGGCGAGTTTGGCCACGGCCTGCTGGCCCTTCATCTTGCCGTTCAGCACGTCGCTGACGGCCGTGGAGAAGGCCTGAGACACCTGGTTGTACTTGGCGCCCGTGGGGCCCGAGGGGCGGGCCACCGCGCTGGTAAAGACGCTGTACAGGCTGCCGAAGAAGGGGTTCTTCGCCAGGATGTCCTTGTCCTTGTAGAGGCTCTGGATGGTGGGGTTGTAGGCGCCCTGAATGGCGCGAATCTTCTGCTCTTCCGGGCCGGCCAGGTAGCGCACGAGGCTGATGGCCGCGGCCTGGTTCTTGGAGTAGCTGCTCACGCCCAGCTGCCAGCCGCCCAGGGTCGCGGCGTTGCGCGCCCCACCGCTGGGCAGCGGCGCCACGCCGATCTTACCGGCCACTTTGCTGTCCTTGCCCTGGCCCAGCGCCCAGGCGTAGGGCCAGTTGCGCATGAACGCGGCGTTGCCTGCCTGGAAGATGCCGCGCGCGGCTTCCTCGTCGTAGGTGGTGACGCCGGCGGGGCTGATGCTCTTGACCCAGCTGGCGGCGGTGTCCAGCGCCTTGGCAGCCTGGGCATTGTTGATGGTGATGTTGCCCTTGGCGTCCACGATGGTGCCGCCACCAAAGGACACCAGCCACTCCATGGCGTCGCAGGTCAGGCCCTCGTAGTTCTTGCCCTGCCACACGAAGCCGCTGAAGGCCTTGTTGGTCTTGCGCTCGCCGTCCTGAATCTTCTTGGCCATCAGGGCCAGTTCGGTCCAGGTTTTGGGGGCGGCCTTGAAGCCGTACTTTTTCAGCAGGTCGGTGCGGTAGTACAGCAGCCCGGCGTCGGTAAACCAGGGCAGGGCCACCAGCTTGCCGTTCACGGTGTTGGCGTCAATGATGCCCTTGAAGTGCGCGTTGACCTCGCTGGCAGGCACCTTGCCGCGCAGATCCACGAAGTGCTGGGCCAGCAGGCCCGGCCACACCACGTCCAGCTGGTACACGTCAATGTCGCTGCTCTTGGCGGCCAGCTGCTGCTGGTACAGGCCCAGGCGGTCGTTGGTCAGGTTGGGGCTCTCGAACACCTTGACGGTGTTGCCCGTCTTCTTGGCCCAGCGCGCCGCGCCGGCCTTACACAGTTCCAGTTCCTGACCCACGGCCCCGCAGGCCAGGGTGATGGTTACAGCGCTCGCCTGGGAACTGGCGAGAATGGCGGCGGACAGGCTGATGAGCGCAACGGCTTTCTTCATGCATCCCCCTTGGGTGGACGACTGACCCGGCGGCCAGCCCGCTTCCGGTGTGAAGCGGTTCCACTTGCTGAACTTCAGATAGCGTTTAGCGTACACGTCGCCCCCTGGCCTGTCAATGGAAACAGTTCCAAGAGTGCTGGAAGTTGTCCATGTTCTCCTCTACAGGGTCCGCCACAGCACAAGCCGGCTGGGGCAGGGCCCTGGTCGCCTCTGGCGGGGCGGCAGGTCGTTCCGCAACTCGCCACGCTGGTCAGGGTTGCGCCTGCCCTCTGGCCTCAGGGCTGGCCGGGTTAAGTAGCTCGCTGTTGATCTTGAGATCAACCGAGCGGAGCGAGTATCGAAAAAAGGACGTTGCACCGGGAGTGGAGACTTTGCGGTGCTCTCTTGCAAAGTCGTAACGTGAGGTGCAACGTCCTTAGCTCTTGCCCTGGACCAGCTCGTAAGCGGCGTCGCGGGTACCAGTGCCCAGCTTGCGCAGCAGACCGTCCTGCACGAGGCGGCGCAGCACCCGCCACGCCTGCTGGGTGTTCAGGCCGCACGCCGCGCGCAGGTCCACGTTGCGCACGCGGCCCTGTTCGCGCGCCAGGGTCAGGGCGGCGGCGCGCACTTCAGCGCTGCTGGGGCCACCGGAATCACGTTCTGGCCGGGGGCGGGCCGGGGCGGCGCGGGGGGGCGGGGGCCGTTCCGGGGCCGCCACAGGCGGCAGGGAAGACGGGGCAACCTCTGCCGGGGGGATGGGGGCTGCCCGGTCCCGGCCCAGCGCCACGCGCACCTCCCCGCTCAGCACGTAGGCGATGCCGCGCCCCACCCCGGCGCGCTCAATGAGGCCGTGTTCCTCCATGCCGCGCAGTAGCCGGGGCGTGCGGTCCTCGGGCAGTTGCAGGGCGCGGGCCAGGTGGGCGCGGGTGGCTTCACCCTCGCGCGCCAGCAGGGACAGCACAATCAGCATGTCCAGCGACAGGGTCTGCATCTCTTCTTGCTTGCGGGCCACAAAGCGAACGAATTCGGCGTCGAAGCCGGGGCTGTGCAGCGCCAGCGTCACGGCGTCGGGGTAGGGGGTGAACTCCGGCGGTTCCTTGCCGTGCCTCAGCATCAGCGAGTACATCTTGTCCACGCCCACGCCCGCGCGCTCCACCAGCCCCAGGCGCGACAGAACCTCGGCCAGCAGCGGATTGCGCCGCTTGGGCTGGTGGCGCAGGATGTTCCCGGGCGTAATGCCCCCGGGCAGTCCCCCCGGATTCATGATTTCCAGGCGGTCGGGGAAATGATGCACGTGCACGGCGTCGCGCAGGGTGTAGTCGCGGTGGGTCAGGGCGTTGAGCAGCGCCTCGCGGTACACCACCTCGTCCTGCTCCCACACCTCTATGCGGAACAGGCCCACCTGCACCGGGGTAAAGCGGTTGCGGGCCTGAATCAGTTCGGCCAGCCGGGTCAGCAGCGCGGGAATGGGGCGCAGCAGGTCTTCCCGGAACTGAAACTCGGGGTCCAGGGTGGCGTGGTGGTAAAAGCACACCTCGGCCTGCGGCACGTGCGCGCGCAGGGCCGCCGGGGTCCCCGCCAGCAGGATGGCCGCCAGCGTGGGCCGCAGCGCTCCGCCGCTGGGGGTCAGCAGGCCCAGTTCGCGCAGAAAATCCAGGTCCGGCAGCGCCGAGGCACTCAGGCGCCGCCCCAGGCTGCGCAGCCGCGCCACCTCGGCGGGGTCCAGGTCGGCCAGCGAGGCGTCGGGGGGCACGGTGGCCGTGTAATCCGGGGCCGCCACTGGCTCGGCCGCCGAGGGCGTGACCGGTACCAGATGCGCGCCGTCCCAGGCGATCACCGAGCCGTCGGGGGCGGCCAGCACATAGGGCGCGTGCGGCACGAACACCGCCAGCACTTTCAGGCCGCCCGGCAGGCGGTGGTGCTGCACATTCACGGTCAGGCGCCCACCCGACAGCTCGAAGATGGCGTGGGTGACCATCAGGGGGTGCAACTCGCCCGCGTCGCGTTCGGGGGGCACGGGCTGCTCCACCACATCCACGCCCACCAGCACGGTGCCGCCGCGCGCGTTGGCCAGCCCCACCGCGTAACGGGCGAGGTCCTGGGGGGTCACGTTCAGGGGCAGGTGAATGCACGTCGGCCCCGGTGGGGGCAGCACCCCCAGCGGCGAGATGGCGTCCGTCGCGTCCAGCGTCACAATCGGGCAGTATACCGCCGCCCCCGGTGAACGGCAGGTCCTGGCAGACGCTTCAGGGGACCGGGCTGAGCCAGTGCCGCTCGGGCCGCGCGCCCTCCCCCTGCAGCCACACCAGCGCGGCGCGCCGGCCCACCCCCCAGACGATGGCCACCTGCCCAGAGGCGCGGCCCAGCGCCGCCGCTTCCCGCAGGGGAACGCCGCGCAGCAGCAGGCTGGGTTCGGCGTGGGGGCCGCTGCCATTGACCGTCTCCAGCGGGGCCCAGCGGGCGGCCTGTTGCCGCAGGCGCGCCTGGGCCGACACGTTCTCGGCCCGGCTCTGGGGCTGCGCGCCCGGATTGTAGGCGGTTATCATGGCCCAGCGCCCACCCGGGGGCGCCCAGGGCGGCCGGTGGCCCGGCTGGGTGCCCTGCAGGGTCACGCGCTCACCGCCCAGGCCGTAATGCGCTCCCAGAAAGGCCGCGCGCAGGCCAGCGTCCGGCGCCATGCTCAGCGGGCCACCGTGGCCATCAGATTGGTGATCTGGGTGTTGCGGTAGCGCAGCACGAGGCTGACCTTCTGCCCCACCTTGAAGTTGCCCCCCAGCACCACGCGGTAGCTGCTGCCGGTGCCCAGGTTCAGCACGCCCGGCACCGGCAGGGTGCCCACCACCTCGCAGCGCGGCGTGCAGCGCAGCATGCGCGCGCGGCCCACGCTGCTCCAGACCCCGGTGAGTTCGTCGGTGCGGCTGACGCGCAGGGCGCCGCTGAGCAGCGCGCCGCCGTGGGTCAGTTTCAGGGTCAGGGTGGGGGTGGCGCCCTGGGCCGGCGTGGTACCCAGGCACAGCAGCGCCGCCAGCGCTACGCGGGACCAGAGGAAACGGGATCTCATGCGCTCACTCCTTCATCTTCAGGCTCGCTGTCCACGGCGTCCGGCGTGTCCACCTGGGTTTTCATGATCTCGCGCAGCACGCTGGTGGCAAAACTGCCGCGCGGCAGGACAAAGGCCAGCGTGTAGCCGTCCTCTTCAGGCTGCACGCTGGCCTCGTCCAGAAACACCCGCGTCAGGCGGCGGTCGCCCTTGCGCGACAGGAACATCTCCGGGCTCAGGCCCAGCGCGCCCAGGGCCGCCTGTTCCAGTTCGCCGGCGTCGCCGCCCAGGGAGCGCACCTTCTTGCCAAACAGCGTACCGGTGGCGCTGACCTCGCCCCGGGCGGCCCGGGCAGACTCGGCGGCGGCGTCCTCCACCTGAAACACGCCGCCCGTGTCGTGCTTCTTGGCCATGTCGCCGCGCAGCAGGGCGTCAAAGACCCCGCGTTCCAGCCGCAGGCTGACAAAGGCATTGAACACCACACTCTGCAGGGCGGTGGTCAGAAAGCGGCGCACCCGGGGGTCGCGCACCCGTGACTCGCCGCGCACCACACGCAGGCCCTCTTCGGCATTCAGGCCGCCCAGCCCGAAGCGCTGCGGGCCGAAGTAGTTGGGCACGCCGCGCAAGCGCAGCTGCTCCAGCAGGCGCGCGGCGGGCTCGGCCTGCCCCGGCGCCCCGCGCACCCGCACCACGAAGCGGTTGCCCCGCAGGTGGCCCAGGCCCAGCTTGTTGGTGTGGCGGGTGACCTGCACCACCTGCACGCCCTCCAGGGCAAACTGGCCCAGGCGGTCCTCATAGCGTGCGGGCAGGCTCAGCCACTGGGTGGTCACCGCGTGGCGGTCCTTGAGGCCGGCCACCCCCACATCGCGGTCACGCACCCCCAGTTGGGTGCCCAGTTCGCGCAGCACATGCGCGGTGGTATGGCCGCGCTTTTCCACCTGAATGAACAGGTGATCGCCCTCACCGGACAGGGGGTAGGCGGGCAGCTCCTCCACCCGAAAATCCTCGGGGTGTTGCCGCAGCGTGCCGCCCGTGCCCGCATCCATTGTCAGGGCGCGCAGCGCCGACCAGTCAAACACCAGACTCACGATCTGCCCACCATAGCCCGCGCTTCTCAGAGCGGCGTGAGAACGGCCGGTGGGGCAGGGGTGAAAAATAGGGCGCAGGTGGGGAAGGGCGCAGGCGCATGCTGGAGGCAGGGGAGAGGCCCGCCCCGGTCTGGCTGGGCGCCCTCAGTTCAGCACGCGGGTTTCGGCGTAGGCGGTGGGGGTCCAGTCGGCGCGGAACAGGTGGGGGGTGCCGGGCGTGCGCGCGGCGGCGTACCACACCCGCACCCCCGAATCGTAGGCCGACACCGGCAGCACGGCCTCCTGCCCGGCGGCCAGTTCGGCCAGCGGCTGGCCCTGTTCACTGCGCACGCGGTACCACGCATTCACCCCGGCCGGCGACCAGCCCGCCAGGTGCAGGCGCGCGCCGGAAATGTTGCGCAGATGCGCGCCGCGCGCCGAGAGCGTGACGCTGAGTTCGGGCCAGGGCGGCGTAACGGGCGCTTTCCAGCGGGCCGCGAAGCCCAGCGCCAGCGGGGCAGGTTGGCGCCGGAACAGCGCGGCACTCAGGAGCCCGGCCGCACTGGAAAGCAGCACCACCAGCGTGACGAAAAAGGTGAATGAACTGAGGCCGCTGCGCTGCAGGCTGGCCGTCAGGGCCCCGCCCACCACCAGCCCCACCAGCGGCCACGCCACCTGCGGCCGGTCCGGGGCCGGGCGAAAGGCCCCGGGCCCGTATTCGGCCAGCAGCAGCAGCGCCGCGCCCAGCCCGAACAGGGCCGGCACGTCCAGTACCGGGGCCAGCAGCAGCAGCCCCACACCCGGCGGCGCCCACCACGCGGTGGCCGGGCGCCACTGTCGCCGCGCGGCCACGCCCACGCGCCCCAGCCAGTAGGCGGCGATCAGGGTGCCCACCACGGCCAGGGCCGGGCTCAGTTCACCCGGCGTTCCCAGCAGCGGCCACGCGGCGTTCAGGTCACTCGTCACGGCCGCCCTTGCGGTGGCGCCCAATGCCGGTGGCCACCCCGCCCCCGGTGCCCGGCGCGGGCGGAGTGGCCACCGGCACCGCCGACGTAACTCCCGGCAGTACCCCGGGCTGGGCCTGCCGCTCAATCTCGTAGGCCAGATGCCCGATCTCGTCTTTCAGAATGCCGTCCCAGGCAGTCTTGACAGCGTTGAGGCTGCCGGGCATGGCAAACACCACCGCGCCGCGCACCAGTCCCGCCACCGCGCGCGAGAGCATGGCCGCGCCGCCCACCTGCTGGTAGCTGAGCATGCGAAACAGCTCGCCGAAGCCGGGAATGGGCTTGGTAATCAGGCTCTCGACCACCGGCACGGTCACGTCCCGCCCGGTGATGCCGGTGCCGCCGGAGCACAGCACCACGGTGGCTTCGCGCGTAAAGGGCACCAGGGCCGAGCGGATCTCCACCGCGTCGTCACGCACCACGCGGTAGGCGACAACCTCGTGACCGGCGGCCTGCAGCTCGGCCCGCAGGTAGGCGCCGCTTTCGTCGGTCTCGGGGGTGCGGGTGTCACTCACCGTCAGCACCGCCACCCGCACCGCACGGGGCGCGCGCTGGCGGTGGCTGGCGGCGCCGGTGTCGGGGGAGGTGGGCGCTTGCGGGCCGCGAGGCTGGGTCATGCCCCCAGCATAGAGTGCGGCGCGCTGCCCCAGAGTCGGGTCTGGGGGCCCCCTTTTGGGCCGGTGGCCCTCAGCCGGGGCCGGCGCTCAGCACGCTGCGCGGGGCTTCGGGCAGGGCGGCGCGGTCGCTGCGGCGCAGGGCGCTGCGCGGGCGGCGCAGCAGCAGCGCCAGATACACCTGCGCCTGCTGCTCCAGAAAGTCGCGGTAACCGTGGTCATGGCCGCTGCGCACGCACTCCAGGGCCAGCAGGTCCAGCTGACCGCTCAGCTGCTCCAGTGCCAGAAAACGCGCGGCGCTGACCCCGCTGTTGCCCAGCACCTCACGCATGCTGTCCAGGCGTTCGGGGGCGCGCAGCAGCGCGCGGGCGGCCCGTTTCACATTGGGGTCGGCCAGGGTCAGGGTGCAGGCGCGGCAGGGCTGCTCACTGCTGGCCTCACCGCACACCGGGCAGGGGCGCCAGCCCTGTTCCTCGCGCCACTTTCTGGCCCGGGTGATGGCCTCGGCGGCGCGCAACACCGCCGGTTTCAGGTCGTCGCTGACGCCCTGGGCCAGTTGCCGCGCCCGCGCCCGGTCCGGGGCCGGCAGGGGCGGCGGCGTGACCGGCGCGGGCTGCTCACGCACGGTGCCCACACTGAAGCGGATCTCGCTCAGGGGCGCGCTGCCCTCGCCCAGCAGGGCGTTGAGGGCCTTGAGAAAGTGGTGGCGCTGCATGCTGAGGTGGTGGGCAGTGGCGCTGTCTCGCACCTCCACAAACAGGGTGCTGCCCTGCTGGCTGCGCGGCCGGGTCAGCCGGGCAATGTCCGGGCCCACCGCCTGCGGCCACAGCAGGATGGCGCGGGCGCGCTGAATGCCCCGGGTCAGGCGGGCGGTGCCCAGGGTCGCGCCCATCAGGTCACCCAGGCGCAGCGGGCCGCTCAGGCGGCGGCCCCGGGTCACGTGCCCACCTCGGCCACCGGGATTTCGGGGGCGGGCAGGTCGTCCTCCGGCAGCGGAGCGGCGGCGCCCGCCGACCCGGCTTCGGGGGTAAAGCGCCCGGCGTGCGCGCGCAGGGTCAGCGCGGCGCCCGGCGCCCGCTCGGTGCCGGTCACGATGGCCTGCGGCACGCTGGCGGCCAGATCCAGCAAAAAGGCCCGGCGCCCGGGGTCCAGTTCCGCCGAGAAATCGTCAATCAGCAGCACGGGCCGCTCGCCGTAGCGCTCGGCCAGCAGTTCCAGTTCGGCGCGGCGCAGCGCCAGCGCCACCGTGCGGCCCTCGCCCCGGCTGGCGTACTCGCTGGCGGGGAAGCCGCCCAGGGTCAGCAGCAGGTCGTCGCGGTGGGGGCCGGTGACCGTCGAGCCCCGGCTCAGCTCCTCGCCCTGGCGGGCGGCCAGATCGGCGGCGTAGGTGTCGGGGGTGGTGGATTCCTGCAGGGTCAGGGTCAGGGGCTTGTGGCTGCCCAGGCCCGCGTTGGCCTCGGCGGCCAGTTCGTTCAGGCGCACCAGGGCGCGGCGCCGCACCCGCATGATCTCGGTGCCCAGGCGCACCAGTGCGTCGTCCCAGACGTGCATGGCCCAGGCTTCGCCCCCGCGCAGCGCGGCGTTGCGCTGCGAGACCGTGCGCTCGTAGCGCGCCAGATGCTCGGCGTAGCGGGCGCTCAGGCGCGAGAGCAGCGAATCCAGGTAGGCCCGGCGCCCGGCCGGGGGCCCAAAGACCAGTTCGCTGTCTTCGGGGCGAATCCACACTGCGCTGCCCCGGGGCAGGTCGCCGGTGCGCACCCGCACGCCGTCCTGCTTCAGTTGCCGCCGCCCGCGCCCCAGGCCCACCTCCTGCACGCTCAGGCTGCCGCCCGATTCCAGGTCGGCGCGCACATAGGCTTCGGTTTCGCCGGACTGCACCAGCTGCTCCAGGCGGCCCACGTCGGTCTGACCAGTCAGGGCGAGGTAGGCGGCTTCCAGCAGGTTCGTCTTGCCCGCGCCGTTTTCCCCGAACACGCCCGTGACCCCGGCCGGAAAGCGCAGGGTACAGGGGGCGAGGTTCCGGTAATTCAGGGTGGAGAGCGAGTCCAGACGCACCCTCCCATTCTAGGCGCCCCCCGGCCATCTTCAGCGGCGCGCGCCGCCATTGGGCGTGCCTTCATGCGCGGTAGGCTGGGCGGCATGGCCCCGCCTGCTCCCCTGCCCACCCCCGAGGCCCTGACCGCCCTGGGTGAAGGTCACCTGCCCGGCCTCATCGGCATTCGCTTGACCAGCGTGGACCGCGCGCAGCTGCGCAGCGAACTCACCGTGCGCCCCGAACTGCTGGCCCCGAACGGATTTCTGCACGCCGCCACCGTGGTGGCCCTGGCCGATACCACCTGCGGCTACGGCACCCGCCTGCTGCTGCCCCCGGGGGCCAGCGGCTTTACCACCATTGAACTGAAAAGCAACCACCTGGGCACCGCCCGCGCCGGGCGCGTGACCTGCGAGGCACGGAATGTCCACGCCGGGCGCACCACCCAGGTCTGGGACGCCGAGGTCCACGACGAGGCCGGCAAGCTGATGGCACTGTTCCGCTGCACGCAGGCCGTGCTGTACCCCCGCTAGCCGGTGCCCACCGCCGCTGTTTTCCTGCGCAGCCCCGACCCCCTGACGCGTGAGGTGGCGCGCGCCTACGCCGGGGGCGCCTTTCTGATGGACAACGGGGACGGCCTGCAGTTCTACACCACGCCGCGCCGCGCCCTGGTGCCCCTGAGCGCCGGGGCGGGGTTGCATGTGCCCCGTCGCCTGCAGCGCGACCTGAAACACTTTGAACTGCGCGTGAATACGGCGTTCCCCGAGGTGCTGGCCGGGTGCCGGGGCGAGCTACCGGGCAGCCCGCCCCGCGACGGGCAGTGGATCAGCGGCGAGCTGGCCGCCATTTACCTGCACCTGCGTGCGGCGGGGCTGGCCCATTCCTTTGAGGCGTGGCGCGGCGGCGAACTGGCGGGCGGCGTGCTGGGGCTGGCGCTGGGCGGCGCCTTTCTGGCCGAGAGCAAGTTTCACCGGCAGACCAACGGCAGCAAGGCGGCGCTGATTGGGCTGGCGGGCCGCTTGCATACACGCGGTTTTGCCCTGCTGGACGCCCAGATTCAGAGCCCCCATCTGGCCACCCTGGGCGTGCGCGAGGTGGGCAGCCGCGCGTACCACGCCCAGTTGAAAGCGGCCCTGGAACTGGACGTGGCGCTGGAGGGCGAAGACGCCCCCGCGTCCTGAAGTCCGGCTGGGGGTTGGGGTCTTTGCCCCTAATCACACGGCACTTCCAAAAACAAGCCTGTTTCCTGGCCGGGGCCGGGCCTAGCGTGGGGGCACCTCGACATTCAAGCAGCGCGAGGCACAGCGGCAGGTGGCGTGCGTCCTGCCCAGGAGGACTCTATATGTTCAAGAAAGCAGTGTTTGCGGTGGTGGCGGCCCTGGTGCTGGGCGGCAGTGTGGGCGCGTCCTACGGTCCCTTTCCGCCCCGTGGCCCCGATGAATGCGGAAAGCCCGGCTGGCCCCCCTGCCAGCTGAAGTAACCTGGTCCCCCACCGGGCGCGGCGCAGTCAGGATGCCGCGCCCCGAGTGACCGCTGCAGGCCGCCTCCATGCTGGGGCGGCCTGCAGCGTAGGGCAGAGTGAGCAGGCCTGCCCTTTCATACGGCTTCCGAAAAATTTCGTAAGGATTACGAAATTTTTCCGACCGGAGGAAGGAGGACAAACGACGGATGTCCGGGCATTGGGCTGAAACAGCGCCGAAGGCGGGGAACATCCGGGAAGAGGGGCAGAGACCACCACCCGCACAGCCAGGGCTTTAAACGCCCAACTGCTCGGCCGGTGCGAGCGGCCCGGCAGGCTCGGCCGCCTCGGGGAAGGTGACGGTGAAGGTGGTGCCCTGCCCCAGGCGGGTGTCCACCAGAATGTCGCCGCCAAAATGCCCGGTCACGATGTCGTGAATGATAGACAGGCCCAGGCCGGTGCCCTTGCCCACCTCCTTGGTGGTGAACATGGGCTCGAAGATGCGCCCCAGCACGTCGCCGGGAATGCCGCTGCCGGTGTCCTCGACTTCCAGGGTGCGGGTGCCCTCCCGCACGGCAAAGCGCACCGTCACGTCGGCGCCGGGGGGGCAGGCATGAATGGCGTTTACCACCAGATTGGTCACCACCTGGGTCAGGCGGCCGGGCTCGCCCTGCAGGGTTACGCCCTCGCGCGGGCGCTCGAACAGCAGGTTCACCTTGGCAGCCCGGGCCTCGTGGGCCAGCATGGTCAGGGTATCTTCCACGCCCGCCACCGCGTCAAAGGTGCGGCGCTGCGACACGGTGTCGCGGGTATGGCCGCGAATCTTGCGGATAAAGTCGCCAATACGGGTCAGGTTGCGCTGCGCGGCGTCCACGCTGGCGGCCAGTTCGCGCGCAATCTCACGGTGGTCGTCGTCGGTGACCCCAGCGTGGCCCACCGAATCGCGGTATTCCTGCACCAGCCGCGTGGCCTCGTGCAGCTCGTTCAGGGTGGCGGCCAGCGGCGTGTTGATCTCGTGGGCCAGCCCGGCGGTCAGGCGGCCCAGGCCCGCCAGCTTCTCGCTGGACAGCAGCCGCGCCTGACTGGCCTGCAGCGCCGCCTCGGCGGCCCGGCGCTCGCTGATGTCGCGCTCCACACTCAGCAGCACCTCGCGGCCGTCCAGGGTCAGGAGTGCCAGATTGATCTCCACCGGAAAAATGGTGCCGTCCTTGCGCAGCTGCTCGGATTCAAAGCGCAGGGTGCCGGCCTCGCGCACGCGGCGGCGAAACGCCTCGTTGGCCTGGGCATCGGCCAGCAGCGCCTGTCCGTTGGGCAGGGCCACGTAGGTGCTTTGGCCAATCAGTTCTCCGGGCGCGTAGCCCTTCATGCGCGCGGCCACCTCGTTGCAGTGAAGAATGGGCATGTCGCCGGCAAAGTCCACCAGCATCACGCCGTCCGGGGACGCCTCGAACAGCACCTCGAAGGTGCGGCGGCTTTCTTTGAGCGCCTGCTCGGACAGCACCCAGTCGGTCACGTCGCGCGAGTTCATGACCATGCCCTGCACGTCCGGGTCGTCCAGCAGGTTGGTGGCCACCCATTCCAGCCAGCGGTACTCACCGTCCCGGCGGCGAAAGCGGCTGGTCAGGCGCGAGGTCGTGCCCGGGCCGCCAAACACCGCCTTGGCGAACTCCGTGCGAATGGCCTCGTGTTCGTCCGGGTGCATGTGAGCCAGCACGTTCTCGCCCAGCACCTCTTCCTCGTCGTGGCCCAGCACCGCCTGCATGGCTGGGCTGGCGTAACGCATCTTGCCGCCCGGGCTGATCACGGTGAGCAGGTCGCTGCTGCGCTGCACCAGGGCCCGGAACCGCCGCTCACTGGTGCGCAGCCGCGCCTCGGCCTGCAGGCGGGCCGTCACGTCGCGCACCATCAGCAGCGCCACGCCGGCGGCCGGGTCCAGGGGCTCGGCCGAGAGCAGCACGTCCCGCACCTCGCCGTCGGCCCGGTGCCACTGGGCATGCACGTCGCGCACCGCCGCGCCCGCCTTCAGGGCCGCCTGCAGGGTGCTGGCCTGCGCGGGGACCGGCCACAGCCCACCCTGCTCCTCCTGGGCGCGGTGTGCGGTGGGGGCAAAGACCGTGTCCAGACGCGCGCCCACCACCGCCCTGAACGCCGCATTGGCCTGCTGCACCTCGCCGCTGGCGGTGCTGACCAGGGCAATGCCCACCGGGCTGGCCTGAAACACCTTCTCGAAGCGGGTCAGGGCCGCCGCCAGGGCGTCTTGCTGCGCGCGCTCGGCGGTGATGTCCAGCATCACGCCGCCCAGGGCCACCAGCTGCCCCTGTTCCATCAGCGGCGTGACCAGATCGCGCACCCAGACGGTGCGGTCACCCGCTGCCAGAAAGCGGTATTCCACCGAGGTGGGCTCGCCCGTGGCGAGGCTGTGGGCATGCGAGGCCAGCACCCGCGCCCGGTCCTCGGGGTGCAGGCGGCTGGCCCACAGCCCCGGGGCATTCAGCCACTCGTGCGGGGTAAAGCCCAGCAGCGTTTCCACCCAGGGCGACACGAAGGTGGCCCGCTGGGTCTGCGGATCGGCTTCCCAGACCACGCCCTGCACCAGGGCTGCGAGGCGCGAGACGGCGCTCTGCTCGTTGAGCTGCGTCATGGGGCCCCTAGCCGTGCTCGGCCGCCAGGGTGGGGGCCCCGGCCACCTGCACGCGGTTGCGCCCGCCTGCCTTGGCGGCATAGAGCGCTGCGTCGGTCTGGGCCAGCAGCGCGGCAGCGCCCGGCACGGCCCCCACGCCCCCTGGGTCGGTGGCCACGCCAATGCTGGCGGTCACCTGCACGGTGCGCCCTTCCCAGTCCAGCGACAGCGCGGCGATGTGCTCGCGCAGGCGCTCGGCCAGGATCTGGGCGCCCTCCAGGCTGGTGTGGGGCAGCAGCACCGCCAGTTCCTCGCCGCCGTAGCGCGCCGCCAGATCGGTGCCGCGCACCTGTTCGCGCAGCGCCGCGCCCAGCCGGCGCAGCAGCGCGTCGCCCGCCAGGTGGCCATAGGTGTCGTTCACCCGCTTGAAATGGTCCACGTCAATCAGCATCACGCTGGTGGGGTGGCCATGCCGGGCCCCCAGCCGCAGCGCCTCGTCCAGGCGCCCCGCCCAGGCGCGGCGGTTCATCAGGCCCGTCAGGTCGTCGGTGGTGGCCAGTTCGAACAGCTGCACGTTCTGAATGGCCACCGCCGCCTGGGCCGCAAACACTTCCAGCAGCGTCAGGTCCGCCTGTGCGGCGGCGGACGCGGCGAGGTCCACCAGCACCACGCCCACGTTGCGGTCGCCTACCTGCAGCGGCAGGGTGGTCAGGGGTTCACGGCTGGGGCGGCCACAGTGCGCGGCGTGGGCCACCGCCTGGCGCTCGGGTTCGCCCAGATCGTGCCACTGCCGCCCCTCAAAGCGCCCGGTCGCCACCCGCACCTCGAACGCCTGCTCACTGGGCACCGCCAGCAGGCTGCCGGGGTGGGCACTGTCCGCGTGGGCGCCGGGCACCACCGCCACGCAGGCCCCCGAGAAGCCCAGAATGCCCTGCAGCTGCAGCAGAATGCCGCGCAGCAGTTCGTCCAGCGACTGCAGGCGGTGCAGTTGCGGGGCCGCCTGCAGAATGTGGTTCAGGCCGTCACGCGACGCCAGAATGGCCTGCACGTGGCGGTGGGCCTTGAGGGCGGCGTCCACCCACACCAGCAGCTTGTCCGGGCCCTCGGATTTGTCGTGGTAGCCCTGAATATCCAGGTCGCGCAGCATCTCGCGCGGCGGGCGCTCCGAGGCGTAGCCGGTTTGCAGCACCACCTGTAGCCCGTGGCCCCGCACGCGCAGCTCCCGCACCACGTCCTCGCCCGTCATGCCGGCCATGAAGTAGTCCAGCAGCATCAGGTGCACGTCGTGTTCCCGCACCAGCCGCAGGGCCTCCTCGCCGCCGTCGGCGGTCAGCACGGTGTGCCCACAGCTGCGCAGCAGCCGCGCCACCGTGCCGCGCAGTTCGGCGTCGTCGTCCACCACCAGAACGGTGTGGCCACTGCTGGCCTGCTGCTGGCTCAGACGGGCCATGGGCGCCCTCTGCGGGGGAAAGCTGTTCTGATCATGCGCGCACTGTACCTGCAGAGTTCTGGCACGGATCTTGCAACGTGAAAGGGTTTGAAAAGGTGAAGTGTGGTCCGGGGGGGCTGATACGGATTCCGTCTGTAACGCCCACAATCCGGAACAGAACCGGATTGCTCACTCCACGCCCGGAACCCGTATTTCTCCTGCTCGCTCCGCTCGAACTTGAATCGTTTGCCGAAACGATTCAATCGGAGGCCGTATGAGGTTACCAGGGCGACCGGGGCGCCAGTCCTGGGTGACCGGGCGGCAACAGCGGCCCCAGCACCTGCGGGGGCTGCCCGGCAGTGCCCACCGCCAGCAGGGCCTGTCCCTGGCCCTGAACAATCTGAAAGGCGGCGCGCTGGCCATTCAGCAGCGGCCACCAGCCCCAGGCGCACATGATGATGATGTCCTCCAGCTGACTGAGCAGGCATTCGACTTCACCGGGCGGCATGAAGGTGTAG
Source organism: Deinococcus arcticus (assembly GCF_003028415.1). Lineage (NCBI taxonomy): Bacteria > Thermotogati > Deinococcota > Deinococci > Deinococcales > Deinococcaceae > Deinococcus > Deinococcus arcticus. The sequence continues at coordinate 75,389 of NZ_PYSV01000001.1, forward strand.
CCCTGCTGAGCGTCGAGTCGGCCCTGGTGAAAGACCTCGATGACCTCGCTGGTCACGGTGATCGTCACGTCGGGGGGCAGAAGCGGCGTGATGAGCGTCACGAGGTGCTGGGCAGTTTGCAGGTTCATGGGTACCTGCGATTGTGCCGCAGTGGCCGGGCGCCGCACGGCTGGTCTGCGGCGGCTTCTGTGTGCGGCCCGCCCCGGCTCCCCCTAGCCAATTGTCTGCCCGCGCGGCCCCGGCCCCGTACCCTGAACCCCATGACCGCTCCTGCCCCTGCCCCGGCCCAAGAGGCGCGTCCGGCCCCGCTGCGCGTGCTCATCTGCGACGAGATGAACCCCGGCGAGCTGCAGCACGAGGGCTTCGAGATTGATTACGAGGGCAACATGGCGCGCGGCGAGACCCTGCGCCGCCTGCCGAAGTACGACGCCCTGATCACCCGCAGCCGCACCCGCGTGGACCGCGAACTGATTGACGCGGCGGGCCCGCGCCTGAAGGTGATCGGGCGCGGCGGCGTGGGCGTGGACAACATTGATCTGGACTACGCCAGCCTGCGCGGGCTGCTGATCCTGAACGCGCCCGAGAGCAACAACGTCTCGGCCGCTGAACTGGCGATCATGCACCTGATGGCGGCGGCACGCGGCCTGACCCGCTCGGACCGCAAGACCCGCGCGGGCACCTGGGACCGCAAGTTTCTGGGCATGGAACTGAAGGACAAGACTCTGGGCATTGTGGGGCTGGGCCGCATCGGCTCGATTGTGGCTGACCGCGCCCAGGGCCTGCGCATGCGGGTGGTGGCCTACGACCCCTACGTCCCCGAGAGCAAATTCGAGCGCCTGGGCGTAACGCGCGCCGCCACGCTGGACGAACTGCTGGAGCAGGTGGACGCCCTGACCGTGCACACCCCCCTGACCGAGGAAACGCGCGGCATGATCGGCACCGCAGAGCTGGCGCGCCTGCGCCCCGGCGCCATCGCCGTGAACGCGGCGCGCGGCGGGATTATTGACGAGCAGGCCCTGGTGGACGCGCTGGGGTCCGGCCACCTGTTCGCCGCCGGGGTGGACGTGTTTGAAGACGAGCCCCCGGCCCCCGACCACCCGTTCCTGGGCGCGCCCAATCTGGGCATCACCGCGCACCTGGGCGCCAACACCGCCGAGGCGCAGGAGCGGGTGGGCGCCGAGATCGTCTCGCGCGTGCTGGCGGCCCTGCAGGGTGATGTGAGTAAGGGCGCAGTCAACGCGCCGGCCCTGGACGCCAAGACCCTGGAGGCCCTGGGCGGTTACCTGAAGCTGGGCGAGAAACTGGGGCGCATTCTGGCCCAGCTGCTGCCCGGCGCCCACGACTTAGAGGTGACCTTCCGGGGTGAATTCCCCGCCGACCCCGCCCCGGTGGTGACCAGCGTGCTGGTGGGCTACCTGTCCGGCCACACCGACGAAACGCCGAACATGATCAACGCCCGAGCCCTGGCCCGGGAACGCGGCCTGAATATCGCCGTTCGTGAGGAAACCGAAAGCCCCGACTACCAGACCGAGGTGATTGTGCAGGTTCGGAGCGGTGGCGGCGGCGAGAAGGAGCGCACCCGCACGGTGGGCGGCACGGTCTTTGGCCGCAGCCCCCGCCTGACCCGCCTGCGTGACTTCCGCGTGGAACTGGAACCCGAGGGTCACATCCTGATCGCCAGCAACCAGGACAAGCCGGGCGCCGTGGCCAAGCTCTCGGCGCTGCTGGGCGGTTGGGGCGTGAACATTGCCGGGATGGCCCTGGGCCGCGCGCAGAAGGGCGGGCAGGCCCTCTTTACCCTCACCCTGGACGACGGCCTGAGCCCCGAGCAACTGGCGCAGGTGCGCGCCCTGGATGTGATTGACAGCGCGTATCTGGTGCGGGTGTAGGAGGGGTCGAGGGGTCTAGAAGTCGGGGGGTCGAGAAACGGCCGGGGGCCGGGGGCGGTGCGGACTTGATCGGCTGGGCGCGGCCTCTGGTGTGACGGGCCGCCGGGGCATCGGGTCCAGGCAGTAAGGCCGGCCCTGGCGCGAACCGTGGAGTTCCAGAGGGCCCCGCACTGAAGTCTCGACCACTCGACTTCTCGACCTCCCCAATGTCCCCTCACAGCGCCCGCCCCAGCCGGTCGGCCGCCACCAGCAGCACGTCCCACACCCCACTGAAGGGCGGGGCATAGGCCAGATCAGCTTCAAAAAGCTGCTGCACGGTGCCCCGCGTGTGCAGCAGCGCGGCCACCACATCCACCCGTTTCACGCTCTCGTGGTTCTGGGCCAGCAGCTGCGCGCCCAGCAGGCGGCCGGTGCCCCGCTCGCCGGTCAGGCGCACATGGATGGGCCGGGCGGCCTCGTGGTAGCCGGCGTAATCGGTGCTTTGCACGTCCACGCTCACGGCCTTGGTGCCCAGGGCTTCGGCCTCGGTCTGGGTCAGGCCGGTGCGGGCCACGCCCAGGTCGAAGGTCTTGAAGATGCCGGTGCCCACCACGCCGGGAAAGCGTGCTTCGCCGCCCGCCATGTTCACCCCGGCCACCCGGCCCATACGGTTGGCGGTCAGGCCCAGGGGAATGTGCACCCGGCGCCGGGTGACGCGGTGCAGGGCTTCGGCATTGTCGCCAGCGGCGTACACGCCCGCCACACTGGTTTCCTGGCGCAGGTTCACTGCCACGGCGCCCGTGCGGCCCAGCCGGGCCCCGGCCGCGCGGGCCAGCTCCACGTTGGGGCGCACGCCCACCGCCACCACCACCACGTCGGCGCGCACCTGCCCGTGGTCGGTCTGCACGCCACTCACGCGGCCCTGGCCGGTCAGGCCCTGCACCGTCACGCCGCAGCGCACGTCCACGCCGCCGCGCTCCACCTCGGCGCGCACCTGCTGCTGCAGGGGCCGGTCCAGCATGCGCCCGGCCACCTCTGGCGCCTGTTCCAGCAGCACCACGCTCAGGCCCCGGCGCCGCAGGGCCTCGGCCAGTTCCAGGCCAATGTAGCCGCCGCCCACGATGCAGGCCCGCCGCGCCCCCTGCAGGCTGGCGTCCAGCGCCTGCCCGTCTGGAATGTCGCGCAGCACATGTACGCCTTTCAGTGGGGTCCGGGCCCAGTCGGGGCGAACAGGGGAGACCCCGGTGGCGATCAGGAGGCGGTCGTAGGGCTCGGCCGCGCTGCGCCCGGTCGCGCGGTCCGTGACAGTGACCGTGCGGGCCTTCGCGTCCACCCCCGTCACGTCGTGGCGCAGGCGCACGCCAATGCCCCGGGCGCGCAGTTGCTTCGGGGTGCGGGCGATCAGGTCGTCAAAGCCTTTGACCTGGCCGCCCAGCACGTAAGGCAGGCCACACGCGCCGTAACTGACCACCTCGCCGCGCTCAAACACCACCACCTCGGCCCGGGGGTTGTGACGCTGCGCGCGGCTGGCCGCACTCATTCCGGCGGCCACGCCGCCCACGATCACGATGCGCATAGAGGCAGCCTACCCAGCCGCCCGCCCCCGGGGGCCCGCAGCCCAGGGAATGCTCAAGGCCGGCTCACGGGGCCAGAACGGGCAACATCTTCTGTCTCTGGACCGAAGCCGCTCTCTTTAGCGCCCGAAGGTCTGTACCCAGTACGTGGCGAAGGTGGTCTGCGGGGTGCCGTTGCCCATGCCAGCGCCAAAGCTCTGCCACTCCGGCTTCATCAGGACCGTGCAGTGGCCGGGGCTGTCCAGCAGGGCCTGCAGGGCTTCTTCCGGGGTCAGGACGTTGTAGGCGGCGTTCTCGCCCACCGCCTGACCGGCAAAGCCACTGTCCTGGGCCCGCTGGGGCGGCTCGCTGCCGGTCACCGGGTTCACATGGCCGCGAAAGTTCAGCCGGATCATGTCGTCCACCTGGGTCTGGGCGGCGCGGGCCAGGGCGTCGTTCCAGACCAGGGGCGGGGCCGGGGCAAACAGCTGCTGGCCGCAGCGCTGCCCCTGGCGCCGCGCCTCGTTGGTCAGCACCAGAAAGCGGCCCAGCCAGCCCTGGGGATCGGCCGTTTCGATCAGGGCTGGCTGCACGTACACCAGGGCCGCGCGCCCGTCCTGCACCGAGACGCCGTAGCGGGTAAAGCCCACGCGGTGCCCGCACTGGTTGGCCAGCGCGCCGGCCACGGCCTTGACCTTGCCCAGCTTGGGCAGCAGAAAGGAACTGAAGCGCTTGGCGGGGTAGTGGCTGGCCTGCAGTTCGCCCTTCAGGGGAAAGCCGCGCAGCACCCGCCCGGCCACCGCGTCCAGCGCCTCATCACGCGCGGCGGCCTGCCCACAGTCGGCAAAGTCCGCTGCCACCAGCCGGGCAAAAACCTCGCTGTCGGCCACCAGCGCGTCCGGGGCCAAGCGGGCTTCTGGGGTGGGCGCTGCCGCCCCAGTTGTCTGCGCGCCGGCCAGGGCCGCCAGGGTCAGGGCGCCCCACAGGGGCAGCGTCAGGCAGGCGGCAAGGCGGGGCACCTTCACAGTTCATCAGGTGTCCTCCCACATTTCGCTCACAAAGAGGTGGGTGGATGTGAGGTGCTTCACGCGCCCCGCTGCCTGCCTGGCTACTGCCCTAGGTCGCGCCGCTCCAGCAGGGGCCACGCCAGCAGCAGCAGGGCCGCGCCCACCGCCACCTCGGCCGGCAGGGCGCGCAGGGAGACCGCCTCGCGCAGCGTCTGGCCGCCCAGGGGCAGGGTCCAGGGGTTCAGGTGGGCCAGATCGCGCAGCGCCGGCACCTGACTGCTGAGGGTATGGGCCACCAGCAACGCCACCCCCAGGCCCGCCCCGGCGGCGGCGGCGGGCCCAGCGCGCCCGGTGGCGGCGCCCACCGCCAGGGCCAGCGCCCCGAACACCCAGGCCCCCAGCGTGTGCAGTGCGGCGGTCTGCAGCACCAGTTCGGCGGGCAGCGGCGCCTGGAACACCGCCCCCAGTCCCCAGACCGCCACGAACAGCACCGCACCCAGGCCCAGCACCAGGGTCAGCAGCGCCGCGCCTGTGCCCAGCAGCAGGTCGCGCCGCGTGACGGGCTGCGCCAGCGGCAGTTCCAGCCAGCCGCGTTCCTCGGCGCCGGCCAGCAGCGCCGCGCCCGTCAGGGCGGCGTACACGCTCAGCAGCGCGGGCATCAGGCTCAGCAGGCGTCCGCCCACGTAGCCGGCGGGCGAGGTGAGGTCCTGGCCCACCAATTGCCGCAGCGCTTCCGGGAGGTTGCGCATCAGTTCGTTCACCGCCGGGTCGTTGCGGATGCTGGGGTAAAAGGCCAGCACCAGCAGCGTGTAGGCCAGCAGCGACGCGCTCCACACCAGCCAGCCGCGCCGGGCGTCGCGCAGGGCCTGCCGGTAGACCTCAGGCCACATGGCTTTCCCCCCCGGGCGCGCCGTAGTCCAGAAAGAAGGCGTCTTCCAGCGAGAACGGGGTCAGGCTGAAGGAGGCCACCTCCTCGGCCGCCAGGGCGCGTAGCAGCGTGTCGGCCGGGCCGCGCCAGACGCCGCGCCACTCCAGGTCGTGCCTGCTCACCTCGCTCAGGCCCGGCAGCGTGCCCAGACCATGCCCCGGGGGCCGGGCAAAGCGCACCGACAGCCGCTGCGGCAGCCCGGCGCGCAGGGTGCTCAGCGTTTCCTGGCGCACCAGGCGTCCGCCGCGCAGAATCGCCACCTGATCAGCCACATGTTCCACCTCGCTCAGTACATGGCTGGACAGAAACACGGTGCGGCCCTGGGCGCGCGCCTCGCGCAGCAGCGCCAGCACGGTGGCCTGCGCCAGTGGGTCCAGGCCGTCGGTGGGCTCATCCAGAATCAGCACCTCGGGGTCGCCCAGCAGCGCGGCGCACAGGCCCACCTTCTGGCGGTTGCCCTTGCTGAGGGTGCCCACCCGGCGCGACACGTCCAGGCCCAGGCGCTCGGCGGTCTGCAGGGCGCCCTGCGGGGAGACGCGGCGCAGCGCGGCGGCGCGGGTCAGCACCTCCTGGGCGGTGTGGCCGGGGCGCAACTTCACCTCGCCGGGCAGGTAGCCCACCCGGGCGTGGACGGCGGCGCGGGCGTGCCACACGTCATGGCCCAGAATCTGCGCCTGCCCGGCCGTGGGGCGCAGAAACCCCAGCAGCGTGCGGATGGTGGTGGTCTTGCCGGCCCCGTTCTGCCCCAGAAAGCCGAACACCTGCCCCGTGGGCACCGAGAGGCTGGTGGGCTGCAGGCCAGCGCCCCCCGCAAACTGTTTGCTCAGGCCGTCCAGCGTGATCGCGTTCATTCGGGCCTCCGGTTCAGGGCGTGCCACTGGGCCAGCACCTGGGGAAACAGGTCCAGCCACAGGCGGTAAAAGGCGCCCATCTCCTGCAGGGGCGCGGGGTCGCCGCCCCGGGGCAGGGCGCGCAGCCCTTCCTCGGCCAGCTGCACAAAGGTGTTCAGTTTGCGGTTGCCCTGCTCGGTCAGTTCGGCCCAGGCGCCGGGGCGCATCCGGAAGCGGTCGGCGCGCTCGCCGGGGCTGGGGGCATGTTCGATCAGGCCCATCATGGTCAGGTGTTTCAGGGCGCTGCCCACGCCCGCGCGGCTGGCCTGTAGCAGCGCCGCCACCTCGGCCGCCGTGTGCCCGCCCGGCGGCGCGCACAGCAGCGCCCCCAGCACCCGCCCCGACAGGCGCGGCATGCCGATCATTTCCAGCAGCACCCCCGCCCGTTCCACGAACTGCAAGTGGTTGCTCATGCCAACACTGTAAGACTTTTCAGTCATCTGTGGAAGTTGTTAAAAAGCCGTCATAGGTCGGCTCGTGCAGACGGCGGTGAAGCCGACTGGAGGCGCCCCACTACTCTGGACCCGTGACCCCTAGCGCTTCCCCGGCTTTTCCCTTTGCGCCCCTCAACCGCGAGCGCCTGATCGCCCCGGGCCCGGTGGAGGTGGCGCCCGACGTGCTGGCGCAACTGGCCCAGCCCCAGATGCACCACCGCGCCCAGGCCGGCATTGAGAAACTGATGGAAGCGCGCGCCAAGCTTTCGCGCCTGCTGGGGGCCCCGTACGACGCGGTGATCACCACCAGCAGCGGCACCGGGGCTTTTGAGGGGGCGCTGGTGAGCACCACGCCCGTGGGCGCGAAGGTGGTGAATGCCCAGGCCGGCAAATTCAGCGAGCGCTGGGGCGAGATGGCCGGGCGACTGGGCTACCGCACCGAACTGGTGGCCCGCCCCTGGGGCGAGCTGCTGGACCCCCAGGAGGTCGCGGGCGCGGCCCGGGACGCCCACACCCTGCTGATCACCCACAGCGAAACCAGCACGGGCGCCCTGCACGACCTGGAAGCCATTGCCCGCGCGGCGCGCGCCGGGAACCCCGACCTCATCATCATTGCCGACTGCATCACCTCCTACGGGGTGGCCGAGCTGCGCCCCGCCGAGTGGGGCGTGGACGTGATTGTCTCGGGCAGCCAGAAGGGTACCGCCACCCCGCCGGGCCTGGGCTTCGTGCTCTTCAGCCCGGCCGTTCAGGCCCGCCTGATCCAGAACCCTGGGCGCGGCTTTTACCTGGACCTGACCCGGGAACTGGCCGGGCAGAAGGCCGGCAACACCCCGCAGACCCCGGCCATCAACCTGATCTACGCCCTGAGCACCGCGCTGGACCGGCTGCTGGCCGTGCCGCTGGAGGTGCTGTGGGCCGAGCAGCGCCGCAAGACAGACGCCCTGATCGCGGCGGGCACGGCGCTGGGCGCCCCGGCCTGGGCCGCGCGCACCAGCCCGGCGGTGGCGGTCCTGACCCCACCCCAGGGCCTGACCGGGCGGCAGGTGGCCGGGCAGCTGGCGGCCCTGGGGCAGCGCGCCCTGCCCGGTCAGGCCCCGCATGAGGACACGGTGTTCCGGATCAGCACCATGGGCTATGCCGACCGCTACGACGCCCTGGGCATTGCCGGCATCCTGGAAGACTGTTTTGAGGCCCTGGGTGTGGAGTTTCAGCGGGGCGCGGCCGTGCAGGCGGCCTGGGCGGCACTGCGGTAAAAAGCGCGGCCAGGAGCCGGGACAGGCGGCGCTGGAACTAGGCCAGCGCCGCTGCTTTTAAGTCACTCGCTGTTGATCTTGAGATCAACCGAGCGAAGCGAGTCTCGAAAAAAGGACGTTGCCCCTCACGTTGCGACTGTTCAGGAGAGCACCGAAAAGTCTCCACTCCCGGTGCAACGTCCTTAGCTGTCTGGAGGCACAGTCTCCTCCGCTGCTCCGGACGGCTCTCCATGGCCGGAGCCTCCGGGAAAGAGGGGAGATGTTTCTCTCCATCCCGGCAATCCGCTGCTTTTTCTGCTCTGCTCCGCAGCGCTGCAAGTCCCTCCGGGCGGACACACTGCACAACGTCTTGCGGAATGTGTCCGGAGCCGTATGAGCCAATTGCCTTATGTCCGAAATGGTCTGACGTGTTTTATTGTCCTGACCATGAGAATGTTGCAGACTTGGAAGTATGACTCCTCCTGAGCTGTCTCCCCCCGACCGTCCCCCGCCCAGCCCAGAACATGTGGACGCCGCCCAGCGCCTGGGCCTGACCATGAAACGGCTGCACCGCCTGATCAGCAGCCGGGTCATGCGCGGCATGCAGGACGAATTGCAGGGCCACGACCTGAGCTTCTCGCAGATCACGGCGCTGCACCAGTTGCGCGCCCACGCGCCGCTGAGCGTGACTCAGCTGAGCGAGCGCACCCGCCTGAGCCTGCCCGCTGCCAGCCATCTGGTGGAGCGGCTGGTCAAGCGCGGGCTGGCCGCGCGGCAGGAAAATCCGGACAACCGCCGCGAGAAGCTGGTGGACCTGACCGACGCCGGGCGCGGCGTGGTGGGCCGCATGGACGCCGAATTTGTCCGGGCCTACGTGACCACCTTTACCCCTCTGAACCTTGAGACCATCCTCAGCGCCGAGCAGCAACTGCGCCGCCTGCTTGACGAGTTAGACCCGCCCCCCCAGGAGCCTGCATGACCACCACCCCCGAGCCCGCCGGGCGCATTGACTATGCCAAGACGCTGGACCTGCCCACCAAGCGCCTGATTCTCTTCGGCGTCCTGCTGGGCCTGTTTCTGAGTGCGCTGGACCAGACCATCGTGTCCACCGCCATGCCGCGCATCACCCAGGACCTTAACGGCCTCTCGCTGTATTCCTGGGTGACCACCGCCTACCTGCTCACCAACACTGCGCTCGTGCCCATCTACGGCAAATTGTCGGACCTGTATGGCCGCAAGCCCATCCTGATGATTGGGATTGTGGTGTTCCTGATCGGCTCGGCGCTGTGCGGCCTGGCCGGCGAGCCCTTTCTGGGCAACCTGTTTGGCGGCGGCATGATGCAGCTGGTGGTGTTCCGTGGCCTGCAGGGCGTGGGCGCCGCCGCGCTGGGCTCGGTGGCCTTTGCCATCATTGCCGACCTGTTTGAACCCGTGGACCGCCCGCGCTACCAGGGCCTGTTCGGCGCCGTCTTTGGCCTGAGCAGCGTGATTGGCCCGCTGCTGGGCGGCTTCCTGACCGATCAGGTGTCGTGGCGCTGGGTGTTCTACGTCAATCTGCCCATTGGCCTCGTGGCCCTGGCCTTTATTGCCAGCAAGATGCCCCGGCTGGACAGCGGCCTGCAGGCCAAGGTGGACTGGCTGGGCGCCTTTCTGATTCTGGTGTTCGCTGTGCCGCTGCTGCTGGCCCTCACCTGGGGTGCCGACGGTCACTCGGCCTGGGGCAGTCCGCTGATCCTGGGCCTGTTTGGCCTGAGCGCCGCTGCCCTGGTCGCCTTTCTGGTCGTGGAAAGCCGCCATGAAAGCCCCATTCTGCCGCTGAGCCTGTTCAGGAACCCCACCTTCGCCTGGGGCGCCCTGGCGCGCTTCATGATCGGGGCGGGCTTTCTGGGCGCCATCCTGTTTCTCAGCCTGTATCTGGTGCAGGTGCAGGGCGTGTCGGCCACCGCTGCCGGCACCGCCACCATTCCGCTGACGGTGGGCCTGATTGTCGGGGCCATCGGCTCCGGGCAGCTGGCCAGCCGCATGGGCCGCTACAAACCGCTGATGCTCATTGGCCTGATGGCCGCCGCCCTGGGCTTTTTCGCCCTGTCCACCCTGAACGCCGATTCCAGCTACAACAGCGTGGTCATTCGCATGGTGCTGCTGGGCCTGGGCCTGGGGCCCGCGCTGCCGCTGTACACCACCGCCCTGCAGCTGTCGGTCAAGCCCTGGGAAATTGGTGTGGCCACCAGCGCCGGGCAGTTCTTTCAGCAGATGGGCAGCACCATCGGCACCGCCGTCTTCGGCGCCATTCTGACGGCCGGGGTCAGCAGCAACCTCGCCACCCAGTTTGCCGCGCAGGCCGCCAGCAACCAGGGCACGGTGGCGACCACCCTGCAGGGCATCAGTGACCAGATTCGCGCCGGGAACGCCCCCGAAGGTGACCGCAATCAGGCGCCCGAGAGACCCGAGCAGATCAGGGCCCGCTTTGCCACCCTGCGCCAGAATGTCACCAGGGCCATTCAGAGTGGCGACCCCGCTGCCCTGAATGCCCTGAAGACCGACAAGTTCATTGCCAGTCTGCCCGCCGAGGCCAGAGCGCAGTTCACTGCCATTCCGGAAGGCGGCGTGGCCGCGCAGGTTGGGGCCGGCTTTGCCCAGACGGGCGCCGCCATTGAGGCGGCTGTCAGCAGCGGCGACCCGGCCCAGGTGCGTGCCGTGGCCGCCAACCCGGCGCTGCCCGCCGAACTGCGCGGGCGCCTGAACGCCCTTCCCGCGCAGGTCCTGGCCAGTCCCCAGGCCCGGGCGCAGGTGCTGGCCGGTATTCGCCAGGCGCTGGCCCAGGGTGAAGCGGCCGCCGCCCGGCAGGCCACGCAGCAGGCCCTGAACGCCGCGCTGGGCGGCATCAACGACGGCGAGAAAATTACCCTGGCCCGCGCCCGCGCCGCCAAGGTGGCCTTTGCCGACACCATTTCCAGCATCTACCGCTACTCCATTCTGGTGGCCCTGCTGGCCTTCCTGGCCACGCTGATGATGCCCAACCTCCAGATTCCCCGCCGCGAAAAGGGCGAAAAGGCCGCCCCCGCCCACGTGGAGATTTAAAGGCAGACCCCACCCTCAAGCCACACAGGGCCCTTCCTTGACCGGAGGGGCCCTGTGTGGTGGTTGTGTTGTCGCTGGGCGAGTGTGTGCCCGGCGCCCGCTTCACTTCAGATACGGGCCGAAGCGGGCCAGGGTATCGGGGTCGGGGGTCTGGGTGGCGCGGACCACGCGGTTGGCGCTGAACACCATCAGCAGGCGGCCGCCCGCCGGGGCCTGGGCTTTCAGGGTGCCCTGGTTGACCTGATACGGCCCGGTCAGCACCGCCTGCACCGTGGCCGGGTCGAACACCAGGGCCGCGCCCGACAGCGCCGGGGTCTTGGCCTGCACGCCCCCCGAGGCCACCACGAACCCGGTTTTCAGGTGAAGGGTGAGGGTGGGCGCACTCAGGCCCTGCAAGCGGGCGTCGGTGTAGGTCACGCCGCCCGAGGCCGTCACCGTGCCGGCATTCAGGTCGTAGGTCAGCTGCGGGGCCTTCAGGGTGCCGCCCTGCTTGGTGGTCACCGTGGCGCCCGTGGCTTTCAGGGTCTGGCCGGGCAGCAGGTTCAGGCGAGCCGCATTCAGGGTCAGGCCCCGGCGGGCGTCGGTGGCGGTGCCGCCCTGGGGCAGGTCGGTGGCGCCAGTGTCCAGGTTCAGGCGCTGCTCACCGCGCGGCGTCACGGTCAGGCCGCCAAAGGTCAGCGCGTGGGCGCCCGCGCTCAGCAGGCCCAGCAGCAGCAGGGGAAGGGGTCGCAACATCCCTCCACCCTACGGCCCCGCCCACACAGCCCGGTGAGGAGCGCCGTCAGGCCCTCTTCAGCTGGAGCGGATGCAGGGCTGGGCTGGGCGGCTCATGGTCTGTCATCCGCCCTGCGGGTGGGGAGCGCTAAGCTCGGCGCAGTGAAGCCCGCAGTTGCCCTCCACCGGATCCGGCGCGCCGCATGGCCGCTGCTTGTGTGCTCTGTTCTGTCATCTGCCCTGGCTGCGCCGCGCGTGGGCCAGCACGACGGCTATACCCGCCTCGTGTTCGACCTGCCGCGCACGGCCGCCAGTCAGGTCAAGGTGACGGGCCAGAGCGTCACCGTCAAGCTGAACGTGACCCTGAAACCTGAACAGGGCCCCCTGAGCGCCCCCGGGGTCACGGCCTACGCGGTGGCCGGCGGCACGGTCACGGTCACCCTGGCCCGGGGGCACGCCCAGGCCAGGGTAAGTGTGTTGCCCCCCGCCGCCGGGCAGGGCGCGCGGCTGGTGGTGGATGTGCCCACCAGCGCGGCGGCCTCGCGCCTGCCCGCCACGCCGGCGCCCGCAGCGGTGGCCCGCCCGGCCAGCGCCAGCAGCCCGGCGGCCATCCGGCCACGTGTGGTGCTGGACGCCGGGCACGGCGGCAACGATCCGGGCGCCGTAAGCCGCTGGGTGACCGAAGAGGACGTGACCCTGGACATCGCCCTGCGCACCCGCGCGGTGCTGATCGAACACGGCGTGGATGTGGTGATGACCCGCACAGGCGACCAGCACCTGAGCGCCAACAAGGGCGCCGACCTTGAAGCCCGCTCGCGCCTGGCCACCACGGGACAGGTCAGCGCCTTTGTCAGCATTCATGTCAACTCGGCCGGGCCCAGCGCCCAGGGCATCGAGACCTTTTATTTCGGCCAGCCGCTGGCCGGCAGCTCGCGCAGTCTGGCAGTGCAGGAAAACGGGGGCGGCAGTGTGGGAGAAGAGCTGACCCGCAAGGCCGCCGGGCTGGCCCAGAACCTGCTGGGCGACATTCTGGCGCAGGCCAAGGTGGCCTTCAGCCGCCAGCTGGCCACCCGGGTGCAGAGTCGCCTGATTGCCGCCACGGGCGCCGTGAACCGGGGCGTGCGCACCGACGCCTTTTACGTGATTCGTAACCCCACCACGCCCGCCATTCTGGTCGAGGTGGGCTTTGGCAGCAGCCCGGTCGAAGGACCGCGCCTGGCTCAGGCCGCCTACCGCGACCGCATTGCCCAGGCCCTGGCGCGCGCCATTCTGGATTTTCTCAACACGAAGTAAGACGGACTCTGTCTGTTCCGATGAGTCGGCGGAACAGAGCCGATTGCCGACGCCACGCCCGGAACCCGGGTTTCTCCTGCCCGCGCTGCGAAGCCGCTCTCCGAGTCTGCCCGGATGGAATCGCTGACAAACGCGCTGGGGTCGGCGTTCGTCTAGGGGCCGATCCACGGCTGACCCAGGCGCACGCCCGGGCCAGGAAAAGCCCGGCGGGCGGGCGGGACAGGCCACAGTCACCCTTCCGGCAGTGCCGGGCAGCCCGGCGGCACCTGCTCAGCCCGGTCATGGTGCCGGCGGCGGGCGGGGCTGTACTATCCTCATGTTCTGGAATCACTTCCACCCCCAGAAGTGACACGGCCGCACTCGTCTGTTCGGAGGTTTATCCATGACCATTTCACGTTCCAGCGGCGTTCTGCTGCACCCCACCAGCCTTCCTGGCCCTTACGGCATTGGCGAGCTGGGCCAGCACGCCCGCACCTTTATTGACTGGCTGCACCGCGCGGGCCAGCGCTACTGGCAGGTGATGCCCCTGGGGCCCACCGGCTACGGTGACAGTCCCTATCAGGCGTTTTCGGCGTTTGCGGGTAATCCGTATCTGATTGATCTGGTGGCCCTGCGCGAGCATGGCCTGCTGACCGAGTCAGACTTTGCCGACGCCCCCAGTTTCTCGGCCGAGAAGGTGGATTTTGGGCTGCAGTACGTGTGGCGCACCCAGATGCTGGCCCGCGCCCACGCGCGCTACGCCTCGGGCGGCGCCGGGCACCTGCGCCCGGATTTCGAGGCGTTCCAGGCGGCCGAGGCCGAGTGGCTGGACGACTACGCCCTGTTCATGGCCCTCAAGGAAGCGCACGGGGGCCTGCCCTGGAACGCCTGGGACGCTCCCCTGCGTGACCGTGACCCCCAGGCCCTGTCGGAAGCGGCCGAGCGCCTGCGCGACACCACCGAGCGCGTGAACTTTGTTCAGTTCCTGTTCTTCCGGCAGTGGACGGTGCTGCGCCGCTACGCCGCCGAGAAGGGCATTCAGGTCATTGGCGACATTCCCATTTTCGTGGCCATGGATTCCAGTGACGCCTGGGCCGCGCGCGATCAGTTCTATTTCGACGATCAGGGCCAGCCCACGGTGGTGGCGGGCGTGCCGCCGGATTACTTCAGCGAAACCGGGCAGCTGTGGGGCAACCCGCTGTACCGCTGGGACGTGATGGCCGCCGACGGCTTTCAGTGGTGGATCAAGCGGTTTCAGGGCAGCCTGAAGCTGTACGACGTGATCCGGATTGACCACTTCCGGGGCTTTGCGGGGTACTGGGAAATTCCCTTTCCGGCCGAGAACGCCATTCATGGCCGCTGGGTGCCCGCGCCGGGCCACGCCATGTTCGAAGCGGTGCTGGGCGCCCTGGGCGAGCTGCCCATCATTGCCGAGGATCTGGGCGTGGTCACGCCCGATGTGGAACAGCTGCGCGACGATTTTCAGTTTCCCGGCATGGCGGTGCTGCAGTTTGCCTTTGGCGGCGGCGACTTCAGCGTGAATGATTTCCTGCCGCACAACCTGCGCGAGAATCAGGTTGTGTACACCGGCACCCACGACAACGACACCACGCGCGGCTGGTGGCGCGCGGCCGATGAACTGGAGCGCCATAACTTCCGTGTGTACACCAGCAGCGACCCTACCGAGGAGACCTTTGCCCCCATGCTCACCCGCATGGCCTTTGACAGCCGCGCCAGGCTGGCCGTGGTGCCCCTGCAGGACCTGTTTAACCTGGGTACCGAGGCCCGCATGAACCTGCCCGGCACCACGGGCGACCACAACTGGACCTGGCGTTACCGCGCCGCCGACCTGCGCCCGGACCTGGCCACGGGTCTACGGGCGCTGACAGAGGCGACCGGGCGACTGTGAGGGGTTGAAGGATGATGGTTGATGGACAGGGCAGCTCCCCTTGCTCTCAACCATCATCCTTTGACCATCTACAGTATCGCCATGAAGCTTTACACCAGAACAGGAGACGGCGGCACCACCGGACTGTACGGCGCCGAGCGCGTGAGCAAGGCCAGTGCGCGCGTGGAAGCCTACGGCACCGTGGATGAACTCAATTCGTTGATTGGGCTGGCGCGCGCCCACAACACCCGCAGCCACAAGCCGGACGCCGCGCTGGACCACGACCTGGAATACCTGCAAAACGCGCTGTTCGACATTGGCGCGGACCTTGCCACCCGCTCCGGGTCGCGCTACGAGGCCAAGCTGTCGCGCATGGACGAGCAGGACGTGGCCTTTCTGGAAACCATGATTGACCGTTACCAGGAAGCGGCGCCGCCCTTTACCGGCTTTGTGCATCCCGGGGGCACGCCTGCCGCCGCCACGCTACAGGTGGCCCGCGCCGTGGCCCGCCGCGCCGAGCGCGAGGTCATTCGCCTGCAGGCCGAGGAGGAACTCAATACCCAGGTGCTGATTTACCTCAACCGCCTGTCGGACCTGCTGTTCATCATGGCGCGCGCGGCCAATCAGGCCGCTGGTCTGCCTGAAGAGGCGTGGCTGGTCAAGGGGCGCCGCCCCCACCAGCTGGCCCAGGACCATACCGAGCCCCCGGTTCAGTAAGCCCCCCAGCTAAAGGCGCTCTGTGAACGCGGCCCGGTTCCCCCAGTGGGGCCGGGCCGTTCGTGTGTGTGGTGATCCTGTGGGCGGTGGTTGTGGCTGGCCGTGAACCGTACAGCGCCGGTCCCTGCTCGCCTGGCCCTTATACGTGTTTCCGAAAAATTCCGCAACTCGTTACGGAATTTTTTCGACCAGAGGGAGCAGGAAAAAAGACGGAGTTCCGGGAATTGGAGGAACATCCGGCTCTTTCCCGGATGTTACGGAAATGAACGGAATCCGTATTACTCCAGCGGTTCGCCGCAGTGGGGGCAGTAGCGCATAGGGCGGGCAGCCACCTCGCCTTGCTGGCGCATGCGGGCCAGTTCCTCGGCAAAGCCGCTGGCCACCATGCCGGCGGGTAGGGCCACCATGCCCACGCCAAACAGCATGATCAGCCCGGCGGCGGCCTTGCCCAGTGGGGTCACCGGGTACACGTCGCCGTAGCCGGTGGTGGTCAGGGTCACCACGGCCCACCACAGGGCCTGGGGAATGCTTTCAAAGCCCTTGGTGCCTGCGCTGGCTTCCACCTGATACAGCACGCTGGCGGCAATAAACACCAGCACAATCACGATCAGCACCGTGGTCAGCAGTTCGCCTGCGCGCTGCGCGACCACCCGGCCGATCAGCTGCAGCGAATCCGAATAGCGGCCCAGTTTCAGCAGCGACAGCAGTTTCAGCAGCCGCAGGCCGCGCAGGCTGGCCAGGGCCGTGCTGCCGGGCACCAGCAGCGAGATCAGGACCAGCAGATCAATCAGGGGCAGGGGCGCGGTCGCGTAGCGCCAGTAATCGGCCGGGCGCGAACCGTAGCCGGGCCGCAGCGGCGTTACGTACAGCCGCCCCAGGTACTCGGCCCCAAACACAGCGGCGCACACGTAGTCAAAGGCCCGGATGGCCGCGCCGTATTCCCGTTCCACACTGGGCACCGTGCCCACGATGGTCAGCGTGACGGTCAGCAGAATCAGCACCACCAGCAGCGCGTTAAAGAGGCGCTCGGCCAGCCCCGCGCCGTCCGTGGGGTCCAGAAAATCGCTCAGGCGGTGCATCAGGCTGGGATAGGCTGTGCGGGTCATGAACGCTCCTCCGGGGGCTGGTTGGCAGGCCTACCCACGCTCAGAGCACCACGTGCGGGGCGAACGTGGCGCGGTTGTCGGTCACGCGGCCCCGGCCCTCGCGGATGCCCAGGCCACAGACCTCGGCCCCCGCCACCCACACGCCCAGCACAGGGTAGCGCGGAGTGCCGTCTGCGTCGAAGCTGGGCAGTTCGGTATAGCTCTGCTCCACCACCGCCAGGTCGCCGTACACGCCGGGCGTGCTCGTCTGGCCGGGCAGCTGCACATTCTGCCCTTCGCGCGAAAACAGCGGCTTTTTCACCACGTTCTGGCCCAGGGCGCCCGGGCTCAGGGTGGCGGGCAGCAGGTGGGGATGGCCGGGATAGTGCTCGTGCAGCAGCGCCAGCAGCCCCTTGCTGCCAGTAACCGTTTTCCACAGCGGTTCCAGAAAGCGGGTGCCGGTGCTGGCCAGAAAGGCCGCGTCCCGGGATTCCCAGGCGTATTCGTAGGGCCACAGCCACATCAACTGCCGGATGGGCAGGCTCCAGGTGTCCAGCAGGTGGCCTTCCTGGGGGCTGGTGCCCAGCTCGTCGGCAAACAGGAACGAGCCCCGGATGCCCTGTGCCTCGGCCAGTTCGCGCAGGTAGGTCACGGTGGCGATGTCCTCGTCCACCCGCGCCGAGCTGAAGGTCACCTCGCTCAGGCCGCGCGCCGCCTTCAGGTGCGCCCACTGCTCGCCCAGCCCTTCGTGGATGGTGTTCCACTGGCCAGCGCCCGGGGGCAGTTCGCCCCGGCCCTGGCGGTCTTCCAGCCACTGCCACTGGCTCACGGCGGCTTCGAGCAGGCTGGTGGGGGTCTGGGCGTTCACCTCCAGCAGCTTCACGCCGCCCTGGCCGTCATAGGCCACGTCCAGGCGCATGTACACCGTGGGATCGTCGCGCTCCCACGAATCGCGCACCGCCGAGTGCAGAAAGGCCGGAATGCCCAGTTCCCCCAGGCGCTCATCCTCGATGGCGTGCCCGGTGACTGCCAGCACCATGTCAGTCAGTTCCTGGGTGCTGGCCTTGAGCGCCTCAATCTCCGCCGGGCTGAAGGCATAAAAGCCGTCCTCGCTCCAGTAGGGCACCGGGTGTTCGGGAGTGGGGGCGTACCACGTGAACCCCACCTCGCGCAGCCGCGCTTCCCAGTCGGGGCGGGGGGGCAGTGTCAGGCGCTTCATCCGCCGTACCCGCCCGAACTGCTGGCGCGGGCGGTGCTGGTCAGGCCACCGCGCGACACGCCCGTGGCGCTGTTCACGCGCTCAGCGGCGCGCGCACTGGTCACGGCCCCAGCGGCTACGGCGCCGGCCACCGCCTTGGCGGCCTTGCTGGTCTTGCCGGACTTCAGTTTCAGCTTGGCGTCGTCGTCGCAGTCCAGTTCGCCGTCGGCTTCCAGTTCGCAGCCCTCGGGCACAGACACCAGGCCGGCGGGCTGGGTGGTCTGGGCGGGGCTGTCCATGCACGAGGCCAGCAGGCCGGGCAGCACGGTGGACATCAGGATGAGGTGAAATCGTTTGGTCATGGCAGGGTCCTTGGGGGAAAGAGGGGGCGAAAGGGGGTGGGGCACGCCCAGAGCACGAGACAGAACTGGGGGGGCAACCTTCACGCCTGGGGAGCGCTCCGCTCTGGTTGAGCTTGAAGTCGCCCGCTGGGATCGGCGGTCTTAAGTCGCTCGCTGCCAAGCCCCCGATCAACCGAGCGGGCTGGAACAGCGGCGCCGCAGAGCGAGTCTCGAAAAATGGACGTTGCGCCGGGCGTGGAGATTTTTCGGTGCTCTCCTGCAAAGTCGTAACGTGAGAGGCAACGTCCTCAGCTGCTGCCGCTGCTGGAGCTGCCGGCGCGCGAGCTGCTGGTGAAGCCGCCCCGGCTGACTGGCGCCTTGAAGCTGCCGTACGTGCCCTTCTTGCTGTCGTACGTGAGGCCCGCGCCCGACAGCCCGCCGCTGCTGGTGTAGCCAATGTAGCGGGTGGTGCTGCCCACAATGCGGGCGTAGGGGCCGTAATAGCCGCCGCTGCTTTTCTGGCAGGGATTGCGCAGACCCCGGTTCACCATGACGCGGTTGATCGCCAGGCACTCCGCATAGGAGTTGTAGCGAACGCGGCTGTAGCGGTCCAGATCCAGATCGTCGTCGCAGGCGGCCAGCACAGCAGGCAGTGCGGCCAGCAGGGGAAGGGTGAAGCGCTTTCTCATGTTCCTCAGTACGTGAGCGATCATCCAAAAGTTGCAGGCGTGGCAGACCCGGCCCGTGGCCCCCACACGCCCAGAGCCTCCACCTGCTCCAGCACCACCCGCGCCAGTTCGCGGCCCCCGGTCCGGGCCTGTGCGGCGCTCAGGCCGCCGTAGCCCAGCAGCAGCGCCTGCGGCGCGGGGCCCGCGAATACGTAACTGTCCAGCGTGCTCACGTGCAGCCCCCGCGCGGCCAGGGCCCCGGCCAGGGGGCGGGCCTGCAGGCCGCCGTGCAGGTGCAGACACAGGTGCAGCCCGGCCTCAATCCCGCCCAGGGTGGCGTGGGGCGTCAGGGCCAGCAGTTCATCCGTCAGGGCTGCGCGCACCTGCGCGTGCCAGCGCCGGGCGCGGCGGATATGGCGGTCCACATGACCCCCTGAGAGCAGCCACGTCAGGGCCTGCTGCACCGGCAGCGGGTGCCCAAAGTCCAGCAGGGTGCGGGCGCGCACCAGCGCGGGGCGCAGGGCCGCTGGCGCCACGATGAAGCCGGTGCGCACGGCCGGGGTCAGCACCTTGCTCAGGGTGCCCAGGTACAGCACCCGCCCGGCCGCGCCGGTCTGCGCCGCCAGACTGGCCAGCGTGGGCAGCGGCGGGGCGTCATAGCGGAATTCGCCGTCAAAGTCGTCTTCCACAATCAGGGCGTCGTGGGTGCGGGCCCACTCCAGCAGGGCCAGGCGCCGGGGCAGGCACATGCGCCCGCCCAGCGGAAACTGATGGCTGGGGGTCACGTAGGCCAGCCGGGCGGGGGGCGTGTGGGGGCCCACGACCAGGCCGTCCTCGTCCACGGGGCCGGGCAGCAGGGTGTGCCCGGCGTCCAGCAACACCTGCCGCGCGGCGCGGTAGCCCGGATTTTCCAGCAGCACCGCCGAGCCCGGCGGCAGCAGCGCCCGCACAATCAGGTTCAGGGCGTGCAGGGTGCCGCTGGTCACCAGCACGTCATGCTTGGTGGCGGCCAGGCCACGCTGGCGCCCCACAAAAGCCGCCAGGGCCGCGCGGAGGTCGCCCTCGCCGGCAGGGTCGCCGTAGTCGCCGCCCACCGGGGTCCGCGCCGCTGCGGCCCACGCCTGCCGCCACACCCGGGTGTCCAGGGTGCGCGTGCCGGTCACCCCCAGCCGGAAATTCAGGCCCTCAGGCGGGGCGGCGGCGTCCACCGGCAGGGGCCCGGCCGGCGGCAGCCACGCAGGCACAGGTGCCGCCGGGGCCACGGGGGCGGGCAGCGCCGGGGTGGCCGGGCGTACCCGGGTGCCGCGCCCCACCTCGGCCTGCAGGGTGCCGTCGGCCAGCAGTTCGGCGTAGGCGTCTTCCACCACCCCGCGCGTGACCCCCAGGCGCCGGGCCAGCGTGCGGCTGCCCGGCAGCGGCGCCCCCGGCGGCAGGGTGCCGCTCAGCACCGCGCCGCGCAGCTGCCGCGCCAGTTGCGCGTGCAGGGCGTGCGGGCCGCCCCGGTCCAGCGTCACGGCGAACGGCAGGTCGTCGGCGCGGGGGGCCAGTGGCCCCCTGCGCTGAGCAGAAACCGGAGCTGGGCTGGGGGCCACCATGCCGGCTAGTGTACCTCCATGACCGTCCGCACCCTGCGTTCCATTCCACCGCAAGAGGCGGCCGTGGCCCTCTCGGCCCTGCGTGAGCTGCGGCCCCAGGCGCGGCACACCGCCTCACCTGACGCCCTGCACGCCTTTCTCACGCTGACCCGCCCCGAGGGCTACCGGCTGGCCGGCGTCTTTGAAGCGGGGCAGGCAGAGGCGGCGGCCGTGGCCGGCTACCGGGTCATGCATCTGCTGCATGCGGGCCGAACCCTGTACGTGGATGATCTGGTGACCCGGTCCCAGGCGCGTGGGCGTGGCCACGCGGGCGCCCTGCTGGCGTGGCTGGACGCAGAAGCCCGCCGCCTGGACTGCGCCGAACTGCACCTGGACTCCGGGGTGGGGCCGCAGCGCTTTGCCGCGCACCGCCTGTATCTGAACGCGGGCCTGAACATCACCGCGCACCACTTTGCCCGGGCGCTGGCATGACCCACCCCGCCTTTTACGACCCCGCCCAGCGCGATCCCAGTCTGGGGCGCCGCCCACAGAATCGCCGCGATGACGCCTGGATCGCCGCGCTGCTTTCCCGGGTGCCACTGGGGCGGGTGGCCACCGTGTGGCAGCAGGAGGGTGGCCCGGCGTGGCCGTTCATCACGCCGCTGGCCTTTGCCTACCGGCCAGAGCGGCACGACCTCGTGTACCACACCAACCTCGTGGGCCGCCTGCGCGCCAACACGGCCCAGGGCCACCCCGCCACCTTTGAAGCCTCGGAAATCGGGTGCCTGCTGCCCAGCACCTCGCCGCTGGAACTGGGGGTGCAGTACCGCTCGGTGATTGTGTTCGGCACCGCGCGCCTTCTGACTGACCCCGCAGAGGCCCGGGACGCCCTGACGGTGCTGAGCGAGCGGGTGTTTCCGGGCCTGCGCATTGGGCAGCACACCCGCCCCATTCTGGACAGCGATCTGGCACGCACGGCCGTGTATTCGCTGGCCATTGAGCGCTGGAGCGGCAAGGAAAACTGGGCCGAGACGGCGGCGCAGGAAGAGGGCTGGCCGCCCCTGCCCGATCACCTCGCCCGGCCCCGCCCGGCAGAGGTGACTCCATGACCCGCGCCGACGCCCTGCAGATGGGGCTGCTGTCGGCCTTCTGGGGCATCTCTTTTTTGCTGATCCGCCTGAGTGTGGAGGTTTTTCCGCCCGCCTGGGTGGCGCTGGGCCGCTCGGTGTTTGGCGCGCTGGTGCTCTGGGGCGCGCTGCGGCTGGGCCGCCACACATGGCCGCCGCTGCGCCTGTGGAAACCGCTGCTGCTGGTGGCGCTGCTGAACAACGTGATTCCCTGGTCGTTTTTCGCCTGGGGCGAGCAGACGGTCAGCTCGAATATTGCCGCCATCCTGAACGCCACCACGCCGCTGTTCAGTCTGCTCATTGCCCTGGGGGTGCGCGACGCGCAGCTTTCTGGCCGCGTGGCGCTGGGCGTGCTGCTGGGGCTGGGGGGCGTGGTGCTGACCGTGGGCGGCGGCGTGCAGGGCGGGCACGCCACCCTGTTCGGTGTGGGGCTCCTGCTGGCGGCCAGCCTGGGCTACGCCGCCGCCACGGCGGTGGCCAAGCGCACCCTCTCGGGCCTGAATCCGGTGGGGCTGGCGCTGTCGCAGCTGAGCCTCTCGGCGCTGATGCTCTCGCCAGTGGCCCTGGCCGGGCCGCAGCCGGGCGCCGTCACCTGGACGGCGCTGGCAGCGCTGGCGGTCCTGGGCATCTTTGGCAGTGGTCTGGCCTATCTGCTGTACTACGGCCTGCTCTCGCGCCTGTCGGCCACACAGCTCACGGCGGTCACGTACCTGCTGCCGGTGTGGGGCCTGTTCTGGGGGGCGCTGGCCGGCGAGGCGGTGGGACTGACCTCGCTGATCGGCGTGGCGGTGGTGCTGGCCGGGCTGCTGCTGCTCAACAGTCCGCGCCGCACCCCCCGGGCAGCGGCGGCGTAGAAGCTGGACCCGGGCGAAGCTGGACACTGGCCCTGCTCAGGGCCGCGTGACCCCCTACACTGAACCCAAGAGGCGCGCGGTGTTCAAGGCGCGCGGACCAGCGCCGACCTGCAGCACTATCCGGGCCCAGGGGCGCACTTTCACGGAGGACCACACATGACCACCACACAGAGCAAATGGCTGGACGCCGAACTGAAGTACGACAGCGGCGTGTACAACAAGCACCACGTCGTGATGACCCGTGGCCTGGGCGCCACCGTCTGGGATGAATCTGGGCGCTCGTACATTGACTGCGTGGCGGGCTACGGCGTGGCCAACATCGGCCACAGCCACCCGGACGTGGTGCGCGCGGTCAAGGAACAGGTGGACCGCCTGATCGTGATGCCGCAGACGCTGCCCAACGACAAGCGCGCCGAATTTCTGGGCGAACTGGTGGGCGTGCTGCCCCAGGGCCTGGAGCGGGTGTTCCTGTGCAACTCCGGCACCGAGGCGATGGAGGCGGCCAAGAAGTTCGCCATTACCGCCACCGGGCGCCAGCGCTTCGTGAGCATGAAGCGCGGCTTTTCCGGCCGCAGCCTGGGCGCGCTGGCCTTCACCTGGGAACCCAAGTACCGCGAGCCGTTTGGCGACGCCGTGGACAACAAAAACGTGGACTTCGTGAGCTACGGCAACGTGGAAGAGCTGCGCGCGGCCATCACGGATCAGACCGCCGCCGTGATCATGGAACCCGTGCAGGGGGAGGGCGGCGTGCGCCCCGCCAGCGCCGAATTCATGCAGGAGGCCCGCCGCCTGACGAAAGAAAAGGGCGCCCTGCTGATCCTGGATGAAATTCAGACTGGCTTCTGCCGCACCGGCAAGATGTTCGCCGCCGAGCACTTTGGCGTCACCCCCGACGCCATGACGCTGGCCAAGGCCATGGCGGGCGGCCTGCCCATTGGCGCCCTGGCCATGACCGCCGAGGTGGCCGACCGCATGCCCGCTGGCGGGCACGGCACCACCTTTGGCGGCAACCCCCTGAGCATGGCCGCCGGCGTGGCCGCCATCCGCGCCATGAAGCGCGAAGGCATGGCCGAGCAGGCCCGTGAAAAGGGCGCCTACTTCATGGAGCGGCTGCGCGCCATTCAGAGCCCCAAGATCCGCGAGGTGCGTGGCCTGGGCCTGATGATCGGCGTGGAACTGAAAGAAAAGAGTGCGCCGTACATCCACGCCCTGGAACACGAGGAAGGCGTGTTGACCCTGCAGGCCACGCCGCTGGTGGTGCGCTTCCTGCCCCCCGTGACCATCAGCAAGGAGCAGATTGACACCGTGATCGCCGCCTTTGAGCGCGTGCTGCAAACCGTGGACCCCCGCGCCGAGCGCCGCGCGGAACTGGCCCAGGGCGCCGAAGAGAAGCAGAGCGAATAGGCGGCCACCCAGAGCGGCCCGGGGCGACCGTGTGATCGCCCCGGGCTGTTTTCGGTTCGGAGGCTGCCCCGGCACCCGCGTCCTGACCGGCAGGAAAGCCACTCCGACCAGGCGCGGCGCCTACCCGTTGCTTCCCCCCTCGCCCTTGCAGCTGTCCAGCCGGGCTGGACTCCGGGCCCGGTGGCCTTCATGAAGCGCTGAGCCTGTGGTGAACGTGCGGTTTCTGCAATCGCGCGCCCGTGAACTTCCTTACACTGAACACTGATGAAGCGCTGGGCGGGGGGACTTTTGGCAGCGACGCTCGTGGGTGGAGCGCTCGCAGTGGGTGTGGCGTCGCAGCCGGGGGGCACACTGGCCCCGGGGCTGCGCATTGCGGGGGTTGAGGTGGGCGGCCTGACCCGCCAGCAGGCCCAGGCCGCGCTGGACACGCGGGTGGCCGCCGTGCCCCAGGTGACGGTGCAGGCCGGCACCCGCCGCTGGACCCTCGGCGCCGATCGCCTGGGCTGGCAGGCCGATACCGCGCGCAGCCTGGACGCCGCGTTCGAGGCCACCGGTGACCGCAGCTTGCTGCAGAAGGTGCAGGGGCTGATGGGGCAGGCCCCGGTGCAGGACCTGCCCCTGAGCGTGACGGTGGACGCGGCGCAGACCAGGGCCACCCTGAACACCCTGACCGCCGCGCTGAACACCCAGCCGAAGAACGCGGCCATCTATTTTGACAAGACCACGAAAAAGTATGCGGTCAAGCCGGGCAACCCTGGCCGCCAGGCCGACGTTACTGCGGCGGTGAACACCTACGCCGCCAACCCGGCCCTGACCACCCTGGCCGTGCCGGTGAAGGAATGGGCGGCGAAGTATACAGCCGCCGCCCTGCAGGCCCATGTGGACCGGGGCAACGCGCTCAGCCGCCCGTTCATCGCCTCGCTGGACGGCACCGACCGCACCGGGGCCCTGAGCGCCCTGGAAGTCGCGAACCTGTTCTGGGTGCGTGAAACGGGCATTGTGCCCGACGAGCAGACCCTCAAAGCCGCCTTTGGCCGCCTGACCGAAGTCCTGGACCGCCCGGCCCAGAACGCCCGCTACGCCATGCAGGGCGGCAAGCTGGTGAAGGTGAGGGAAAAGGCCGGGCGCGTGACCGACCGCGCCGCCGCCTACACCCTGTTCCGCAAGGTGGTGCTGGATCCGGCGCAGAAGACCGTGCTGTTGCCCAGCAAGGTGCAGCAGCCCACCCTGACCCTGGCCGAACTGCCCGCCGCCGACCAGCTGGAACTGATCGCCGTGGGCAAGAGTACCTACTACCGCAGCAGCGCGGCGCGGCGCACCAACGTGGCCAACGCCGCCGCCAAGATCAACGGCGCGGTGGTGCCGGCCGGCGAGGTCTTCAGCTTCCTGAACACCCTGGGCGGCATCACGCCGCAAAACGGCTTCGTGGGCGGCCTGATCATCAGCGGTGGGCGCACGGTGGACGGTCTGGGCGGCGGCGTCTGCCAGGTCAGCACCACGGTGTTCCGCGCGCTGTACAACGCGGGTCTGCCGGTGGTGGAGCGCAATCAGCACTCCTACCGCGTGGGCTACTACGAGCCGCAGGTGGGGTTTGAAGCGGCCGTGTACGACCCGGGCCTGGACCTGAAGCTCAAAAACGACACCAGTGGCCCCATCCTGATCAAGACTGTAAACAACGACGCCGCCAGCACCCTGGAGGTGCAGGTGTGGGGCATCAGGCCCGCGCGGACGGTGACGGTGAGCCCGGCGGTCATCACCTCGCGCATCCCACATCCGGGCCCGCAGTACGTGGTGAACCCTGCGCTGCGCCCCGGTACCGTGCGGCAGGTGGACTGGGCCGCCGACGGCTACAGCCTCTACATCACCCGCACCATCAAGGAGGGGGGCGTGGTCCGTACCGATCAGGTCAAGACGGTCTACAAGCCCTGGCGCGCGGTATACGAAACCGGTCCGCGCGGCTAAGCGGCGCATGGTGAAGAGGGGCCGCCGGGGTGGTGTGCCCCTCTGATCGTGGGTGAAGTGGCCAGACGGTAGAGAAAGACCTGTGCGCCGTACTCGACGGCCCCACGGCTGAACCCATCCCCCAGAAGCCCACACCCTTGACCCTGCCTGCTTCACACCCCCCGGCTCCCTCACGAACGCCCGTTTGTTCCCCACGCCGGAACGCCCAGGCGTCTAGACGCACCTTGCCTGCTCTTTGCAGGGCCCCCTATGGTGGAGCCATGAGCGCGAAGATCGTGGCCGTAATTCTTAGCACCGGGGGCGCCCGAGGCTAGGCAGTTGCACGGCTTCGCACACCCCCGCCCCAGACCAGGGCGGGGGTTGTTCATTGCACGACACAGGAGGAAGGGCATGCGTTCAGACCATGGGCCAGAGCAGGCACAGCCGCACCCCCCCACACCAGAGCGGGGTCAGATGAACGGGGCCAGGGCCCTGTGGGCCACCCTGGCCAGCCACGGGATTTCCACGGTGTTCGGGTACCCCGGCGGGGCGATCATGCCGGTATACGACGCCCTGACCTTCTACCCGGAAGTGCGCCACGTGCTGACCCGCCACGAGCAGGGCGCCGCCCACGCCGCAGAGGGCTGGGCCAAGGCCACCGGTGAACTGGGCGTGTGCATGGCGACCAGCGGGCCCGGCGCCACCAACCTCGTGACCGGGCTGGCCGACGCGATGCTGGACAGTGTGCCGCTGCTGGCCATCACCGGCAACGTGGCCAGCCACCTGATGGGCACCGACGCCTTTCAGGAAGCGGACATTACCGGGATTACCCTGCCCATCACCAAGCACAACTACGTGGTGCGCGACGTGGCCGAATTGCCGCGCGTGGTGGCCGAGGCCATTCGCATTGCCCGCTCCGGGCGCCCGGGGCCGGTGCTGGTGGACATTCCCAAGGACATTCAGCTGGCGGCCTACCACGGCGAGATTCCGGCGCCCCAGGCCCGCCCCGAGGCCCCCGCCCCCAGTTCCGAGGCGATAGCGCGCGCCCGCGAACTGTTGCGCGGGGCCAGAAAGCCGGTGCTGATGGTGGGGGGCGGCAGCCTGGACGCCGCCGCCGAGATCACGGCGCTGGCCCGCGCCTGGGACATGCCGGTGATCACCACCCTCATGGGCCTGGGCACCTTTCCAGCCAGCGACCCCCTGTGGCTGGGCATGCCCGGCATGCACGGCTCGGTGGCGGCCAACCGCGCCATCAGCGAGGCAGACGTGCTGCTGGGAATTGGCCTGCGCTTTGACGACCGGGTGACGGGCCGGGTGAGTGGCTTTGCGCCCCAGGCGGCCATCATCCATGTGGACCTGGACGCCGCCGAGATTGGCAAGATTGTGCGCACCCATGTGCCGGTGCGCGGCGACGCGGCCCTGGCGGCCCGGGCACTGGCCCAGGAGGCCCAGCCGCCCCCCCGCGCCGAGTGGCACGCGCAGCTGCGCGACTGGCAGGCCCGCACCGAAACGCCGGCCCACTGGGGCGCGGGTTATGCGGTCAAGGCCGTGGTGGAGCGCCTGCACCCCGACGATCTTCTGAGCAGCGATGTGGGACAGCACCAGATGCTGGCCGCGCAGCTGGCCCGCTTTGAAAAACCCCGGCGCTGGATCAATTCCGGCGGCCTGGGGACCATGGGCTTTGGCCTGCCCGCCGCCATCGGGGCCGGCATGGCCGAGCCCGGGGTGCGCTCGGTGGTCATTGCCGGGGACGGCGGCTTTCAGATGACCGCCCAGGAACTGGCCACGCTGAAGATGTACGACATCCGCAACGTCAAGATCTGCATCATCAACAATTCCTACCTGGGCATGGTGCGTCAGTGGCAGGAGCTGTTCCACGAGAAGCGCTATTCCGAAGTGTGGCTGGGCGATTCCAACCCCGATTTTCTGAAGCTGGCCGATGCCTACGACGTGCCCGGCTACCGCGCCCGCACTGCAGAGGAACTGCCCGGCGCCATTGCCGCGTGGCTGGCCGACCCCAAAAGTGCCCTGCTGGAAGTCGTGGTGCCGCACGAGCACGGCGTCTTTCCCATGGTGCCGGCGGGCGCCGCCCTGTCCGAGATGATTGAGACCGAGCCCGCGCGCCCCGGCGCCCCCACCCCAGAGGCGAGCGAAGCATGACCCCCGAACAGTCCATTCCTGACCACCTGCTGTCCATCCTGGTGCGCGACGAGCCGCGCGTGCTGACCCGTATCACGGCGCTGTTTGGCCGCCGGGGCTACAACATCAAGAGCCTGTCGGTGGGCACCACCGAGCACCCCGGTGTGTCGCGCATGACCATTGTGGTCAGCGGGGACCGGGGCGTGGTGGAGCAGGCCATCCGCCAGCTGGAAAAGCTGCACGACGTGGTAAAGATCATTGACCACAGCCTGGAAAAGTACGTGGACCGCGAACTGGTGCTGGTCAAGGTGGCGATCAACCCCGACACCCGCGTGGAGGTGCGCCAGATCGCCGAGGACTTCCGCAGCCGCATCGTGGACGTGGGCCGCCACGCCCTGACCTTTGAAGTGACCGGCGACGAGGGCAAGATCACCGCGTTCGTCGAGCAGCTGCGTCCCTTCGGCATTCTGGAAACCATGCGCACCGGCCGCATTGCCCTGACGCGCGGCAGCAACGCCGATATTCCGGGGCACGTCTACCACAGCGGCGAAACCCAGGCCCTGCACCCCACCCTGCCCGCCGAACCCAGAGAGGAACGGGCGCGCGAAGTGCCCAACATGTTTTAGTGGATGGTTGATCGTTGATGGTTGATGGAAAAAGCCCGTCACTGTCAACGATCACCCTTCGACCATCAACAACTCTAGCCCAGAGCCCCACCCCGCCCCCCTTCTATAGGAGAATCCCCCAATGGCTGCCAAGATGTACTACGACCGCGACGTGTCCACCGCCCCCATTGACGACAAGCTGATCGCCATCATCGGCTACGGCTCGCAGGCGCACGCGCACGCCCAGAACCTGCGTGACAGTGGGTTCAACGTGGTGGTGGGCCTGCGTGACGGCAGCCCCAGCCGCGCCAAGGCCGAGCAGGCGGGCCTGCGCGTGGCCAGCATCGAGGACGCCACGCGGGAAGCGGACGTGATCATGCTGCTCATCCCGGACGAGCAGCAGCCGAAAGTTTACGAGCAGAACATCGCGCCTCACCTTGCAGACGGCAAGGCGCTGGCGTTTGGGCACGGCTTCAACATCCACTTCGGGCGCATTGCGGCGCCGGCGGGCGTGGACGTGTTTCTGGTGGCACCCAAGGGCCCCGGGCACATGCTGCGCCGGGTGTATGCCGACGGCGCGGGCATGCCCGGCATCTTCGCCGTGGCCCAGGACGCCACCGGGGGGGCGCGTGACATGGCCCTGGCCTACGCCCGGGGCATTGGCTGCACCCGCGCGGGCGTGCTGGAAACCACTTTCAAGGAAGAAACCGAAACCGACCTGTTCGGGGAACAGAGCGTGCTGTGCGGCGGCGTCACCCACCTGATTCAGGCAGGCTTTGAAACGCTGGTGGAGGCCGGGTATCAGCCCGAAATCGCCTATTTCGAGACGCTGCACGAGGTCAAGCTGATCGTGGACCTGATTTACGAGAAGGGCTTTGGCGGCATGCGCCACTCCATCTCCAACACCGCCGAATTTGGCGATTACGTGACCGGGCCCCGCATCATCACCGCCGAGACCAAGGCAGAGATGGGCCGCGTGCTGGCCGATATTCAGCAGGGCAAGTTCGCTGAGCGCTTTATTGCCGACGCGGAAGCAGGCTTTCCCTTCATGGAGGAGCAGCGCGGCAAGATGCGCGGCCACACCCTGGAAGTGGTGGGCCAGGATCTGCGCGACAAGATGCCGTTTATCAGCAAGAAAGCGCTGGAAGTTTAAGCAGACCTGCCCACCCAGGCCCCCCGCCCGCCGTGGCAGGGGGCTTCCGCTGTTTATGCTGAGCTTCACATGTTCGAACTCTCGGTGAAGGCGGCGCAGGACCACGTGGGGGCGGGCGAGTGGCGCAAGGGGCGGCCCTACGTGGCGGGCTTGAGCGCCCTGAGTGCCCAGCCGGATGGCGGCGCCGTGACCCTGAGCGGCTGGGCGCGGGGCCAGGAGCGCTACCGCGTGCAGGCCAACCTGCAGGGCGGGCAGGTGGCCGGTGCCCACTGTTCCTGCCCGGTGGGGGATGAGGGCGGGTGCAAGCATGTGGCTGCCCTGCTGGCCCGCGCCGCCGAGGCACCCGGCGACTTCGAGACCCTGCCTGATCTGGACGTGACCCTCTCAGGCATGGGCGCGGCTGACCTGCGCGCGCTGGTGCGCCGATTGCTGCGCCGCGCGCCAGAGCTGACGCGGCTGGTGGTGGCCGGGGGCACGGGCACCGGGCTGGCCGGGCAGGTGCAGGCCGCCTTCGCGCAAGTTGTGTACGACCCCGAAGAGGACTGGGAGGGCGAGGGCCCTGACCTGGATGAGGTGTGGACCCTGACCGAGGAGCTGACCCGGTTGAGTGAGACCCCTGGCGCCGAGCCGCAGGCGGTGCTGAACGCGGCGGTGGCCCTGCTGGACGGCGCCGCCGAGCTGCAGGACGACGACTATGGCGTGGAGCTGCACGATCTGGCTGCCCCGGCCCGCAGCGCCCTGCTGCGCCTGCTGGCGCGCGACCTCAGCGAGGATGTCCGGTCCTCGGCCCACGACGCGCTGCAGGAGGCCACCGCCGAGTTCGGCTGGAGCGCCGCCGAACTGGCGCAGGAGGAACAGGCCGGGCTGTTTGCCGCCCTGCCCGCAGAAGACCGCGCCCTGATCCTGGGGTTCCTGCAGGGCCTCACCGACGCCGAGGGCCGCGACTATCGCCGCCGCGAACTGGCCCGGACCCTGGCCGTGCTGGGCCAGCTGGGCGCGGGCGAGGTCACCCCCGAGGCCGAGATAGCCCTGGCCCGCGCGGCGGGGGACCGCGAGGGGCTGGTGCGCCTGCTGCTGGCCCAGGGCCGCACCGGGGAGGCGGTGGCCGCCCTCACGGAAGGGTCGCGCCCCGCCGCCCCGCAGGAGGTGGAAGCTCCGTTCCGTGACTATGGCCTGCTGGACACCCTGGAAACCTACGCCCGCACGAACCTGCGCGTGTATGGCGCGCGGGCGTGGCTATACGGCCATTACCGCGCTGCGGGCCGCGACCCCGAAGCCCACGCCCTGGCCCTGGACGCCCTGCTGAACGGCACTGGCGATCACCCCGACCTCACCTCGTTCTTTTTGCCGCGCGATCTGGACTGGCTGGCCTCGTTGAAAGCTGTAAGCCCTGACTGGCCCGCCGACCGCGAGCGCCTGATCGAGCACTGGGCGAAGAGGGCCGCCAACCTGGGGCGTCTCGTCCTCTTTCTTCTGAACGAGGGGCTGGGCGAACGGGCGCTGAGCGTCCTCAGGCGCCACAAGGCTGACCCGGTGCGGGTGCTGGGGCCGCACATCGCCACGCGCCTCGCCCTGGCGCTGCCGGCCGAGCAGGCCAAACCGCTGCTGCTGCAGGCCGCCACCGCCCACATTCAGGGTCGGGGGCGCAAGCATTACGCGGACGCCGCCGGGGCACTGCGCTCGGCGGCGCCGCTGCTGGGCCACGACGAGGTCCGCTCGGCGGCCCGCCTGTTCGTGCAGGAATATCCCACCCTGCGCGCACTGAAAGAGGAACTGGTCCGGGCAGGGCTCCTGTCGGCCGGCCCCCCTAACGCGCGTTTGCATTAGACAACTGGGGTGGGGTGCCGCGCCCCGCCCCTTACCCTGAACCCATGTTCATGTTCGGCCTGCTTCTTGGCGTTCCTCCGGTGGAGTGAACGGCACGGAGCAGTTGCCCAACACCGCCCCCGGAGGACGCCCCTCCGGGGGTTTTCGCTTGCCTTTCCCACAGGAGCCCGCCATGACCCAGCACCCGGCCCGTATCCGCATCTTCGACACCACGCTGCGCGACGGCGAGCAGTCCCCTGGCGTGGCCCTGAACCACGCCCAGAAACTGGAAATTGCCCACCAGCTGGCCCGCCTGGGGGTGGACGTGATCGAGGCCGGCTTTCCCATTGCCAGCCCCGGCGACCTGGAAGGCGTGTCGCGCATTGCCCGCGAGGTGCGGGGGCCCATCATTGCCGGGCTGGCCCGCGCGGGCCGCGCCGACATTGACGCGGCAGCCAGGGCCGTGGAGGCTGCCGGGAAGCCCCGCATTCACACCTTTATTGCCACCAGCCCCATTCACATGGCCAAGAAACTGAACCTGGAGCCCGACGCCGTGGTGGAGCGCGCCGTGCAGGCGGTGCAGTACGCCCGCACCTTCGTGGACGATGTGGAATTCAGCGCCGAGGACGCCACCCGCAGCGACCCCGCGTTCCTGATCCGCATTTTCCAGGCGGCGGTGGAGGCCGGCGCCAGCACCATCAACATCCCTGACACGGTGGGCTACACCACGCCCGACGAGATTCGCGCGCTGTTTGCCCAGATTCGCGCGGCGCTGCCGCCCTCCGTGATCCTGAGCGCCCACTGCCACGACGACCTGGGGCTGGCGGTGGCCAATTCCATCGCGGCGGCCGAGGGCGGCGCCCGCCAGATTGAATGCACGGTCAACGGCATTGGCGAGCGGGCCGGGAACGCCAGCCTGGAAGAACTGGTCATGGCCTTTCACACCCGCCGGGACCACTACGGTCTGGAGACGGGCATCCGCACCCGCGAGCTGTACCGCGCCAGCCGACTGGTCAGCCGCCTGAGCGGCATGCCGGTGCAGCCCAACAAGGCCGTGGTGGGCGACAACGCCTTTGCGCATGAAAGCGGCATTCACCAGGACGGGGTGCTGAAGGCCCGCGAAACCTACGAGATCATGAACGCCGAACTGGTGGGCCGCGAGGCCGCCGTGCTGGTGATGGGCAAGCACAGTGGCCGCGCCGCTTTCCGCAAGGCCCTGACCGATCTGGGCTATTCGGACCTGCCCGACGACAAGGTGCAGCACCTGTTTGGCCGCTTCAAGGAGCTGGCCGACCGCAAGGGCCAGATCTACACCGATGATCTGCGCGCGCTGGTCGAAGCCCGCAGCGATATTCCGCAGACCTTTACCCTGGCGGGTTTTCAGATCACCAGCGGCATGAACATGACGCCCGTGGCCTTTGTGCGCCTGCACACCCCCGACGGCCCGGTGGACGCCACCGCCCACGGCGACGGCCCGGTGGAGGCGGCCATTCAGGCGATCAACCGCATCACGCAAATTACGCCGCAGCTGGAAACCTACCGCATTCAGGCGGTCACCGGCGGCGGTGACGCGCTGGGCGAGGTGAGCATTGGCGCGCGCTACGGCGAAACCAGCCTGCACGGCACGGGCGTGGCCACCGATGTGGTGGAGGCCAGCGCCCGCGCGTGGCTGCGGGTGATCAATCAGGTGGTGGCCGGCATGGGCAAGACGCGCACGATCACCCAGACGACGCCGTGAGGGGGCAGGGGGCGGCTGGCAGAAAGCAGATGGCCTGTCGCAGCTTAAGGGGGAGGGAGCGCAGCGGGGCCCCTACACTGGCCGGGTCTATCCGCCCTGCCCCCTCATGATCCGTATCCCCGGCGCCCGGTGCTGGCGGGCTTGCTGGGGTTTGTACTAGGACCTCTGGGGCTGCTGTATACCAGTACGCTGCTGGCGCTGGGCAGCTGGATTCTGGTGCTGCTGGCCTGGCCGTACCTGGTGGGTGCAGAGTGGCGTATGTGGGGGTTGCGGGCGGCGGCTGCGGGGCTGGGCTTCTGGTGGGCCGAGTATCGCCCGCCCCTGAATGGGTGGCCGCGGCTGCTGATGACCCTGGATCGTCCGGGCAAACGCAAGGCGCTGCTGGCTGGCCTGGGTCTGCTGGCGGCGACCTCCGCTCTGTCTCGGGTGGTGACCTATACCCGCACCTCCAGCCCGGTTATGCTGCCCACCATTGCACCCGGCGAGGTTGTGCGGGTACGCCTGCGTTTCGATCCGGCGCGTTCGGTGCAGCGGGGCACGCTGGTGGTGTACCAGTTGCCGTCTTCAGGGGGCCGGGCCCTGTCGCGGGTGGTGGGTCTGGCCGGCGACCGCATAGAACTGCGGCGCGGCCTGCTGTTCGTGAATGGGCAGCCCAGTGACGATCCGGCGCGCATTGAGGTGTTGCGAGCGGCACAGTGCCTGGATGAGAGGCTGGTGCTGAACAATCAGGCGAGGCTGGGGCATAGTGGCGCCGTGCAGGTGCCCACAGGTCACGTGTTCGTCCTGGCTGACAACCGGGCCGATCTGTACGCGGATTCCCGGTCCTTTGGACCG
The DNA here is from genome assembly GCF_003028415.1 of Deinococcus arcticus. Lineage (NCBI taxonomy): Bacteria > Thermotogati > Deinococcota > Deinococci > Deinococcales > Deinococcaceae > Deinococcus > Deinococcus arcticus. Next base: position 109,443 of record NZ_PYSV01000001.1, read on the forward strand.
GTGCCGCTGGAGCAGGTGGTGGGGCTGGTGCAGCCACGCCGCCAATCGCGGGCACTCAAGGCAGAGCAGTGTCGTCTGGAGGGCTCGCCTTAAGATCTGATGCCGTGGGTGCCCCAGTCCTTTCGGGCCTCATGTCGCCTCGCCGTGGCAGCATGTCGGGGTGAATCCTTTACTGCTCCGAACCGCTCTTATCACCGGCGCTGTGATTGGCCTGCTGAACATCGTCTTTGCGGCTCTGGACTACGGCCTGGAAAATCTGCCCCTGTGGTTCTACGCCGCCCAGCTGCTGCTGCTGCCCGCCATGATTCTGCCCATGCGCTATTTCCCGCAGGCCTCGGCCACGCGCGATTTTCTGGGGCGCGCCGGCCTGTTCGCCCTGGGCTGGGCCGTGCCGTTTGCTATCTACAAATTTGCCCACGACGTCCTGAGTCCCGTGTTTGATCCGGTGGCCTCGCTGATTTCCTACGCTGTGACGGTCCTGCTGTTCTCGCTGATCTTCGCGGCCATCCGGCGGCCCCGGGCCGGCTGAAGCGTGCGCCTGGCGATTCTGGGCGACGTGCATGGCAACGCCTCCGCGCTGCAGGCCGTGCTGGGCGACCTGCGCGCCGCCGCCCCCGATCAGGTGCTCAACCTGGGTGACACGGTGTGGGGGTGCGCGGACCCGGCCCGCGCCTGGGCCCTGCAGCAGGAACACGCGCCGCCCACCGTGCGTGGCAACACCGATGAGCGCGTGGCGGGCCTCAAGGCCGGCAAGGAAGAGATGCGCGCGTGGCTCCGCCAACACCTGCCCCCCGGAATAGGGGAGACCCTGGCCGCCCTGCCCACCTTTCACGACGTGGCGGGCGGCGAGGTGCGCGTGGCCCACGGCTCGCCGCGCAGCTCCTGGGAAGACCTGATGCTCACGGAGGACGGTGGCCACACCCGCCCCGCCCAGTTTGCCGAGCTGCGTGAACGGCTGGACGGGTTCTCGGTTGAGGGCGGTGGCCGCGTGTGCGTGGTGGGCCACACCCACCGCGAGATGCTGACGGTGGTAGACGGTATCACGGTCGTGAACGCCGGCCCGGTGTCGCGGCAGAAAGACGGCCTGCCCCTGGCCCGCTGGGTGCAGCTGACGCGCCGCACCGGGCACTGGACCGTGGAATTTCGCCGCGTGCCCTATGACGTGCAGGGGGCTGCCGCCTGGGCCCGGCAGCACGGTCCGCCCCGCGCTGGGGCCCACGAGGCCCAGTGGCTGGCCGCCGGCCGCGAGCCCTGAGCGCTTCGGAACTTCCTGGCGGCCAAACCTCTGGCCACAGCAAACCCCCCTCCACTGCGGAGGGGGGTTTTCAAACTGTGTGGTGTCTTTAGCGGCCCGAGGGCACGAACTCGCGGTCAGCGAAATCCTCGCGGGCGCGGGGGGCGCGGTCGTCGCGGTCCCGGCTCCAGCGGCCCTGGCCACCACGGCCGCCACCCTGGGCACTGCCGCCCCGGTTGCCGTAGCCGCCCCGGCCGCCGCCCTGCGCGCTCCGGTTGCCGTCGTCGCGGTAGCCACGGCCACCCTGGTAGCCGCCGCCTTCACGGCGCTCGCGGGTGGGCTGCTCGAACAGTTCGGGCAGTTCCTGCGCCACTTCCACGCCCACCTCGCCTTCCAGCGGGCTGGCGGCCATCAGCTTCTCCACAAACTCGCTGGGCACGTCGGCCACAGCGCCGCCACGCCACTGGCGCACCTTGCCCAGGCGGCGGGTGTCCAGATCGGCGGTACGGGCCAGCAGGGCCACGGCGCGCGCCACGCTCATGCGCTCGGCGTGCAGGATGATGGTGGTCAGGCCCTCTTCACCGCTCAGCAGGCTGGCGGCCTTCACCGGCTCGGTCACGCCGCTGATCTTGGCCAGGGCGCGGGCCAGGGCTTCCAGGCCCAGTTCGCTGAACAGCTTCTCGGCCTCGGCCTGGAAGTTGGCGGCGGCTGTGGCGTCCACCTTGCGCACCATGTCGGCGCTGGCCCGCGCGCTGGCGGCGGCCACTTCCTTGGGGGTGGGCAGGGGACGCTCGATAAAGCGCACGCCCGTCACGCGCTCCAGGCCCATCATTTCGCGGTTCTCGCGGTCCCCGTACATGATGATCGCGGTGCCGGTGCGCCCGGCGCGGCCGGTGCGGCCCGAACGGTGCACGTAGCTCTCGGGGTCCTGGGGCAGGTGGTACTGCACCACCAGGTCCACTTCCGGAATGTCCAGGCCGCGCGCCGCCACGTCGGTGGCCACCAGCACGCCCACACGTCCGCTGCGGAAGGCCCCCAGGGCACGTTCACGCTGGCTCTGGGCCAGGTCGCCGTGCAGCGCCTCGCTCTCGATGCCGCGGTGAATCAGCTCGTTGGCCAGTTCATCGGCCTCGCGCTTGGTGCGGGTAAACACGATGGCCTTTTCAGGGTTGTACACCGTCAGCAGGTCGGCCAGGACGCGGGTGCGGGTGCGGCCCACCTTCACCTTCAGGTGCTCCACGGTCTGCGCGGCCTGGCTCTTGCCCTCGCCCACCATGTCCACGATCAGGGGGTCATTCAGGTACTTGCGGGCCAGGCGGTTGATGTCGCCGGTCAGCGTGGCGCTGAACAGCATGGTCTGGCGGGTTTCGGGGGTCTTTTGCAGAATGGTTTCAATCGCGTCGGCAAAGCCCACCGACAGCATCTCGTCAGCCTCGTCCAGCACGGCGAACTGCACCTCGCTGAGGTCCAGGTTGCCGCGTTCCAGGTGGTCAATCAGGCGCCCGGGGGTGCCCACGACCACGTCCACACCACGGCGCAGGGCGTTTTCCTGCGGGGCGTAGGCGGCGCCGCCGTACACCGTCACGGTCGAGAGGTGCGCGCCGCTCTTGGAAAACTCCTCGGCCACCTGCTTGGCCAGTTCGCGGGTGGGGGCCACCACGATGGCGCGCGGCAGACGGGCCCGCTCACGGCTGGCTTCCAGCTTGGAAATGATGGGCAGGGCAAAGGCCAGGGTCTTGCCCGTACCGGTGCGGGCGCGGCCAATCATGTCGCGGCCTTCCAGGGTATGCGGCAGGCTGGCTTCCTGAATGGGGCTGGCTTCGGTAATGCCACGTTCGGCGAGACGCGCCGCGAGTTCGGGCGCAATCAGTTGATCAAAGTTCATTTGTTGTCCTTTCGGGAAAGTCCCCTGCAGAACTCCAAACGCCTTCAAACCCTGAAAGCTCGTCCTTGAAAGTGGGGGCACTCTCCAGCCGCACAGGTGAGTCCTGCGCGGCGCACGAAGAAAAATCATACAGGTTTTCTGCGCTGAATGCAACTGCTCAGACAGGCGGGCGCGCGTGCGCCGCCATGCAGCGCCGGGATGGGGGCCCTTCCGGGCTTGGCCGCGCTGTATTCGCTGGCAAGAAAGATCGCTTGCCAGACCCGCCCTGTGGGGCGCCAGATGTTCAGAGCCAGTGCCGGGAACCTGTGCCCGTTGGAGTGCCGTTCGCCGGGCGCCGGGCGGGGCCGCGCGGCCGGTCAGCCCACGGCGGCGCAGCACAACAGGCCGCCCTGGGAAAACTCCCGGGGCGGCCTGTTGTGCTGCTGGCGTGTTTTACAGCGCCAGGATGGGCGCGAAGTTGCCGCTCAGACCACCTGGGAAGAAGCCCCCGGTGGTGGCGGCGCCGGTGGTGTCCAGGAACACGATGTTGGCCACCTGACGGGGCGTGCGGCTGAAGGCGATGCCGTTAATGTCGGTGGGGACAATGTTGGCACTGCGGGCCGGCAGGAAGCTGGGGTTGCCGGCGCCTGCCGTCAGGCCCTGGTCGCGGTCATCGGCGCCGTCCACAGCGTCGCGCAGGTTGCTGATGGCCTGCACAACCTGCTCCACTGTCAGGCCAGCGGCGGCCTGCTGGGCGCGGCGCTGGTACAGCTGCGTGCGGATGGACCCGGAGTGGTACGCCTCGACCGCCAGAATGCCGGCCGCGTTTTCCAGGTTCCCGTTGGGCCGGTCATCCACCAGCAGGCGCGCGGCGCCCTTGTAGGCCGTGACGCCCACGTCCTCGAAGATGAACGCCCCGTGCAGGAAGAACAGTTCGTTGGCGTAGGGGTTGAAGTTGGTGATGGCGCCGTTCGAGGCAATCCGGCCGGCGGCCTGGAAGGCAGGCCCAAGGTCCAGTTGAGGCTGGACCACGGCGGCGCCGCCCAGCACCTGACGAATGACCTTCACGTGTGCCAGTTCGTCGTCTGCGATTTCGTGCGCCATGGCGAGCATGTCGCCCGTCAGACCAGGAACGGCAACGCCACCGCGCCCGGTGAAGCCGGCGGGGAGGGTGACCTTGCTGGCGTCGCCACCGGCAGCGGTCAGTTCATCCAGACGGCCCACAGCGGCGAGGTAAAAGGCCGCTTCCAGGTATTCCAGGTTCAGCGCGAAGTTGAAGATGGTGGCGTCCAGGTTGACCTTACTGGGGTTGGTGGCCAGAACGCTGGTGCAACCGCTCAGGACGGCGCCGGCGCCCACCAATCCGGCGGCTCCCAGGAACTTGCGGCGGGTGCTGTGGCCTGCGGTGCTGTTGTCTTGACTCATGGTGAAAACCTCCGGGACTAAGGGGAATGGACCAGAACGCTGGACGGGAGAGTCAACCGTGGAGCTGCTGGTCCTGCCCCGGTGGGGAGGAACGGCGGCGCCCGATTGCCTTCACCCGGTCTGTATGCGGCCCCGGTGAGGTTGGATCACGCAGCCTGGCCTGGATGAAAGAAGGGTGAAACTTTGTGAGAACAGCCGAAAAAGCCCGTAGGTCATTGCTCGCCGGTTTTCTTCAGGGCGGGCGTAGCCTCCTGAATCTGCTTGCCGTCGGCCCCAGCGCCAGCAATGGGGCACGGCACAGCCCGGCAGCGCCGGGACAAAGAGGAGCAGCTTCCCGGAAGGGGCTTCCGACCATGCAGGCACCGTGCGCCGCTTCGGTGCGCTCACTTCCGCCTGTCGTCGTCAGGCCCGGGGCGGCGTTTCGGCCTGCGCGGGCCACTCTCCGCCCAGGGCAATCCAGGCGCTCAGCAGGTCCTCGGGGGCCGGGGCGTGCAGGTGCAGGGGGCGACCGGTCGCGGGATGGGGCAGGGTCAGAAAGTGCGCGTGCAGTGCGTGCCGGGGAATGTGCGCACTGGGGCGGCCATAGACCGGATCGCCCAGGATGGGGCTGCCCAGATGCGCCAGATGCACGCGAATCTGGTGGGTGCGGCCGGTGCGCGGCTGGGCCCGGACCAGAGCCAGTGTGCGGCCGTGGCCGTCGGGGAGGGCGGCCAGCGGGGTCATCAGGGTCTGGGCCTCACGCGGGTGGGCGCCCCCCACAGTCATGCGCTGGCGCTGCACGGGATGCCGGCCCACCGGCGCGTCCACCTGCACCGGCGCCTGGGCCCGCCAGCCGCCGGCAGCAATTGCCAGATACACCTTCTGGGTTTCACGCGCCTTGAAGGCGTCGGCCAGACGGGCGTGGGCGGCCACAGTCTTGGCCACCACGATCACGCCGCTGGTGTCGCGGTCCAGACGGTGCACGATACCGGGGCGGTAGCCGTCCGGGCCGTCAAACCCGGTCTGCTGGGGCAGGCGCATCCGGCCCAGCAGGGCGTTGACCAGGGTGCCGCTGCTGACGCCGGGGGCCGGGTGGGTCACCATGCCGGGGGGCTTGTTCACGGCGATCAGGTGCTCGTCCTCGTACAGCACGTCCAGCGGCCGGTCCTCGGGCTGCACGGCCGCTTCCGGGGGTGGGGGCGGGCGCACGCTCAGGGCCTCGCCGCCGCGCAGCTTCAGGCTGGGCTTGGTCACGGGCTGGCCACCCACGCAGACATGGCCGCCCTCAATCCACCCAGCCACCTGTGACCGGCTGGCTCCACACAGCGCCGCCAGCACAGCGTCCAGACGCCCGGGGGTGCCGGTGAACTGCAGGGGCGCCGGGGTGCTCACGGGGCGCAGTGTAGCGCCCGGGGCTGGCTGGTCTGATCAGGCGATAGGTCAACCGGCCGCCCTCACCCCGGCTTTATCCGGCCTTCACCCCCAGTGGGCGTGGTCATCCAGACCGGGGCTGAGCGCATAGAACTGGGCAGGTGAATCCCTGGCCGCGCCCCTGCGGCCACCCCTGCCCAGCGGGGCCAGCGCCGACCGGCGGTCTGCCCCTGCCCTTCTTCCCGCCCACGCGGCCACCCTTCCCGGGACCGCCCACCCCATTTTTCCGAGGAGCTGTTATGCCCAATATTGGTCCTGCCGAACTGATCATGATCTTGCTGGTTGCACTGGTGGTATTTGGTCCGCGCAAGCTGCCCGAGCTGGGCAAAAGCCTGGGCCACGGCCTGCGTGAGTTTCGCCGCACCACCCAGGGCCTGAAAGACGAGCTGAGCCTGAGCGCCGCGCCCGCAGCGGTGGCCCCAGTGCCAGTCGCCACCGCCACGCCAGAAGCCGTGGTGCCTGCCGCCCCGGCCCCGGCCCCGGTCGCTGCCCATACCCTGATCGCCACCGAAGCGAAGCCCGACTGAGGCCCTTATTCATGAGCACTCTCTAATGGTGGGGTGTGTCCTGACATACGGAGGTAGCCTTTCAAGCTGTTACTCTGAGCCCGTTCTCATGACTCTTCCCTTCCCTGACCTGCCCGATGAGGCGCTGATCCACGCCATGACGGAGCGGCGGGAAGAGGCCCTGCAGGAACTGCATCGCCGGTACGCCCGGCTGCTGTTCGCCCTGGGCCGCCGGATGCTTCACCAGCATGAAGATGTGGAGAGCTGCGTTCAGGACGCCTTTTTCAATGCGTGGCGACATGCGGGCCGCTTTGACCCGGCCCGGGCCAGCGCCAAGACGTGGCTGGTGAGCATTGCCCACCACCGGTTTTTGCAGGAGCTGCGCGACCGCCCCGACACGCCGCTGGAACTGGAAGACTGGGACGCCCCCACCCGCAGCCCGGACCCCACCGACCGCCTGATGGCCCAGCGCGCCGTGGACGGGCTGGAGCCGCACCACCGCGAACTGGTGGAACTGGCGTACTACCGGGGGTTTACCCACAGCGAACTGGCCATCCTGACCGGCCTGCCTGTGGGTACAGTAAAATCCCGGCTGCGCTCGGCGCTGGACCGCATGCGCGCTGCACTGACCCGCGCGCCAGGCGCCTGATCCGCCCCCCACCCCACCACAGAGGCAGGTGAATTGCTGTGAACGTCAACCGTGAAGATCTGGTCAGCCTGGCGCTGGGGCTGCTGAGCGCCGAGGAGGAAGTGCGTGTGCGCGCCGCCCTGAACGCTGACCCGGCCCTGCAGGCGGCGTACAGCGAGGACCTGGACACGCTGCACCGCCTCCCCGACAGTCTGCCCCCCGCCGAGGTGCCCGAAGGCGCGCTGGACCGCCTGATGGCCCGCGTCCGTGCCGGGGAGAGCCCGGCCCAGGCAGTGCAGGTTGAGCCCAGTGCGCCCGGGCCAGCGCCTGTTCAGCTGCCGCCGAAGCCGCGCCGCTCGCTGGCGCCCGTGCTGGGTGCGCTGGGGCTGGCCGCGGCCCTGGCCGCCGGGGTGCTGCTGCTGCGGCCCGCGCCCCCGGCCGATTTGCTGGGCGACTTCCGCGCCGCGCCGGGCGCCGTGGTGACCGCCCTGGCACCGGCTGACGGCGCCGCTGCGGGCGAGCTGATACGCCTGCCCGATGGCCGCGCCTACGCCCGCCTGAACACCCCGGCGCCGGCGGGCCGGGTGTATCAGCTGTGGCGCCTGGAAAATGGGCAGCCGGTGTCGGTGGGGGTCTTCAGCGGGCAGGAGATTCAGTGGCAGGGCGCCCAGGCCGGGCAGACGGTGGCGGTCAGCGTGGAACCTCCCGGCGGCAGCCCGCAGCCCACCACCACGCCCCTGCTGGTGCAGGCACTGTAAACCGTTTCCTTCGCTGCTGGTCCTGGGGCCCGCGCCTGTCCACTGGGGCAGGGCGGGCCCCCTTGTGTTCGGCTGGCCCGGATTACCGCAGCCAGTCTTCGGCCACGTCCTGCGCGGCGCGGCCACCCAGGTCATCCACCTCGTCCTTGCGGGTGGCCCAGGCCGGAAAGGGGTAATTCACCAGCACCGGGTTGGGCACGTCCGGCTGGCTCACCAGCATGGTGCCGGGCTGCAGAATCCCGGCGCGGCTGCGAAAGCTCTGGGGCAGAAAGCGGTATTCGGGGCGCTCGGCCTCGGCCAGGTCCAGGCGCCCCACCACGCGGATGGCCGCGTTGGACACAATGCGCCGCTCCACCTCGCTGGCAGTCTGCTGCGCGCCGATCAGGATGATGCCCAGCGAGCGGCCACGCTCGGCGATGTCCAGCAGCACGTCCTTGATGGGGCTGCTGCCCTCACGCGGGGCGTACTTGTTCAGCTCGTCCAGCACCACGAAAATGGTGTCCTGGCGGCCATACTTTTCCTTATGCTCGAACAGCTCGCGCAGCAGCACGCCCACCACGAAGCCCTGGGCGTGGGCGCCCAGCTTGTGGATATCCACCACCGTGGTCTGGATGCCTTTTCTCAGCAGGTCCGGGCGGTAGCCCTGTGCCTGCTGCGGGCTGAGGTCCCCGCGCACCAGCGGTGAGAGGTGCTTTTGCACTCCCCGCAGGCGGCGGATAAAGGCGCGCAGCGTGCCCTGATTCTGCTTGAGCACCCACTTCGGGTCGCCCTCGCCGTCGTTCTGGTCCAGCAGTTTGAATTCCAGGTAGGCGATGAGCTGCGAGAAGGTTTCCAGGCGTGTCTTGCCCAGTTCGTCAAAGCGCACGTTCTCATCCAGCAACACGTCCTGTTCAGGTTGCCAGTCTTCCACGGTCAGGTACGGTGTGGTGTCGCTGCCCGCCAGTCGCGCCAGCTTTTCCTCCACATTGCCAATCACGAAGCCCAGGTTCAGGCTGGCTGCGGCGTCGCTGAACACGTAGGGCAGCATGCGCCCGGCGGCAAATTCGCGCAGGGTAAACACGAACGGCACCACCCCGGCGGCGCGCTGCTCCACATCTGGCACGATGGCCCCGGCGCCGGGCCTGGGGGGCGCCAGAAACTGCACGTCGCGGAAGGGTTCGACCGGCAGGCCCAGCCGGGCGTAGCGGCCCTGCGCCCAGCCCTTGCGCCCCTGCACGGTGCCTTCCTTGTCGGCCACGCGGCGGTTGGGCTGGTCCAGAAACAGCAGGTCCTCGCCCTTGACGTTGAAAATCAGCGCGCGGGTGTTGTGGCCCTCGCCGCGCGTGTTCAGCACGCCGCCCCGGAAGATGGAATGCAGCAGAAAGAGCGCGTAACTGGTCTTGGTGGCCACTCCCGAAATCCCGCTGATGTTGATGTGCCCCCCGGATTCCCCGTTCACGAACTGGTAGTTCACCGGCAGCACCTGCCCGTCGGCCAGCAGCCCGCCGGCAAAGGCATAGTCCATCTTGTCAGCGCTGAGGGCCAGGCGCAGGCTCTCGCCGGTGGCGTGCCTCACCTCGTCGCCGGGCTGGGGGGGAATGAAATCCTCGGGGTCCACGCGGGTGACCAGCACGCGCGCCGCGTAGCTCACGCTGGCCGGCAGCAGTCCGGCCACCACGTCCTGCACGTCGCTGTCAAAGCTCACGCCCTCGTGCCGGGTGCGCACATGGTCCACGATGCCGTAAAACTGCACCGCCGAGCCGTCGGGCTTGCGGGTGCGCACCGCCACCAGATCGTCCATCTGCACGCTGGCGCCCGGCAGGACCGAGAACCAGAAGGCCACGGGCGTGGCGTCCTCGGTGCCCAGCACCATGCCAATGCGGTCCACAGGGCTGGTGCTCACGCCAGGACCCCCTGACCGACCAGGTGGGCGCGAATGCGCCGCGTGACCAGTTCCAGGCTGCCCATGGAGCGGCTCATGGCGTGTTCCAGGGCGGCGGTGGGAATCAGGTTCTGCGGCGCGCGGGCATCTTTGTGCAGTTTGCTGCCCAGCCGGTGCAGCAGGGCGCCCGATAGATCGGCCACCGACTGCACGGCGCGGGGCACAAAGGCGCTGTCTTCCGGTGCATGCATTTCCAGCCGCATGATGCCCGCCAGTGGGTGCTGGTAAAACGGCGCGTCGCACAGGCGCACGTACCACGTGAAGCGCTGCTCGCGGCCCTCGGCGTCACTGACCTGCCCGCCCCGGTCGCCCACCCGGAAACGCAGAATAGGAGTCCGTTCCCCGCACCTCAGCTCGCTCAGCAGACCGATGCGGTCGGCGCCCAGATAGTCGGTGTGCAGGGTTTTCACGTAGCCCACCACGGCGCTGCCGCCCCGCCCCAGACGCACTGGACCATCCTGCAGCACCAGCGTTTCGGGCAGGGCGTCGGTTTCGCCCTCCTCCTGCGGCATGGCAGAGGCGTAGTGCTGGCTCAGGGCGTGTTCGTCATCCAGCATCAGGCGCTGGACCTGCCCGCGCGGCCCTTCCACCTGGCGCCCGCGAAAGGCGTGCGGTTCGTAGTCCAGTACGCCGGTGTGCGGGTTCAGGGGACTGAGCCGCGTGGGTTCCAGCGGCACGTCCGCACTGTAGGCCAGCACCCGGCGGGCCCGCACGCCCTGCAACTCGGCCTGCCGGGTGCCGTGGGGGCACAGGCTCACGGCGCCCACCACGTAAGCCCCAAATGCGGCCAGGTGCAGTTCGCCCGCCTCGTCATCCATCAGCAGGCGGGCTTCCATGCGCGGCTTGCCGTCCACCACCACCACCTCGCGCAGCGACCCTGGAATGCCGCGCGTGGGTACAGCTGCCCAGCGATCCGTTTCCACGTCGAAGACCAGGCCGGCGAAGGGTTTTAAGGTCAGCTGTCCTTCAAAAGTGTCCACAGGCCAGGGGTCCAGACGAATGCGCATGCCGGGCATTCTACGCGCTGGGCAGAATGCGGCCGTGCAGGTGCGCCGTGGAACAGCAGGGCTGAACAACAGAAAACCGCCCCACAAAGGGGCGGCCCGGAGCGCACGCGGCTTAGCCGTGGTAACCGCTCAGCAGGCGCAGACCCTCTTCATCAGTCAGGGTCAGGCAGCGGTAGGCGGGGCTCAGCAGCCCGTCGTCACGCATCTCGCCAATCAGCTTGCTCACGCTCTCGCGGGTGGCGCCGGTGCCCTCGGCAATCAGTTCGTGGGTGGCGCGTACATAGCGGGTGCCGTCGGCGTGCTGCCCGCCCAGAGTGCTGTCGGCCAGATTCAGCAGGTAGCGGGCAATGCGCTCGCGCAGATCGCCGTCCTGAATATGAACACCGTCGGTCATCATGCGCTGCAGCTGCGCGCCCAGGCTGCGGGTCAGGTCCCACAGCTCGGCGGCACCCAGGTGCTCGGGGTGAATGGGGGTCAGCACGGCGTCGGTCAGGGCCACCACCTGATGCCCCCGGCTCTGGCCCTGCAGGCACTCCTCACCAAAAATGTCGCCGGGACGAATGTGGCGCACCGTGAGGTTGCGGCCCTGTGGGGTCAGGCGCACAGCGCGCATCAGCCCACTGTCCAGGCGGTAGAGGCTGGGAGCACTGTCTCCCGCGTAGTACAGCGTCTGACCCCGGCGCACGGTGCGGTGCAGGTCGGCGGGAATCGGCTGGGTGGCGGTGGCAACGTAGGTCATGGGCGCTCCTTGAGGTCAGGCAGGCGGCAGGGGGGACGGCTGAGGTGGCTGCACTGTACAACCCTTGTACAAGGTTGAAACGTTCCCGGAACACAATTTAAAAAGTCAACCAAGTGTTTTGGTCAAGCGCTCTGGGGGGTCTGCCGCATTCTGACACCGGCCTCCCGGGCGGCGTGTCAGCTCCTGGTCCTGGCGCAGCTTGGTCAATCGTTCAGAGAGAGGCTGGCGCGGCGGGCTTGCCCCCTACCGGCGCTGGCCCGGCCTTGCCGGGAAGGTTGCCGGTGCCCTCCCCGCACCGCTTTGTGCCCAGACTGTTCCTGGCTGGACTGTGCAGCTGCCTTCCAGCCCCCAGGTGAAAATGCGCGGCAGGCAATGGTGCCCTTCAGTCCTGCGCGCCACACTGGGGGCGTGACCGCCCACCCGTACCGGGCCTGGAGCCCCGCTGCTTTCACCTTTCCACTGCCCGATGGCCACCGCTTTCCCGCCTACAAATACGAGGGGGTGCGGCAGCTGCTTTCGGCGCACCTGCCCGTGCTGGACACGCCGGCTCTGGCCTGGGCCGACGCCGCGCAGGTGCACGACCCCCACTGGCTGCGGCGCTGGCGCCGGGGCGAGGTGAGCGCGGCCGAGGAACGCGCCTTCGGGCTGCCCTGGAGCCCCGGCGTGGTGGAGCGGGCCCGCCGGGCGGCTGGGGGCTCGCTGGCGGCGCTGCACGACGCCCTGGCCGTGGGCTGGGGCGCCAATCTGGCGGGCGGCACCCACCACGCCTTCGCCGACCGCGCCGAGGGGTTCTGCCTGCTGAACGACGCCGCGCTGCTGACCCGGCACGCGCTGGACCGGGGCCTGGCCCGGCGGGTGGCGGTGCTGGACCTGGACGTCCACCAGGGCAACGGCACGGCGGCGCTGCTGGCCGGGGAGGCGCGCGCCTTTACCCTGTCGGTTCACGGTGAGCGCAACTATCCTTTTCGCAAGGAACAGTCCTCGCTGGACCTTGGCCTGGGTGACGGCGTGACCGACGCCGAGTATCTGGCGGTGCTGCGCGCCCAAGTGCTGCCGGCCCTGGACGCCTTTCGCCCGGATCTGCTGCTGTACCTTGCCGGGGTGGATGTGCTGGCGGGCGACCGCTTTGGCCGCTTTGCCCTGACGCTGGCCGGCGTGCGCGAACGCAACCGCGCGGTGTTGCGCTGGGCCAGGGCCGCTGACATCCCGGTGGTCACCATGATGGCCGGCGGCTACAACAGGGACCACGCCCTGACCGTGCAGGCCCACGCCAGCGTGGTGCTCGACGGCCTGGAGGTGCTGGGGTAGGAGAAACCGCCCTTCCTTCAACCATCAGCGCTCCACCATTCCCCCACCGTCCCTCGTATCCGATCAACGTTGAACCCTCAGGCGGATAATGCGCCGCATGTCGGCCCGCGCTCCCTGGAACCGCAACGAACGCCTGGGTATTGCCAACGGCTGGGCGGTGTTTCTGGGCGACGGCTTTCTCAGCGTGTCGGTGGTGGTCACGGCCTTTGCGGCCAAGCTGGGCGCGCCCAACTGGGTGATTGGCCTGCTGCCCGCCATTGCCGCTGGCGGCTGGATGCTGCCTCAGCTGCTGGTGGCTGCCCGGGTGCGCGCCCTGCCGTACAAGCTGCCGGTGTACCGCTCGGCGGCGCTGGTGCGCACCGCCACCTACGTGGCGATGGTGTTGACCGCCGCGCTACTGAGCCACCAGCCCGCGCTGTGCCTCACGCTGTTCATTCTGGCCATGAGCCTGAACGCTCTGGCCTCCGGGGTCTCGGGGCTGCCGTTTCTGGAAGTGGTCAGCAAGACCGTGACCCCGGAGCGGCGCCCGCGCTTCTTTGCCACCCGCAACCTGTACGGCGGCCTGCTGGCGTTTGGCGCGGGGCTGCTGGTGCGCGCCATCCTGGGTTCGGACCTGGCTTTTCCACTGAACTACGCCCTGATCTTTGCCCTGGGCACCGCCGCCTTTACCTTCGGCTACTGGATTTTTGGCCGGGTTGACGAGCCCGCCGACCCGCCGCAGTCACCCCACGGTACCCGCGCCGAACTGCGCGCCATTCCCGAGACGCTGCGCGACGGGCATTTCCGCGCCTTTCTGAACGTGCGCCTGTTGCTGGCGGCCGGCAGCATGGCCGAGCCCTTCTTCGCGGTCTACGCCCTGCGAGAGCTGAATTACGCGCCGGCCGCCCTGGGGGTGTTCGTGATGGCCCTGACCGGCGCCGCGCCCCTGTCCAACGTGGTGTGGCGCCGCGTGGCCGAACGCAAGGGCTCGCGCCGCCTGATCCGCTACGCCACGGTCTTTGCCGGGCTGGCACCGCTGTGGGCCCTGACCGTGGGGGTATTGGGCCTGAGCGCCTGGGCGTACCTGGGCGTGTTTCTGCTGTCCAGCGTGGCGAACCAGGGCTTCAATCTGGGCCACACCAATCACCTGCTCAACATTGCCCCGGAACACGCCCGCAGCCGCTATATCGGCACGCTGAACACGCTGGTGGGCGCCGCCCTGTTCACGCCAGTGGCGGCAGGCCTGCTGGCCGATGGCCTGGGCTACGGCCCGGTGTTCGTGCTGAGCGCCCTGCTGTGCGCGGCGGCGTGGTGGCGCTGCGGCTGGCTGCGGCGGGATGCGTGAAGAGGCGGGGGGCGGGCGGTGACGGGCGGGGCTGGTCATCGGGGGGAGGGGATACGGCTTCCGGAAAATTTCGTAACACGTTACGAAATTTTCCCGACCGGAGGGAGGAGGAAAAGAGGCGGATTTCCGGGAATTGGGCTGGAACAGCGCCGAAGGCGGGGAACATCCGGCTCTTTCCCGGATGTTACGGAAATGGACGGAATCCGCAGGAGATCTCTTCCAGCTGACGCACCTTTTCCCCGCGCCCCGCGCCCGGCTTCCCGCACCCGGCTCGGGGGCGGTGCAACTGGCCCTCTGGATTTCTGGACGCCTGGACCCGTGACGTTGCTGGGGAGCCATGGGCCCTGCCCGCGTTGGGTGGCCCCAGGCTCGGGGGCGGCCCCGAGCCCTTCTTGACCAGTTGACGTAGGAGGAGTTGCTCTTAAGGACGTTGCACCTCACGTTACGACTTTGCAGGAGAGCACCGCAAAGTCTCCACTCCCGGTGCAACGTCCTTTTTTCGAGACTCGCTCCGCTCGGTTGATCTAAAGATCAACAGCGAGCGACTTAGTGCCCCAGAATCTTCCCCAGAAACGCCTTCGCCCGCTCGTGCTGGGGGTTCTGGTAAAAGGCCTCCGGGGTCGTATCTTCCACAATCGCGCCCTGGTCAAAAAACAGAATGCGGTCGGCCACCTCGCGGGCAAAGCCCATCTCGTGGGTCACCACCAGCATGGTCATGCCGCTGCGGGCCAGTTCCTTCATCACGTCCAGCACTTCCTTGATCATCTCGGGGTCCAGGGCGCTGGTGGGCTCGTCAAACAGCATCACCTTGGGGTCCATGGCCAGCGCGCGGGCAATCGCCACGCGCTGCTGCTGGCCGCCGGACAGCTGGGCCGGGTACTTGTGGGCCTGTTCCTCAATGCCCACGCGGCGCAGCAACTCCAGGCCGCGCGCCTCGGCGTCGGCGCGGCTGGTCTTGCGCACGCGGGTGGGCGCCAGGGTGATGTTCTCCAGCACGGTCAGGTGCGGAAAGAGATTGAAACTCTGAAACACCATGCCCACTTCCCGGCGAATGGCGTCCAGATTCTGGCGGCCGTTGAGGGGAATACCGTCCACCGTGATCTGCCCCTGGTCGTGGGGGTCAAGCGCGTTGATGGTGCGGATAAAAGTGCTCTTGCCGCTGCCCGAGGGCCCAATGACCACCACAACCTCGCCGGGGCGCACGCTCAGGCTGACCCCGCGCAGGGCATGAAAGGTCCCAAAGTGCTTGTGAACGTCCCGGACGTCAATCATGGGGGCAGCGGCGAGCGGGCCTGGCGTCATGGCCCCACTGTAGTACGTGCGCCGCAGGGTGGGCAGGCCCAAAGGGGCGCTGCGGGCGGGCCAGAGCGGCTGTGGTACCATCCGCGCATTCATCATTCAGGGTTCAGGGCACAGGCCCTGGGCGCCGAGGCGGAGGACGATTCCATGAAGACGCAGACCAAGATTGCCGCTGCCCTGCTGCTGGGCACCACCGCTGTGGCCCTGGCCCAGGGCACCACCTTTCTGACCATCGGTTCGGGCAGCACCACGGGCGTGTATTTCCCGGTGGCCACCGGCATGGCCAAGATGATCAACGACGCCGGCGACGGCCTGCGCGCCAACGCCCGCTCCACGGGCGGCAGCGTGTTCAACATGCAGGCCATCGCCAGCGGTGAGCTGGACGCCGCCATCGCCCAGAACGACGTGGTGTATTACGCCTACAAGGGCACCGGCCTGCAGGCCTTCCAGGGCAAGGCCAACACCAAGCTGCGCACCCTGGCCGTGCTGTACCCCGAAGTGCTGCATGTGGTGGCCCGCAAGGACAGCGGCATCCGCTCCATTGCCGACCTGAAGGGCAAGCGCGTGGTGATCGGCGACCTGGGCTCGGGCACCGAGCTGACCGCTCGGCAGGTGCTGGAAGCCTACGGCCTGGGCTTTGACGATCTGGGCCAGGCCCTGCGTGTCTCGCCCGCCCAGGGCATCACCCTGATGCAGGATAAGCGCGCCGACGCGCTGTTCTACACCGTGGGCGTGGGCGCCAGCGCCATCAGCCAGATTGCCCAGACGGTGGATGTGGCCATGGTGCCGGTCAGCGGCAACCAGGCGGCCAGCCTGCTCAAGAAATACCCCTTCTACGTGCGCTTCAACATTCCCGCCAAGAGCTACAAGGGCGTGGGCGCCACCATTCCCAGTGTCGCCGTGCAGGCCACCCTGGTTGCCAGCACCGCCGTCAGCGACGACGCGGTGTACCGCACCATGAAAGCGGTGTTCGCCAACGAGGGCGCGGTGCGCGGCCTGCACCCCAGCCTCGCCACCAACTTCGCCTACGACAAGGCCGTCAAGGGCCTGCCTGCCCCGCTGCACCCGGGCGCCGTGAAGTTCTTCCGCGAGAAGGGCGTTACCGTCCGCTAACGCCGCATTCGGCGGATATCCGGGGCCAGCCGCGTCACCTTGGGGCTGGCCCCTTCGCCTTTGTTCAACAGTGAGGACCGCATGAGTGACCCCACAAGACCCCTGAGTACCGACCCTGCATTGACCCCTCCGGGCACTGTGATGACCGAGGGTGAGCGCCGCGCCCTGGAAATCGTCGAGGCGGCCGAAACCGGCGGGCGCAAGGTGCAGGGCTGGCAGAAAACGCTGGTGACCCTGCTGGCCGTGGGCTGGTGCCTGTTTCAGATGTACGCGGCCTGGGAAGGCACGCTGGTGCCCACCACCCTGCGCGCGGTGCATCTGGCCTTCGCCTTTGCACTGGCCTTCCTGGTGTTTCCGTTTCGCAAGACGCCGGGCCGGCCGCAAACCCGCGTGCCCTGGGGCGACTGGCTGCTGGGGCTGGCCGCTACCGGCAGCGCCCTGTACTTCGTGGTGGAGTACGTGGACATTGCCAACAACGGCGGCATCCGGGGCGACGTGCCGCTGGATCTGCTGGCGGGCAGCGGGCTGGTGGTGCTGCTGCTGCTCAGCGCGTGGCGCACCATTGGCCTGGCCATGCCGCTGATCTCGGCGGCCTTTATTCTCTTCGCCTTCATGGGCGCCAAGGGCCTGATTCCGGCCATTCAGACGCCTTTTCACAACGGCTACACCTGGCCGCAGCTGATGGGCCAGCTGGCCACCAACACCGAGGGCATCTTCGGCACCGCGCTGGGCGTCAGTGCCCAGATTGTCTTTCTGTTCGTGCTGTTCGGCGCCCTGTTCGACAAGCTGGGCGCGGGCGAGTGGTTCATGCGCGTGGCCCAGGGCCTGCTGGGGGGCTTCCGGGGCGGGGCGGCCAAGGCCAGCATCGTCAGCAGCGGCCTGAACGGCATCATTTCCGGCAGCTCGGTGTCCAACGTGGTCACGGGCGGCAACATCACCATTGGCACCATGATCCGCACCGGCTACAGCCGTGAAAAGGCCGGGGCCATTGAAGTGGCCAGCAGCTCCAACGGCCAGCTGATGCCCCCGGTGATGGGCGCGGCGGCGTTCATCATGGCCCAGAACCTGAACATCGAGTACCGCACCCTGATCCTGGCGGCGGCCATTCCGGCCTTTCTGTGTTACGGCGCGCTGCTGGTGGTCTCGCACATCGAGGCCCTGAAGCTGGGCCTGAAGGGCATTCCGCGTAGCGAATTGCCCCGGGTGCGCTCGGCCTTCGCTTCGGGCTGGCATTACCTGCTGCCGCTGGGCTACCTGATTGGCACGCTGACAGCCAACCCCGAAGCCACCCCCGAGCGCGTGGCCCTGAACACCATTCTGCTGATGCTGGTGATGATGTTCGTGCAGGAGGCGGTGCTGGCGGCCCGCGATGGGCGCGGGGCCGGGCGCGGCCTGCTGGACGGCGGGCGCAAGATCATCGAAGCTTTCGAGGCCGGCGCCCGGTCCATGATCGGCATTGCCATCGCCACGGCGGCGGCGGGCATCATCGTGGGCATCGTGACCATCACGGGGCTGGGCTTTGGCATGGCCGAGGTGGTGCAGGCGGTCAGCGAAGGGTTCCGGGCCCTGCTGGGCGGCCTGTTCGGGGCGCAGGTGGCCACCTTCGGCGCCATCCTGATCGTGCTGGTCATGGCGCAGCTCATTGCCCTGGTGCTGGGCATGGGCCTGCCCACCACCGCCAATTACATCCTCATGAGCGCCCTGATCGTGCCCATCATCGCCACCATCGCGGGCCTGGACACTTCCAACCCCGCGCAGATGCTGCCGGTGCATATGTTCGTCTTTTACTTCGGCATCATGGCCGATTCCACGCCGCCGGTGGCGCTGGCGGCGTTCGCGGCGGCGGCCATCAGCGGGGGCAATCCGGTGGCCACCGGCGTGCAGGCGTTTCAATACGAGTTGCGCACGGCCCTGCTGGCCTACATGATGTTCTTTAACCCGCAACTGCTGCTGATTGCCGGTGGCCGCCTGAACGGCATTGGCTGGACCGAGGCCCTGCCCATGGTGCTGTTCGCCTTTATTGGTCTCGTGGCGTTCAGCGCGGCCACCCTGCGTTTCCTGCACCGCCGCACCAACCTGCTGCAGACGCTGCTGCTGCTGGTGGCCTCGTTCATTCTGATTATCCCCACCAGCCTGATCTGGAACCTGGGCGCCCTGGGCCTGCTGGCCCTGGTCTACTTCTGGCAAAAGGCCGGCAGTCGCCGCGAGCCGCCGGCCCAGGCCCCGCTGGCCGCCTGAAACTCTGTCCGCGTGGCACCCTGGCTCCATGGCCAGGGTGTTTTCAGGTTCTGCGGGCCAGCACCTTGCCTGCCCCCTGGGCCCGGGTGTCCCGCCTGGGGCGCGCATCTGCCGGCCCAAGCTGTCACCATAGGCACGTGACCCTTCCTGACCCGGGCTCCCGCGCCCCGCTGCGCGCCCTGCGCGACGCTTCTTCTGTGCCTGAACTGCTGCGCCGGCTCTGGGGCTGGCCGGTGACGCGCCTGCTGGCCTACCTGCTGCTGGGCCTGCTGGCGCTGCGGGTGCTGAGCTGGATGACCCACACGCTGGCCAGCGTGATTGTGACGGTGGCGGTGGCCTACGCTCTGGCCTTTCTGGTCAACCCCATGCTGGCGTGGCTGGAACGGCGCCGCATTGGCCGGGGCGTGGGGGTACTGGTACTGGTCACGCTGTTCGCGGGCTTGCTGACCCTGCTGGTGGCCACCCTGACCGCTCAGCTGCGCGGGCTGGTAGAAAGCCTGCCCTACCTGAGCCTGAACCTGAAAAACCTGCTGAACACCGTGCTGGACTGGCTGGCGCGGGTGCCGGGCACGGCGGGCCTGCGCGAGAGCCTGACCCGCACCATTGATGAGCAGACCGCCCGGCTGACGGCCGACACCGGGCCCTTACTGGAACGCCTGGTGAATTCTGGCCCCGACGTGCTGGGTACCCTGAGCAGCCTGGTGGGCTGGCTGGGGCAGGTGGCCTTTATCATCACGCTGGCCCTGTATTTCATGTTCGAGTACCAGCGCTTCGGGCACGCGGTCATGAACCTGTTTCCCCGGCGCTGGCAGCCCACGCTGTACACCCTGACCGAGGACATCAGCGAGAGCTTTGGCCTGTTCCTGCGCGGCTCGCTGCTCACCACGCTCAGCTGCGCGGTGCTGGCCACGGGGGGCCTGCTGGCGCTGGGGATTCCCAACGCGCTGGCCCTGGGCCTGCTGAGCGCCCTGCTGAATCTGGTGCCGTACCTGGGCATCGTGGCGGCGGCGGCGCTGCCCATGCTGGAGGCCATTCCGCAGGGTTCAGGGAAGGTGGGCGCGGTGGCCGTGCTGTATTTCCTGCTCAACCAGCTCCTGGGCAACGTGATCGGCCCCATCATCATGGGCCGCAGCGCCCACCTGAGCCCGGCCGCCGTGCTGATTGCCCTGCTGGTGGGGCTGGCACTGGCAGGCGTGGTGGGCGCCATTCTGGCTATTCCCCTGTCCATCCTGCTCAAGCGCTGGACCGAGCGCTACTGGCTGCGCAGTAATCTCTACCGGGGCGAAAAGGGGATGCCCGCGCCAGTGGACGGCCAGTAGCGGCGGACAAACTCCTGGAGTCGCAATGAAGGCGCGCCCGGGCTCAGGTGGGCGCGCCTTCAGGGGAACAGGGTCAGCGGGAAGCGATCTTGACCCGCTTTTCCAGCTGGTCGGTAAAGAGGGTCAGCACCGTCGTGAGGGCCAGATACACGCAGGCCGCCACCGCCAGCGCCGGAATAGGCTGAAAGGTCGAGGAACGCACCTGATCGGCAATCTTGGCCAGTTCCGTGACGCCAATCACGGCCGCCAGCGACGAGTCCTTGAGCAGGGCCACGATGTTGTTCACCAGCGCCGGTAGGCTCAGGCGCAGGGCCTGCGGCAGAATGACGGTGGACATGGCCTGAAAGGTGCTCAGGCCCAGGGAGCGCGCCGCTTCGCCCTGCCCCCGGGGCACGCCCTGAATGCCCCCCCGGATCACCTCGGCGTTGTAGGCCGCCACGTTCATGGACAGCGCCACAATGGCGGCCACAAAGACTGACATGACCGGAATAGAGGGAATAAGGTTCAGGGTATCGGCCCAGGTGAGCAGCGCCTTGTAGGGCGGCAGGATTTCCGGCAGCGCGTAGTAGGCAAAGAGGAGCTGCACGTACAGGGGCGTGCCCCGGACAATCCAGATCAGGAAATTGCACACCAGGGCCACGGCGCCGCGCAGCAGCCGGCCCGGCAGGCTGGCTGACGAGGCCAGCAGGGGACTGTTCGCCATCTTGCCCAGCCCCAGCAGCACGCCCAGCACCAGCCCGATCACGCCACTGATCAGCGTGAGATACAGCGTGACCTGGGCGCCTTCCACGAACAGGGCGGCATTTTCGCGGATGGTTGGGGGCAGGAACGGCTGCCGGAGGATCTGCGTGATCAGCCAGAACAGCACCAGAAAAGACACTGCGGCGCCCAGCAGCCAGAGGGCCAGATTGCCCCCGCCAGCCGCCGGCCGCGCAGAACGGGATTTCAGAGTCACTCAGCGCCTCGACTTTGCAGTGGATGCTCTGGCCCGGCCTGCCCCGGTCTGCCCGGGGGGGTGGCCGGGCCACAAACCAGGGTTATTTGCAGCGGATGTCCTGCCCAAAGTACTTGTTGCTGATCTTGGCGTAGGTGCCGTTGGCCAGGGCCTTGGCCAGCGCGGCGTTCAGCTCTTTGAGCAGGCCACTGTTGCCCTTTTTCACGGCCATGCCAATGCGCTCGCTGAACAGCATGTCGCCCTGCTGCAGCTTGCCCTTCTGCGCCTTGACCAGGTCCAGGCCGGTGAACTTGTCGCCCACCCAGGCAGCGGCGCGGCCCGCCATCAGGGCCGTCTGGGCATCGGTGTCTTTGGGGAACACCAGGGGCTTGACGCCCGGCAGCTTCTGCACGCCCGACAGGTAGGTGGTGCCCACCTGCACGGCCACCACTTTGCCCTTCAGGTCGGCGGCCGTCCTGGGGCCACCTTTCATGCTCACAATGGTGCCGCCCGTGCAGTAGTGCGGGTTGGCGAAGTCCACGGCCTTGGCGCGCTCCGGGGTGATGCCGTGGCTGGCAATCACGAAGTCAAAGCGGTCCTGCTGCAGCCCAATCAGCAGGCCATCGAAGGGCTGAACGACCCACTGCACCTTCAGGCCCAGCTGCTTGGCCAGCGCCTCGGCCAGTTCCACTTCAAAGCCGGTCAGCGCCTTGCCTTTCTGGACGTTGAAGGGCGGGAACGCGCCCTCGGTGGCAATCTTGATGGTGCCGGACTGCTTGATGGCTTCCCAGGTGCGGGCCTGGGCGCCAGAAGCGAGAAGGGTCAGGGCCGCGATGGACAGCAACGTTTTTTTCATGGGCACTCCTTGGAAAAAACCGTCTGGCCTGCGCGCGGGGCGCAGGGGCATCTGGTCATGGGTGCGCCGATTCTAAAGCATTCCTAAGCGCCTGCGGGCGCCCGGGCCGGGGCCAAGCCGCCATGCACAGACCCATGAACAGACGCCGCGCCCGGATCACTGGGCGCGGCGTCTGCGGCAGGGTGCCTAGAACGTGGTGGCGTGACTGGGCGCGTACTCATAGCCCAGGCCCGGGGTATCGGCCTGGCCACGGGTGCCGGCCGGGGTGCCCCGGTCAATGGCCATTTCCGTGGTGGGGTCAAAGGCGTGCAGGCGGGTCTGGTCCACCACCAGCTCAATGGCGTCGCCGGGCACCACATGGGCCTGCCCTTCCACCTTGGCCGTGATGTTCTGGCCCGCCACCTCGATGATCAGGTCCGTCTGGGCGCCCAGCGGCTCGACCACCACCACCTGCCCGCGCAGCACGTTGGCGCCGCGCGGAATATCGGTCATGCCCACCATACCCAGGTGCTCGGGGCGAATGCCCATCAGCACGTCCTTGCCCTCGTAGGGCTTGAGGCTCTGGCCCAGGCGGCCCATGGCCGAGACGCGGCTCTCGCCAATCACGAACTCGCCGTTCACGACCTTGCCAGACAGGAAGTTCATGGAAGGGCTGCCGATAAAGCCCGCCACGAACTTGTTCTGGGGGAAGTCGTAGAGGTTCATGGGGGTGTCCACCTGCATGATCACGCCGTCACGCATCACCACGATGCGGTTGCCCAGCGTCATGGCTTCCACCTGATCGTGGGTCACGTACACAATCGTGGCGCCCAGACGGCGGTGCAGCTGGGAAATCTGCGAGCGCATCTCCACGCGCAGCTTGGCGTCGAGGTTGGACAGCGGCTCGTCCATCAAAAAGACTTTCGGCTCGCGCACGATGGCGCGGCCCATCGCCACGCGCTGGCGCTGCCCGCCCGACAGTTCCTTGGGCTTGCGGCCCAGCAGGTGCTCAATCTGCAGAATCTTGGCGGCCTCGCGCACCCGGCGGTCAATCTCGGCCTTGGGGGTCTTGCGCAGCTTCAGGCCAAAGGCCATGTTCTCGTAGACATTCATGTGCGGGTACAGCGCGTAGTTCTGGAAGACCATGGCGATGTCGCGGTCCTTGGGCGGCACGTCGTTGACCACGCGGTCGCCGATTTTCAGAATGCCCTCGCTGATGTCTTCCAGGCCCGCGATCATGCGCAGGGTGGTGGACTTCCCGCAGCCCGACGGCCCCACGAACACCATGAATTCGCGGTCCTGAATGTGCAGGTTAAAGTCCTTCACCGCGTGGTGCTTGGTGCCGTAGCGCTTGTTGATGTGCTCCAGAACAACGTCTGCCATGTGTGCCTACCTTCGCCCCTGCTCTTATCCGGGAGTGGCGCTTCGCCCCAGCGGTGGGGGAGAAGACGGGTTCGGATAACCGGGGTACGTGAACGAGAATGCCCCTTGTTTCCACTGACGCCGCGCTGACACGCGCAGCTTACCACGCCCCCAGAGCGCGGCCACAAAGGAAGATACAGACAGGACAGAGCTCAAACGCGCGCCGGCCCCAGACCCTGAACGGGGCACGCGGAGCCGGCACGGTGTCGTTTGATACGGATTTCGAAAAATTCCGTCATGTGTTACGGAATTTTTTCGACCGGAGGGAGCAGGAACAAATGCGGATTTCCGGAAATGGACGGCAGTCCGTATGATAAGAGGCTTGCCGGCGAGAGGGCACGCAGCAGGGTTGTTCGCGCTTCCTACAGCCCACTCCCCACTGCCCGTTTCTAAGTCACTTGCTGCCAAGCCCCAGGTCAACCGAGCAGGCGGGGACAGCGGCGCCGCAGAGCGAGCGGCGAACACCGTGCCTCGCACCGGGAAATGAACACGTTGCTGCGCCCTTCTGAACCGTTGGCCTGGGGGATGGGCGAGGGACTTAAGTAGCTCGCTGTTGATCTTGAGATCAACCGAGCGGGCTGGAACAGCTGCGCAGCAGAGCGAGTATCGAAAAAAGGACGTTGCACCGGGAGTGGAGACTTTGCGGTGCTCTCCTGCAAAGTCGTAACGTGAGGTGCAACGTCCTTAGTACGCCGCGCCCGCCCGCGTGACCATCAGCTTCACCTCGTGCGGGCTGGTGGCCGCCGCCAGCGCCTCGTCCATGGTGATCAGCGTGTTGCGGTACAGCTGCACCAGATGCTGGTCGAAGGTGTGCATGCCGCGAATGTTGTCCTCGATCAGGGCGTCCTTGATCAGCGGGGTCTTGTCCTCGTCCTTGATGTAGTCCTGGATCAGGGGCGTGTTCAGCATGACTTCCAGGCCCAGCACCCGGCCCACCCCGTCGGCGCGGCGCAGCAGGCGCTGGCTGATGATCCCCACCAGCGATTCGGCCAGCTGCAGCCGCACCTGATCGCGCTCGTAGGGCGGGAAGAAATCAATGATGCGGTTGACGGAGCGCACGGCGTCCTGGGTGTGCAGCGTGCTCAGGACGAGGTGGCCGGTCTGCGCCGCCGAGAGGGCCGCTTCCACCGTTTCCTTGTCGCGCATCTCGCCAATCATGATCACGTCGGGGTCCTGGCGCATGGCGTATTTCAGGGCGGTGCGGAAGTCGCGGGTGTCGCTGCCCACCTCGCGCTGCACCACGATGCTTTTCTTGTTCTTGTGCAGAATCTCGATGGGATCTTCCACCGTGATGATGTTGTAGGCGTAGCTGCGGTTGATGTGATCAATCAGGCTGGAGAGCGTGGTGGTCTTGCCGCTGCCGGTGGGCCCGGTAACCAGAATCAGGCCGCGCGGGTTCTCGGCCAGCTTGCGCAGCACGTCGGCGGGCAGGCCCAGGGCCTCGAAGCCGGGAATGGCGTCCGAGACAATACGCATGACCATGCCCACCGCGCCGCGCTGCCGGAACACGTTGCAGCGGAAGCGCCCCAGCCCCGAGACGCTGTAGGCGAGGTCCAGCTCATTGCGGTAGGTAAAGTCGTCCCACTGGTCAGGGCTCATCAGGGCCTGGGCCAGCAGCTGCGTATCGGGCGGCATCAGGGGCTGGGTGCCAAAGGGCACCAGCTGACCGTCAATGCGCCCCATGGGCGGGCTGCCCGCCTGCAGGTGCACGTCCGAGGCCCGGCGCGAGACCATTTCGCGCAGCAGTTCGTCCAGCGTCATGCCCCGCCCTCCCCGGAAGCGGCCAGAGGCATGTTGTCAATCAGGCGCACCCCGAACATCCGGGCGGCCACAAGGACGCGGTTCATGGGACTATTGTCCACCATTTCGCCAGTTTGCATATCACCGTTCACCACGTTCAGATAGTCCAGGGTCACGTCCGGGTGCGCGTCGAGGAGCGCGTGGCCGGCGGCCTCCAGGGTTGCCGTCTTGCGCTCGCCCCCGGCGTAGGCAGCCTGCACGGCCCGCAGCGCCTGCGAAAGAATGACGGCCTGCGCCCGCTGCGCTTCGGTCAGGTAGCTGTTGCGGCTGCTCAGGGCCAGGCCCGAACTTTCGCGCACGGTAGGCACGCCACGGACCTCGACAGGCACATTCAGGTCCGTGACCATGCGCCGGATCACCGCCAGCTGCTGCCAGTCTTTTTCCCCAAACAGGGCGTACTGCGGCTGCACCAGATTGAACAGCTTCAGGACCACCGTGGCCACGCCAGTAAAGTGCCCGGGGCGCGCGGCGCCGTCCAGCCCCTCGCTGACGCCGCCCACGCTGACCTGGGTGGCAAAGCCCGCCGGATACATGGTGTCGGGCGCGGGATGAAACAGCACGTCCGCGCCCGCTGCCCCGGCGATCTCCAGGTCGCGCGGCAGGTCGCGGGGGTAGCGGCCCAGGTCCTCGCCAGCGCCAAACTGCAGGGGGTTTACGAACACGCTCACCACCACCTGCCCGCCGGGCACAAGGCGGCGCGCCCCCTGAATCAGCGCCGCGTGGCCCTCGTGCAGGTAGCCCATGGTGGGCACCAGGGCCACCGGACCACTGGCGCGCGCGGCGCGCAGTTCGGCGGGGGTGGTCAGCAGCCGGGGGGCATTACTCACGCTGGCCGTCCAGCCCCAGGGCCCGCACTGCAGCGTCCAGCATCCAGGAAATGACGCCCAGAATCAGGGCCCCAATCACGGCGGCCCCAAACCCCGCCACGTTCAGCGCGCTGGCCGCCGCCACCAGCCACAGCACGATGCCGTTGACCACCAGCGTGAACAGGCCCAGCGTCAGCAGGTTCACCGGCAGCGACAGCAGCAGCAGCACCGGGCGCACCAGCGCGTTCACCACGCCCATGACCACAGCGGCAATCAGGATGCTGCCCAGGTCCGCGCCGGGCACAAAACTGACCCCGCTGTAGACCCGGGTCAGCAGGTACAGCGCCAGCGCGCTGACGAGCAGCCGAACGAGAAAGCCCATAGGGGCAGGATACGAAAAAGAGCGTGACGGCGCGGCGGCGTCCGGTCAGGCAGGGCGCTGCTGGGCAGCTGAGCGGCGCGGGCCTGGGCGCAGGCTCAGGCGTCTGAGGCGGTCTTGCGGCGCTTCGTGCTGTGTTCCGCTTCCTCGTCCGGCGCCTCATCGCTGGCGCCCGAGAGATTGGGCAGTTCGTGGGCGCTGAGCCACGTTTCGCCGGCCTGTGTGGAGGCGGAAAACCCGGTCTGGAAGCCCCAGGCTTTGACGTCCATGTTCATGGCCGCCAGCACGTTGCAGGCCATCTCTGGCGTCAGGTCGCTGACCTGAAAGATCTTCTTGAGATACGACGTGAAGAAGTTCCGCAGACGTTCAGGCCGGAGTTTGTCGACCTCGCTCAGCCGGGGCTTCAGGAGGGGCCGGCGCAGATGCCTCAGGCCAAACATATGCCAGCTGGCTTTGAGGCGCTCGTGTTCCCGCTTGGCCCGTTTCAGCTGTTTTTTCAGTTGACTGGCCGAGATAGAACCCACATTGTCCTTGTTGGCTTTCATGGTGGTCCAGGTGGCAGCGCCTGCTGACGGATAGACCGTTTCGGCCACGCTGAGGTGATTGAAGTTCCACCCCCCCGCCTTCTGATGAATATGCCCGGCGCTGTTGGCGGCCGTAATGTCCAGCCACGCCACCTGCCGTCCGGCCTTGTCGCTGAGCACCAGGTCGGGCCGGGTGCTGCCGGCGGCCACCTGGGTGGAAACGGCGTAGCCGTCCGGCGCCGCCGGTTTGAAGCCGCTGTGGTCGTGGCTGACATAGGACTCAATGACGTAGCCGAATGCCGCGTGCATCAGGTCGGCGGCGCCGTATTGCAGATAATCGTCCCAGCGCGCCTTCCACAGGGCCGTGTACCCGTTGAGGGCCACCAGTCCGCCCAGGCTGGGAATGCTGAGCACATTGGTGTGGGCCGCCTGGACAGCCGCGTCGTAGCTGGCGAAAAAGGTCTTGGCGGCGGCCTTGTCCTGGTCTGTGACGGCGCTGCCGTGCGCTTCATGAACCAGGGCGCGCTGCACCGTCCCAGCCTGTACCGTGCCGGCCGCGACCTGAGCCGCTGGGTGCGGGGAAGCAGTGCTGGGCGCGCCGCCCGGCCCGCCGATTGCCGCCAGCCGCCGGCCCGTCTGCTGCGCTTCCTGTTCCAGTCCGGTGTCGGGGTCCAGCCCCGGCGCCACCCGTCCCTGCGCCTGCTGCACCACATGGGTGACTTCGTGGGCCAGCAGTTCCAGGCCGCCGGCGCTGTGCGGGTCGTACTGGCCGGGGGCAAAGTAGATGTCGGCGCCGCTGGTGAATGCCTTGGCCTGCAGGCCAGCCGTCAACCCCGCCGCCTCGCTGTCCGTATGCACCCGCACGCGCGACAGGTCGGCATTCAGGCCCAGTTCCAGGTGGCGCTGCACGGCGGCGGGCAGGGCCTCGCCCCCGCCCCGGCGGGCCTGGACCCGCGCGCTCACGGTCTGCAACGCCTGGGCACGCCGCTGCCCGTCCAGGGCGCTGAGATTCTGGCTGCGCGTGGCGTGTTCGCCCTGCAGGGCGTGGGCCTGAAGGGCCCGCTGCAGCGCCGCATCCTGGGCCTGAACGCGCTGCAGGGCCGCCGCGTACGCCTGCGCCCCAAACGGTTCCTGCGCGGCCTGCCGCTGCAGCGCCGCCAGCAGCGTGTTCTGGTCAGCTCCGGCCTGCACGTGGCGCTGCACCGCCCCCAGTGCGTGGGCGGCGCGTTCGGTGGCCGGCACGTAGGGCGCAAACTGCCCGTAGGCCGCGCCCACCTCGCCCACGGCCTGCACGGTAAGGGCGGCGCGCTGCGTGGGGGGCAGCAGTGTGGGTGAGGTGGGCGCCGGGGGAGGGGTCTGCCGCTGCCACGCGCTCAGGCTCAGGGGCGCGGCCCCGGCGGCGGCCAGGGCGGCGCGGGCCTGGGTCACCTGCGCCTGGGCCCGCTGCACCGCTGCGGCCAACGCAGTCTGTGCGCGCTGATCGGCGGCCAGCAGGGCAGCCGCCTGCAGCGCCGGGGCCACCTGCGCCCGTTGCGCGGCAGCTGGGGTGGCCCGGCACGCGGGTGACGTGGGGGTGGGGAGCGCAGCGGCCGGGGCCTCGAATGCCGGGTCCTGGAACGCTGAGCCCTGGGTTTGCGGCCCGAGGTGAGGGAGCGGCTGGAGGCGGGCGCGGGGCGAACGGGAACGGGACGGGCGCTCGAACATGAACAACCTCCGGGGGGAAGCAGGTGCCTCTACCGTAGCCCCCGGGGCGTTACCGGCCCGTTAAACGGCCCTGGCGTCCCCTGCGCCACAGCGTGGGGGAAGGGCCAGGGCCGCCTGTGGGGTTACAGCCCGAAGCGGGCGTAAATGTCGTTCACGTGGCGCAGATACCAGTTCAGATCGAACGCGGCGTCCAGTTCGGCGTCGCTGAGGGTGTTTTCAGGGTCGGCTTTCAGCAGGTCGCGCAGGCCCTCACCGGTCTCCCAGGACCGCAGGGCGCTGCGCTGTACCAGGCCGTAGGCCGTTTCACGCGACATGCCCTTCTCGTCAATCAGGGCGTGCAGCACGCGCTGGCTGTACACCAGCCCGCCCAGGTCGTTCAGGTTGCGCTGCATGCGCTCGGGGAACACCACGAGGTCACGCAGCACGCCCGTCAGGCGGCGGGTCGCGTAGCTGGCGCTCGCCGTGGCGTCGGGCAGAATCACGCGCTCGGCGCTGGAATGGCTGATGTCACGTTCGTGCCACAGGGCCACGTTTTCCAGCCCGGTGGTCAGAAAGCCGCGCAGCAGCCGCGCAAAGCCGGTCACGTTCTCGGTCAGGATGGGGTTTTTCTTGTGCGGCATGGAGGAACTGCCGGTCTGGCCCTTGCCAAAGGGTTCCATGGCTTCACGCACCTCGCTGCGCTGCAGGTGCCGGATTTCCACCGCAATCCGTTCCAGAGTGGTGCCCAGAATCGCCAGGGCGCAGAGCACCTCGGCGTGGCGGTCGCGGGCCAGGGTCTGGTTGGTCACCGGGGCAGGCTGCCAGCCCCAGCCGTGGGCCACCTCCTCTTCCACGCGCGGCGAGACGTGCGCGTAGGTGCCCACCGAACCCGACAGCATCACCACCTGCACCCGCTTTCGGGCCGCGTGCAGCCGCTCCAGGTCGCGGTCCAGGGTGGCCATCCAGTTCAGGAACTTCAGGCCAAAGGTCATGGGCTCGGCGTGGATGCCGTGGGTGCGGCCCACGGTGGGCGTGTGCTTGTGGGCCACTGCCTGGGTGCGGCACACTTCCCGCAGGGCCTCCACGTCGGTGATGATCAGGCCCAGGGCCTCGTCCAGCAGCAGGTTCTGCGCGGTATCCACCACATCGGTGCTGGTCAGGCCGTGGTGAATGAAGCGCGCCTCTTCTCCGTAGCGTTCCGTCAGGGCGCGGGTAAAGGCCACGATGTCGTGCCGGGTGACGGCCTCAATCTCAGCCACCTTCTGGGCAAAGGCCTCGTCCAGGGGATCGGCTCCACTGCGCTCGGTCAGGGCCTCGAACGCCGCCTGGGGCACCTCGCCGTGCCGGGCCTGCGCCCCCATGGCCGCCAGTTCTACACGCAGCCACGCGCGGTATTTGCTGGCCTCGCTCCACAGCGCTTTCATCTCCGGGGTCAGATAACGGTCAATCACGTGCCCGAGGCTAACACGCCCTGCACAGCTGTCTGGGCACCGGCTGTGCTGCGTTTTGAGGCGGGTTCATATGGAGACAGAAAGGCGTCAGGCGCCTGTGG
This sequence comes from Deinococcus arcticus, assembly GCF_003028415.1. Lineage (NCBI taxonomy): Bacteria > Thermotogati > Deinococcota > Deinococci > Deinococcales > Deinococcaceae > Deinococcus > Deinococcus arcticus. The sequence goes on from NZ_PYSV01000001.1 coordinate 139,471, forward strand.
CACCCTGGAGACCTCATGAGATCGCCCGGCGCCGACGCTGCGCCGCAGCCCCGCCCCCGGCGGGCGATCTCGGTTCATTCTCAGGAGGTTCTGACATGTCCAGACGTATTGCTCTGCTGGTAACCGCCGCGCTGATACTGACCCCCGCGCTGGCCCAGACCACCCCGGCCCCCGCCCCCACCACCGTGACCCTACCCGGGCAGGTGCCCACCGCGCTGAAAGACGCCTGGAGCGCTTTCCTGGCCTCGGGCGGCAGTGCCAGCCTGCTGGACAGCAGCGGCGCCGTGATTGGCACCCTGAACGCTGACGGGACCCTGAGCCTGAACGCCGGTAAAGCCCTCTCGGACGTGAAGGCCGTGCGCCTGCAACCCAGGACGGGCCAGGCCACCACTGTCAACGTGGCCCGTGACCTGAGCCGCCCGGGCGCTGTCAAGATTGAGTGGATGGGTCCGAATGGCAAGATGCAGTCCCTGCCCCTGCCTGCGGTGGTCAACCGCGCCCTGCGCGCCGACGCCAGTGTGCCGCCCGCCACCACACCCGATGACGACCGGAGCGGCAAGGACAGTCAGGACGATAAAGACAAGGACGACAAGTCCAACAAGGGCAAGTCGGACAGCGCCCCCGGTAAGGGCAAAGGCAAGTCCTAAGCCCTCAACGTGCAGCGCTACCCAGGCCGGGTGGCGCTGTTGCTGTTGGCTTCAGTGGTTCCTGACGGCTGCATTCAACCTCAGCGGGCCGGGGTGGGGACGTCCAGCTGGGCGGCTGGCGGCACATTCGGGCCCACACCGGCCCAGAGCAGGGTATTGGTGGGTGCGCTCAGGGCCCCCAGGGGCAGGTAGGCGCGCCACTGCGGGTCGTAGGGCACAGCCTCGGGCAGGCCCATGGCGCGCTGCAGCGCATTCTGATAGGTGGCACAGTCAAAGGCATTGAGCTGGCCGCCCAGCAGGTACGGAGCCCCCTGCAGCCGCGCCACCTCGGCGTTCATGGCCGCCCAGTGCTGGGGGCGCACGCCGCTGTCCAGCACCACAATCAGGTCGCGCGACTGCAGGCTGTCCAGCGGGCGCAGCCGGGCCCCGGTGCCAATGGGCCCGGTTTCCTCGCTCAGCGCCGCCTCGCTGACCTTGCGGGTGATGTGCGTGCATTCGCCGTACACCGCCCGCACGCGCTGGCATCCCACAATCAGGCTGCCCACGGGCGCGCGCCGGGCCGCTTCGGCCAGCGGCAGCACCCGCCCGGCCGGCAGCGCCGAGTGCGTGAGCAGCGCCAGCGGCTGCCACTGCGCTTCGGGCACGGCGTGCAGGTCGTCCATGCGGGGGCCGGTGGTGGCAGGCAGGCAGGCGCTGAGCAGGCCAGCGGTCAGCACCAGGGGCAGAAGGGAACGGAGCGCAGGCTTCACGGTGGTTTCACTATGCCGCTACAGTGCGGGGCATGAGGGTGCCTAACTCGCTCTTGGGGCCTCGCCGGGACCGCGCATGATGGTGGGCCTGCTGATTCTGGTGCTGCTCAGCGTGAATCTGGGCGGCCTGGCCAGCGCCGTGTTGCAATTGGGGCGCGGCGAGTGGCTGGCCGCCGCCGGATCAGTGGTGATGCTGGTGCTGCTGAACGTGCTGGGGTTTGCCCTGCTGCGTGACCTGCGCCAGCGCTGAGCCAGTTGGTCAAGGCCAAGGGTCTGGGCAGTGTCCAGGCGCGGCAAGACGGGGACCTGAAAAACGTGGTCCGGGCCACTGGGCCCGGTGACCCTTATCTGCAGGCCCAGTCTCCCGCGGTGCGGGGTGTTCCCGTCCCTCTCAAGAGAGGAGGCGGAAACAGCTGACCTTGCCACGCACACTGCCTCTCTTCTTCCGAGCGCGCCTGAAGGACAATGCAGGCGCGCTACGACCCGGGCAGCCGCAGAATGCCTTCCAGCGCGGCGTAGGCGTCTGGGCGGGCCAGAAACACCAGTTCATCGCTGGGGGTCAGGCGCAGCTGGGGGCGGGGCAGGCGCACCGTGCCGTCGCGCACCACGCCCACAATCTCCACGCCGGGCGGCAGGCTGACCACCTGCATGCGCGCGCCGTGCCAGCTGGGCGGTACGGCCCGGCGGTACAGTTCGCGCTCGCTGGAAGGCGGGGGCAGCAGATCGGCTTCCTGCAGGGTGCCGTCCGGGGCGTCGTAGGGCACCGGCGCGCTGGGGGCCGCGGCGGGTGTGCGGCGGGGGCGCAGGCGCACGGTGTCGGGCAGCCACGCCGGGCCCCCCGCATGAACCGGGCTGTCGCGCCGGGCGCCCAGTTGCGTGGGCACCAGGCCGCTGGTGCCGCTCAGGGTATGGGCCAGGCCGCTGGCGACCAGGGCCAGGGGCAGCAGGGTTTCGCCGCCCCAGGTCACGGCCAGCAGGCCAGCGGCCAGCGGCACATTCAGCGTCACTGTCAAAAAGGCCACGGCGCCCACCATGCCGGCCACCGCCGTATCAATGCCCAGCAGGCTGCCCAGGCCTGTGCCAATCAGGCCCCCCACCGCCACCGAGGGCAGCACGCCGCCGCCCAGTGCAATGCGCGCGCCAATGGCCAGCAGCAACCAGCGCCACGCGCCCTGCCCGGCCGCTTCCGGGCCCAGAAACCCGGCGGCGCCCAGCTGCATCCAGCCGCTGCCGTCGCCCAGCACCGCCGGGGTGCTGAAGGCGGCAATGGCGGCGGTCAGGGCGCCGAACACCGCGCCCACCACCGGGCGCAGCGGGCCGTCCCTGGTCCAGCGCTCGGGCAGCACCTGACAGGCCAGCAGCGACAGCCAGCCCATGGCGGTGGCCACCAGCGCCACCAGGAAAAAGGCAGGGAGCTGCGGCGCGGCCGGCACCTGCACGTCGGGCAGACTGAACAGGGGTGTGAACCCAAAGGCCAGGCCATACACGGCGGTGCCGGCCACGGCGGCCAGCACGCAGGGCATCACGACCTCGAATTCGAATTCAAAGCGGCGGTACAGCACCTCGGCCACCAGCACGGCCGCCGCCAGTGGGGCGTGCAGAACGGCCCCCAGCGCAGCCGCGCCACCCGCCAGGGTCAGCGTGCGCAGCTCCACGCTGTCCAGCCGGGTCACGCGCTGCATCAGCCGGGCGCCCAGCTGTCCGGTCAGGGTAAAGGCCGAGTCTCGCCCCACCATCAGCCCTGAGCCGTAGCCCAGCAGGGTGCCGCCCAGGGTGCGCAGCTGGGCCAGCAGGGGCGGCCACTGGCCCCGGGCGTGGTAGCCCCCCACCAGCTGGGTGAGGGGATCGCCGTGGGCCGAGGGAATCAGCCACGCGCACAGCGCGCCGATCAGGGGCAGGGCCAGCAGGCCCCAGGGCTGGGCGGTGCCAAAGGCCATCATCAGGCCGCCCTCGCCGGTGGTGCCGGGCGGCGAGAAATCGGTAAGGCGGCTGCCCAGCGCCAGCAGCAGGTCCAGCGTCAGGCGCAGCACGATGCTCAGGCCCCCCACCAGCGCGCCCAGCAGCACGCTGAGCACCACCAGCCGCCCGGTTTCCAGACGGTTGAGCACGGCGCGGGGCAGGGGAGAACGCATCGGCGCCCATGCTAAGGCATTTCACCCGGGGCCGCAGCCAGAGCCGGCGGCCCGGAAATCAGCCGCAGCACGGAGTGGGGGCCGGCAACCTAAAGCCCAGCTAAACCTGCTGGGGCCTCACCTCATTCCTGCCGGGCGCGTAAGATACTGGCCGGTTGTCCGGCAACCGGGCGCTGCACCGTGCCGCGCGCTTGCCGGATCTGAAAGGAGCACCATCATGGCCTACGAACTGCCCAAGCTGCCCTACGCCTACGACGCCCTGGAGCCCCACATTGACGCCCGCACCATGGAAATCCACCACACCAAGCACCACCAGACCTATGTGGACAACGCGAACAAGGCGCTCGAAGGCCACGAGCTGGCCAGCCTGCCGGTGGAAGAGCTGATTCAGAAGCTTGATCAGGTGCCGGCCGACAAGAAGAATGTGCTGCGCAACAACGCCGGGGGGCACGCCAACCACAGCCTTTTCTGGCAGGTCATGGGGCCCCAGGGCGCCGGGCAGCCGGGCGGCGAACTGATGGAGGCCATCAACGCGGCCTTCGGCTCCTACGACGCCTTTAAGGAGAAGTTTGAAGACGCCGCCAAGACCCGCTTTGGGTCGGGCTGGGCGTGGCTGGTTGTGCAGAGCGGCGCGCTGGCTGTGGTGTCCACCGCCAACCAGGACAACCCCCTGATGGGCGAGGCCGTGGCTGGCGTGAGCGGCACCCCCCTGCTGGGCGTGGACGTGTGGGAGCACGCCTATTACCTGAACTACCAGAACAAGCGCCCGGATTACCTGAAGGCGTTCTGGAACGTGGTGAACTGGGACGAAGTGGCGCGCCGGTACGCGGCCGCGAAGTAAGTCAGAGAAGTAGGTCAAAACAGGGCCATGAGCCGTGGGCTCTGGGCCTTGAGGGAAGAAGGGCGGCGCGTCTGGGAGGTCCAGGCGCGCCGCTCTCTGTGGGTGCTTAGGCCGTGGTGCGGCGGGCGCGCCACCTGAGCACCTGCGGGACCACCAGGGCGGCCAGCACCAGCAGCAGAATAAAAGCAGACAGCGGCTGGCGCAGAAACACCGTGAAGTCGCCGCTGCTGGCCTGCACCGCTGTGCGGAACTGGCTTTCGGCAGCCGGGCCCAGCACCACGCCGATAATCGCGGGCGTGACTGGAAAGTCGAAGCGGCGCATGCCGTAGCCGATCAGGCCGAACAGGGCCAGCAGGTACAGGTCGAACACCGAGTTGTTCAGCGAGTACACACCCACCGTGGAAAACACCAGAATGGCCGCGTACAGAAAGGGCCGGGGAATCAGCAGCAGCCGCGCCCACAGGGGGGCCAGCGGCAGATTCAGCGCCAGCAGCATCACATTCCCGATGTACAGGCTGGCAATCAGGCCCCACACCAGTTCCGGGCTGGTGACGAACAGCAGCGGCCCCGGCTGCAGGCCGTACCCCTGAAAGGCGGCCAGCAGAATGGCGGCGGTGGCGCTGGTGGGCAGGCCCAGGGTCAGCAGCGGCACCAGCACCCCGGCAGCGGCGGCGTTGTTGGCGGCTTCGGGGCCAGCCACGCCTTCAATGGCGCCCTGTCCAAATTCCTCGGGGTGCTTGCTGAGCTTCTTTTCCAACGTGTACGACAGAAAGGTGGGAATCTCGGCGCCGCCGGCGGGCACGGCGCCAAAAGGAAAGCCCAGGGCCGTGCCGCGCAGCCAGGGTTTCCAGGAGCGGCGCCAGTCCTCGCGGTTCATGCGGGCGTTGCCGGCCAGTGGAATCACGCTGGCGCCGCCCCTTCGCAGGCGGCTGGCCACGTACAGCGTTTCACCCACCGCAAACAGGCCAATCACCACCGTCACGAACTCAATGCCGTCCAGCAGTTCGGGGGCGCCCAGGGTAAAGCGGGCCTGCCCACTTTGCAGGTCGGTGCCCACCAGCCCAATCGCCAGGCCGAAAAACAGGCTGATCAGGCCGCGCAGCGGCGAGCCGCCAAAGGTGGCGCTGATGGTGATAAAGGCCAGCAGCATCAGCGCAAACTTGGCGCTGGGCGGAATCTGCACCGCCACATCGGCAATGGCGGGGGCCGCAAAGGTCAGCAGGATGGTGCCTATGGTGCCCGCCACAAAGGAGCCGATGGCGGCCGTGGCCAGCGCGGCGGCGGCCCGGCCCCGGCGCGCCATCCTGTTGCCTTCCAGCGCCGTGATGATGGAACTGCTCTCGCCCGGCGTGTTCAGCAGAATGGAGGTGGTGCTGCCCCCGAACATCCCGCCGTAGTAGATGCCCGCAAACATGATGAACGCACTCACCGGCGGCAGCTTGGCTGTGACGGGCAGCAGCAGCGCCACTGTGAGCGCTGGGCCAATCCCGGGCAGCACGCCCACCAGGGTGCCCAGCGTAACCCCAATGAGGGCCCACAGCAGGTTCATGGGGGTCAGGGCGGTGTCAAAGCCCGCCAGCAAGGCGGACAGGGCCTCCATTACAGCACCCCCCGCAGCAGGCCGGGTGGCAGGCTCAGGCCCAGCCCCCGGGTAAAGGCCACGTAGGTGACCAGGGCCACCGCCAGCGCAACGCCCACCAGCAGCCCCAGTCGCCGCTCGCCGTAGGCGTAGCCCACGCTGACATACATGATCGCCGTGCCCAGCACGAAGCCCAGGGGGTGCAGCAGCAGCGTGCCCGCCAGGAAGCCCGCCAGAATCAGGCCGGGCGGGCGCAGGTCGGCGGGCTGGCCCGGGTCAGTGTCTTCCTCGGCCGCTGGCTCGGCGCGGTGGCCGCGCAGCACGGCCACCAGCAGTGCGAGGCCCAGCAGCAGCGTGCCCAGCGCCACGACCAGTGGAAAGGCGCGCGGGCCCACGGCGGCGTTGATACCAAAAGGAATCTGCAGGGTGCCGGTCAGCAGCAGGCCCCCCACCAGCAGCACGCCCAGCGCCAGCAGCAGGTCTGGAACGCTGGGGCCCCGGCGGGCGGGGGCAACAGAAGGTTCAGTCATAGGCACCTCGGGCGGGGCCCAGTTCAGGGCCGCCCAGCAGAGCGCCGGGCAGAAGGCGCGAATGGTGCTCGCCTCCGCCCGGCTGGGGTGGGAAAAACAGGGGAGAGGGACAGCAGGCTCAGCGGGGGGCGAGAGGGGCACGCCCACAGGGCTCTGCTCCAGATGCCGCCCCTCTCGCTTTGTCAGCGATTCAATCCGAGCGGCGCGAGCAGCAGCAGGACGGCCCTCCGGGCCTGGAGCCGGCACATCGGCTCTTTTCCGACTTGTCGGCGGAACAGACGGCAGTGCGTCTTACTTCACCAGCCCGATGTCTTTCAGGATCTCGCGGGTGCGGTTGGCTTCCAGCTTCAGGAACACGTCGAACTTGCTGCCACTCATGTACAGGTCGGTCCAGTTGCGTGCCTTGAGCGTGTCCTTCCAGGCCTTGCTGGCGTGCAGCTTGTCCATGGCGGCCACCAGCGCGGCCTTTTCGCTGCCCGTCAGGCCCGGGGGGGCCACGATGCCGCGCCAGTTGGCCAGTTCCACGTTGTAGCCCTGCGATTTCATGGTGGGCACCGGAATACCGGCCTGCGCCTTGGGGGCACTCAGGCCCAGCGCCCGCAGCTTGCCCGCCTTGATCTGGGCCTCGAACTCGCCGTAGCCGGCCACGCCCGCCACCACCTGATTGCCCAGCAGGGCGGCCAGCGTCTCGCCGCCGCCGCTGAACGGCACGTAGTTCATCTTTTTGGGGTCCACGCCCGCCGCCTTGGCAAACAGGCCCACCAGGATGTGGTCGGTGCCGCCCGCGCTGCCGCCAGCAAAGGCGAGGCTGGGGTTGGCCTTCCAGGCGGCCGCCAGATCGTCGAGCGTCTTGTGGGGGCTGCTGGCCGGCACCACGATCACCTCGTACTCGCCGGTCAGGCGGGCAATGGGGGTCACGCGGCTGAGGTCCACCTTCGAGCTGTTCGTCTGAATGGCGCCCACCATCACCAGGCCCATGGTCATGAGCAGGTTGCCGTCACCCTTGCTGTTGTACAGCTGCGCCAGGCCAATGGTGCCGCCCGCGCCGGGCACGTTGAACACCTGCACGCCCCGGGCAATACCCTCGCCCTGCAGCACCGTCTGAATGGCGCGGCTGGTCTGGTCCCAGCCGCCCCCCGGACTGGCGGGCGCCATGATGCGCAGGTTGTTCAGGCCCTGGGCCGGAGCCAGAGAGGTGGTCAGCAGCGCCGACAGAACAAGAACCGTGGGTTTCCATTTCATAGGGGACCTCCGAAGGGGCAGGGGTGGGCCGCTCACAGCTGAGCGGGCCGGACAGGCTGAATTGGGGTTACTCCGTCACGCTACGCCCGATCTGCCCTGTGAACAAGAGGTTTTTTGCGTGCTGCACGCAGGATGGTGCGCACGTAATGCACCGCTGTGAACGCAGTGAACGAAACCCGGTGGCCGGGCGGGCCCAGCCCTTACACTTCGGAACACGATCATGCTGCCCTTCTCCCGCCGCCCGAACCTGCAGGGCCGCCTGGTGCGCCTGCACCTGCTGGTGCTGTGCAGCATGACGGCCCTGCTGGTGCTGGTGCAGACCGCGCAGCTGTACCGCGAGGCCCGCGAGCGGCTGGGCGAACGGGCCCTGACCGCCAGCCGTCTGGTGGCGCAGCTGCCGCTGGTGGTGAGCGGCGCCCAGGCGGGCACCCAGAACCCGGCCCTGAACGCGCAGGTGAACCGGCTGCGCGCGCAGGCACAGGCCGATTTCATCGTGGTGGGCAACCGCGCTGGTATCCGGCTGGCGCACCCCCTGCCCGAGCGCCTGGGGCAGCCCATGGAGGGCGGGGACAACACGCTGCCCCTGGCGGGCCGCGAGGTGGTCAGTGTGGCCCGCGGCAGCCTGGGCCTGAGTGTGCGCGGCAAGGTGCCGGTGTGGCGCGGCGGGGTGCCGGGCACCCAGGTGGTGGGGGTGGTCAGTACCGGCTACCTGATGCCGCAGGTGTGGCATCTGGTGCAGGGCGCGCTGGTGAGCCTGCTGCCCTGGTTTGTGCTGGCGCTGGGGCTGGGCAGTGCCGGGGCCGTGTGGGCGGCCCGGCGCCTGCGCGCCGAGATTCTGAACCTGGAACCGGAACAGATTGCGGCCCTGGCGCAGCAGCAGCGCGCGGTGCTGGCGGCGCTGCGCGAGGGGGTGCTGGCGGTGGACCGGGCCGGAGAGGTGATTCTGACCAGTGCGCGGGCCGTGAGCCTGCTGGGGGGCGCCGGCGCCCCGGCGCCGCTGACGGCCCTGTGGCCGGAACTGGCCGAACTGACTGCCGCGCACCCGCCGGGCCGGGCCCAGAATCTGGAGCTTCGGCTGCGCGGTCAACCCGTGCTGGTGAACCTGGAACCGCTGGAGGGCGGCGGCTTCGTGGCGGGCTTCCGCGACCGGGCCGAGGCCCTGGCCCTGGCCGAGGAACTCACCCACGCCCGGGGCTTCGTGGACGTGCTGCGGGCCCAGACGCACGAATACCAGAACCGCCTGCATGTGCTCTCTGGCCTGCTGCAACTGGGCCGGGGCGAGGAAGCGCTGCGGGTCCTGAACGCCGAGATTCACGCCGACGCCCAGTTCCGGCAGCTGCTGCGTGACGTGCAGGTGCCCCGGCTGGTGGCGCTGCTGGCGGGCAAGCGTGAGCGGGCCCAGGAACTGGGCATTGAGTTTCAGGTGGCCGAGGGCAGCAGCCTGGGCCCGGTCTGGGAGCGGCATGCCGATACACTGGTGAGTGCCGTGGGCAACCTGACCGAGAACGCCTTTGAAGCCCTGGCGGGCGCGCCCGGGCAGGTGACCGTGCTGATTGGCGAGGACCCGGAGGGCATGCAGCTGGAGGTGGAAGATACGGGCCCGGGGGTGCCTGAGAACCTGTCAGGTACGCTGTACACCCAGGGCGCCAGCAGCAAGGGCGAGGGCCGGGGCTACGGCCTGCACGGCGTGGTGACCCGGGTGGCCGCGCTGGGCGGGCAGGTGCGCCACACCCGGCGCGGGGCCCGCACCGTCTTTCAGCTGAGCCTGCCGGCGCCGCAGCTGCCGGCCCGGGGGGAGGCGTGAACCCGGTGGCCCGCGTGCGGGTGCTGCTGGTGGAAGATGACCTGCGGGTGGCCCGCGTGAACCGCGATCTGCTGGAACGTGACCCGGACGTACATGTGGTGGGCAGCGCCGCCACCTGTGCCCAGGGCGACGCGCTGGCCCAGGCCCTGAACCCGGACCTGATCCTGCTGGATGTCCACCTGCCCGACGGCAGCGGCCTGGGCCTGCTGCGGCACTGGCGCGGCCTGGGCCGCATGACCGACGTGGCGCTCATCACCGCTGCCGACGATGAGGCCAGCGTGCGCCTGGCGCTGGCCCACGGCGCCTTCGATTACCTCATCAAGCCGTTCACAGGGGCCCGGCTGGCCGACCTGATTGCCCGGCACCGCGCGCGCCGCCTGCCGGGCCCGGGCGCGGCCAGCCGCCTGGACCAGGGCCGCCTGGACCGGCTGCTGGGGCTGAGCCCACCGGCCCCTGGACCGCTACCACGCGGCATTGATCCACACACCCTGGAGCGCGTGGCGCAGGCGCTGGGCGTCAGTGCCGGGCCCGTAACGGCCGAGGAGATCGGTGAACGGGTGGGCCTGAGCCGGGTGACGGCGTGGCGCTATCTGGAACATCTGGTGCGCAGCGGGCAGGCCGCCCTGGACCACCAGTACGGACAGGCGGGGCGCCCGGTCAAGCTGTACCGCGCCCTGCCGCCGGGGGGGGCCGGCGGCTGAGCCGGCCAGCGCCCCCTGATACGAGTTCCGAAACATTCCGTTACACATGATGGAATCGTCCTGACAAGAGGAAACAGGAAAGAATGCGGATGTCTGGAAACGGACGGCAGTCCGTATGAGCCTTCCGCTTTGCCCTCAACCTGGACCGGGCGCCCAATGTCCGCACGTGCACTTGCCTACACTGGGACCCCATGCGGGCGCGACGTGTTCTGATTCTGGTCTTCATGGCGCTGCTGGCGGGGTGCACGCCGCGTCTGACGGTGCGCCCCGCGCAGACGCCGGCCCTGAATCTGGCCGGGCCGGTGCCCGACGTGGTGCTGCTGAGTGTATCGGGCCGCTGCGGCGTGCCCTGCGAGGCCCCGCACGACAACTGGGATTACCTGACCTCGCGCGGCACGGTGGACCGCGTGGCGCAGGTGCTGAGTGCCCAGGGCCTGCGGGTGCAGGTGGCGGGCTACGCCAGCCATCCGCAGGCGCGCTTTTCCTCTGCGCTGGTGCCGGCGCCCCAGCGGGGCTTTGCCGCCCTGCAGGCCGACCTGAACACGCTGGCAGCCACGTGGCTGCGCGGCGCCCGGCCGCCCCGGCTGGTGCTGCTGGGCCACTCGCAGGGTTCGGCGTGGCTGCATCACCTCGCGCGGGTCAACCCCCAGGTCACCTTCGACGTGCAGATTGACCTGGACGGCATCTGTCTGGCCTGGGCAACAGATTTTGGCCGCCTTGCGCGTGACCTGAACCTGCCTGTGTCCCTGCTGGAAGCCTGCGACACCTTCCGGGTGGTGGGCCGCAGCGTGAGCGGCAAGGATGTGGTGTGGCCCAACGTGCGCGTGAATCTGGAGGTGCAGAGCCAGCGCCTGCCCACCCTGGACGCCCAGGGGTTCCCGGTGAATTACCTGTTCGAGCTGGCGCCCAACGTGCGCCTGGACGGCGGGCGCAGCGGTATTGAGCGCTTCGTCTCGGCGCGCGAGGACCACAGCGCCGTCACCCGCCCCGGCAGCGAGGCGCTGGCCTGGGTCACGGCCCGGCTTTCCGCCCTGGCCAGCGAGTGGGAGCCGGCCGCTCCCTAACCCGTCACCCCGGCCAGCCAGGCCTGCGCGGCGTCGGCGTCCAGCACCTGCGCGCCGCGTTCAGGCGGAAACCAGCGCAGCAGGCGCTGCAGGTCCTCTGGGGCTGCCTCTGCTGCGCCAAAAATCACCTTGTGGTCGCCGTCTTGCAGGTGCAGCAGCCCGCTGGGGGCCGCTTCAATCTGCTCGCCAGCGGGCCGGGGCGGGCCCAGCCACACCGCGTCCACCTCGGCGCCGTCGGCGGGGTTCAGGGTGCCGGGCAGGCAGCCGTAATTGACCGGGGCTGCCTGGGCTTCGGTGCGCAGCACTTCCAGCGCCGCGCCGCGCCACACGAAGCGCTCGCGGGTGCCGGCGGTCCATTCCACCACCCCGCGCCAGGCCCGGGGGGCGCTCAAGGCTGCACCTCGTACAGTTCCACCTGCCGCAGCACGGCGCCGCCAAACGACAGCACCGCGCGGTAGGCGCCCTTCTCCGGCGCGCGCAGGGTGAAGGTGGCCCGGCGCTGCGCCGCGTCCAGATACACGCTGTCGGTGCCCAGCGGCGCCGCGCCGTTAAACCACGCCACCCCCAGGTAGCCGGGTTCAAAGCGGCCGTCCACCTGGGCCTGCAGCCGCAGGGTCTCGCCGTCGCGGGTCAGGCTGGCCTGGGTGATGCGGGCGGGCAGCTGCGGCTCGATCTGCGGCGGAATCAGGGGCACGAAATTGTAGCGGCACGCGCCCAGGGCGGGCGCCAGCAGCAGGCACAGGAGGAGGGCGCGCATGGGGGCAACTCTAGAGCATGGACCCAGGGCGCGCCTTGCCCCCGGTCCCTCAGCGCAGGCGCCGGGCCTCGATAAAGTCCAGCGTGGCTTTCCGGGTGCCGCCCAGGAAGGTCAGCGGGCGGGCCAGGGCCGCAATGACCGTGATGTGGTTGACCCGGGGCAGCACCGTGCGCGTGACCGGCACCCCGGCGCGCTTCAGGGCCGCTTCCATATTCAGGGCGTTTTGCGGATACACGGTGGTGTCGTTTTCGGCCACCAGCAGCAGGTGGGGCGGGGCGTCGGGGCGCACGTGGCGGTCGGGCATCACCTCGTCGGGGGTGGCGCCCTCGGGGAAGGCGCGGGCACTGCCGAACTGCCGGAAATCGTAGGAGTAGGGCCCGGCCACACCAATCACGCCGCGAATGCTGGACACGGGCACGCCTGCCTCGCGCAGCCAGCGCTCATTGACCACCACCTCCACGGCGTTGAAGGCCCCGGCCGAGTGGCCCATCACGAACAGGTTCTCGGCGTTGCCGCCAAAGGTCTTGGCCTGTTCGCGCAGCGCCCGCAGGGCCTGCGCGGCGTCCTGAACATAGGTGGGGTAACGGTTCTGCGGCGCCAGACGGTAGTTCATCACGGCCGTCACGTAGCCGGCCCGCGCCAGCGACTCGCCCACGAAGGTGTGCCCTTCCTTGTCGCCGCCCTCCCAGGACCCGCCGTGAATGAACAGCACCACCGGGGCGCCGACGGCGTTCTGCGGGGCGTACACGTCCATCAGGTTGCGGGCATCGGGGCCGTAGCGCACGTTGCTGGTGATGGTCAGCCCAGACAGGGGCACGGCGCGGTTCAGGCTGCCCTGCAGGTTCTGGGGCGAGCAGGCGCTCAGCAGGCCGGCACTCAGCAGGCCAGCGCCCAGCAGGACAGAACGCCGGGGCCCGGCGCGCAGGGAGCGGGAAGATCGGGTCATGCCCGGCAGCCTAAAGGGGGCGGGCGGCCACGGGTGAGGCGGCGGGCACACTCTGTCTTGAGCCGTTCTCCATGCTTTGCCGGACCGGGCCCCTGCGTGCGGGCGCACACTCCGCGCCGGCCCCCGGGCGCTACCCTGCCGGGGATGCCGCCAGCGCCCCCGCCTGTGACCGATGTGCTGCTGATTGGCGGTGGCCCGGCGGCCCTGGCCCTGGCGGCGGCGCTGGCCCCGCAGGGCCTGAGCGTGCGCGTGGTGGCCCCCCACCCCCCGCGCACTCCTGCGCCCACCTACGGCGCGTGGCTGGACGACCTGCCGGCCTGGGCACAGGGGTGCGCGGCGCAGGTATGGAGCGACGTGCGGGTGTACACCGGCCCTGCCCCCACCCCGCTGCTGCGGCCCTACGGCCTGCTGGACAACGCGCGGCTGCTGCGGGCGCTGCTGGACCGCACAGGCGACGCGCTCACCTGGACGGTGGGGCAGGTGAGAGGGGCGCAGCGGGAAGGAGACGCCTGGACCGTACACGGCGCCGGGGGCGAGCACTGGCCCGCGCGGGTGGTGGTGGACGCCAGCGGCCACGCGCCCGCCCTGCGCCGGCCCCAGCACCCCGGCGGCGCGGCCCTGCAGACCGCGTACGGGGTGGTGGGCCGCTTTGCCCGCCCGCCGTGCGCGCCCGGCAGCATGGTCTGGATGGATTACCGCACCCCCCACGGCCCGGAAGGAGACGCCACCTTTCTGTACGCCATGCACCTGGGCGGCGACCGCTATTTCGTGGAGGAAACCAGCCTGATTGCGCGCCCCGCGCCCAGCCGCGCGTGGCTGCGCGCGCGTCTGGCCGCCCGCCTGGCCGCCCAGGGCACCCCACTGGCACACACCGAGACCGAGGAATGGGTGGCCTTTCCCATGAACGCGGCGGCCCCCGCGCCGTCCGGGCCGCTGGCCTACGGCGCGGCGGGCGGGCTGGTGCATCCCATCAGCGGCTTTCAGGTGGCCGGGGCGCTGAACATGGCGCCGCAGGTGGCCGGGGCCCTGGCCGGGGCGCTGCGGGCGGGCGCCGACCCCCACGCGGCCGGCTGGGCGGCGCTGTGGTCCCCGGAGCGCCGGGCGGCGCGCGCGGTGCATCTGCTGGGGGTGCAGGCCCTGCTGAACCTGCCCCCCCAGGCCCTGCCGGCCTTTTTTGGAGCATTCTTTGCGCTGCCCCCGGCCCAGTGGCGCGCCTTTCTGGCCCCCGACACCCCGGCGGGCCCGCTGGCGCGCACCATGCTGCGGCTGTTCGCGGCGCTGCCGGGCCGGGTGCGCCTGCCGCTGGCGCGCGCGGCGCTGGCGCAGCCCGGCACCAGCGTGCAGGCCCTGGCAGCGTCTCTGAAGGGGCCTTCTGGGCCTTCCCATCCACAGGCCGGCTGGGCACGCCACCCTGGGCCCATGACCAACCCCGATCACGCCGACCACACCATCCGCCGCCACGAGGACACCGACCAGCACGAGGTGATTGAAGACGGCATGCAGGGCGCCACCGGCAGCACCGACGCCAACGGCCTGGACCAGGGCGCCGATCTGGCCGAGAAGGTGCGGGAACTGCGCGAGAACCTGGGCGGCGGCCCCGAGTAAGGTCGGCAGGGCGGGGGATTCCTCGCGTCTGCCCAGCACCTCAGTCAGCATCTGCAAAGCCGTCTTCGCCCCCTTCGGCCGCTTGGTCTGAGGGGGCCCCGGCTATGCTGTGCCGCGCCCACACGGACCGCCCACCTTCTCCCGCCTATACTCGCCGCATGTCCCTTCTCGACATGATTGGCCCCGTCATGATCGGGCCCAGCAGCAGCCACACGGCGGGGGCGTGCCGCCTGGGGCTGGTGGCCCACCACCTGCTGGGCGAGGCCCCCCGGCAGGCGCATATTGGCCTGCACGCCTCGTTTGCCAAGACCGGGCGCGGCCACGGCACGCACCTCGCCCTGATTGCGGGGCTGCTGGGCTACCGCCCCGACGACGAGCGCCTGCCCCAGGCCTTCGAGCAGGCCCAGGCGGCCGGCATGGCCTTTGAATTCCACGACGCCGATCTGGGCGATGTGCACCCCAACACCGCGCGCCTGGAGGTGAAGGGCGAACAGGGCGAGCTGAGCGTGCAGGGCAGTTCCACGGGCGGCGGCGTGATTCAGGTGACGCAGGTGCAGGGCCTGGGCGTGAATTTCAGCGGCGCCAGTCCCACGGTGCTGCTGCGCTACCCGGACGCCGTGGGCATGATTGCCCGGGTGGCCAGCACGGTGGCGGCCGACGGCGTGAACATTGCCACCCTGACCTGCACCCGGCAGACACGCGGCGGGCAGGCGCTGCTGGCCATTGAGCTGGACCAGCCCCTGAGCCCCGAGGCGCTGGCGTTTCTGGGCCGCTGGCCCGACATGCACTGGGTCCGGCTGCTGCCCAAACTGATGGACGGCTAAAGGAAGGGGGGTGTGAGGATTCTGTGGTAGGCGGCGCCCTATGGTGGCCGCAGCGTGGCCCCGGCTGCGCCTGTCCCTGCCATGACCAATCCCGCCCTGCCCCCCACCAGCGACGTGCCCCCGCCGGAAGCGGCCTGTGGCGCGGCCCCGCACGCCGGGTTGCGCGAGCGGCTGCGCGCCCTGGAACAGGGCATGTACCGTACCCCCGAGCACACGCGCGACACTGTGCGGACGCTGCTGGCCCAGGCGCAGGCTGCTGGCGACCCCTGGGCCCAGGGGTTTGCCCTGGTGCTGCTGAGCGGCTGCGCCTTTTACCTGGGCGATCCGCGCGAGACCATTGCCCTGGCGCAGCAGGGGCTGGCGCTGGCCCAGTCGGTCCAGGCGCTGGACCTGGAATGTCGCCTGATCAACGGGCTGGCGCTGGCCCACCACCGCCTGGGTGAATACGACCGCGCCTTTGACTGTTTTCTGCAGACCCTGCGCCTGGCCCAGCAGCTGGGCGACGACCCGGGGCGATTCCGGGCCCTGAACAATCTGGCCAGCCTGTACACCGACACCGGCAACCTGCAGCAGGCCCTGGACGCGGTGCGCGAGGCCCTGAGCATTGCCCAGACGCTGAGCCCCACCTTTCGCGGCGCGGCCATGACGCACCTGATCGCCATTCACACCCAGCTGGGCGAGTATGAGCAGACGCTGGCCCTGGCCGAAGAACACCTGCCGCTGATTCTGGAGCACTGCCCGCCGCGCTGGCTGGGCACCATTCAGCGCAACGTGGTGCGGGCGCTGCTGGCCCTGGGCCGCTCCGATGACGCCCTGAACGCCGCCCAGGAGGGCCTGGCCGAGGCGCGGCGCCAGCAGGACCAGGAGAACATCTGCCAGCTGACACTGGGTGTGGTGAGCGCGCTGCTGACTCTGGGCCGCCCCGATGAGGCCCGGCCCCTGCTGGAGGGCGGGCTGGCCCTGAGCCGCGAGATGGGCAGCCGGCCCCTGGAAACCGAGGCCCTGGCGCTGCTGGCGGCCCTGTGCGAGCAGGAGGGCGACCACCCCGCCGCCCTGACTTACACGCGGGCCCATTTTGACCTGGAACGCCAGATTCATGCCCGCGAGGTCGAGAGCCGCTCGCAGCTGCTGACCGCCCAGATTCGCCTGGAACTGCTGCAGCGCGAGGCCGAGATTGAGCGGCTGCGCAACGTGGAACTGGCGCAGGCCAACTCTGCGCTGCAACAGACCCAGCAGGTGCTGCTGCACCGCGCCACCCACGACCCCCTGACCGGCGTGGCCAACCGCGCCCACTTTGGCCACAGCACCCAGCAGGCGCTGGAGTCCCTGCAGGGGGGCGAGTACCTGGGCCTGATCTTTATCGACCTGGACAAGTTCAAGCAGGTCAATGACACCCTGGGCCACCACGCGGGCGACGTGCTGCTGCAGGAAGTGGCCCGGCGCCTGAAAGGGGTGGTGCGCGCCTCTGACCTCGTGGGGCGCATTGGCGGCGACGAATTCACGGTGCTGCTGCGCCGCGTCTCGGCCGTGCAGGACGCGCGCGCCGTGGCGGCCAAGCTGCTGAGCGTGCTGGCCGAGCCCTTCCGGATTGAGGGCCAGACGGTGCAGATCACGGCGTCGGTGGGCTGCGCGGTGGCCCCCACCGACGGCCAGGACGCCGAGGCCCTGCAGCAGCACGCCGACACCGCCATGTACCGGGTCAAGCACGCGGGCGGCAATCAGGTGCTGCACTTTGAAGCCGACATGGGCGAGGCCGCCGAGCGCCGCGCCCTGGAACGCGAGCTGCGCGGCGTGCACGAACGCGGCGAATTGCGGCTGCACTACCAGGGCCGCTTTGCCCTGGGGGGCCCCCGGCTGGTGGGCTTCGAGGCCCTGCTGCGCTGGGACCACCCCACGCGCGGCCTGATTTCGCCGGCCGTGTTCATTCCCATGGCCGAGGAGTCGCGCGCCATCCTGCCCATAGGCGCGTGGGTGTTGCGCGAGGCCTGCGCGCAGGCGGTGCGCTGGCGCTTTGCCGAGCGGGGGCTGTGCATGTCGGTGAATGTCTCGCCCATGCAGTTCGAGCAGCCCACCTTCGTGGGCGACGTGCAGGGCGCGCTGCGCGAGACAGGCCTGCCGGCTGGCCAGCTGGTGCTGGAACTCACCGAAAGCCTGGTCATGCGCGACCTCACCCAGGCCCTGGGCCACATCCGGGCCCTCAAGGCCCTGGGCGTGCAGGTGGCCATTGACGATTTCGGCACCGGCTATTCCAGCCTCAGCGTGCTGCAGGCCCTGCCGTTCGATCAGCTCAAGATTGACCGCTCCTTTACCAGTCACCTCACCACGTCGGCCAGCCAGCGCGTCACGGCCCTGCTGAGCGCCATGATTCAGCTGGCCCACACCCTGGACATGACCGTGACGGTCGAGGGCGTGGAGGACGACACGCAGCGCCGCCTGCTCACGGGTCTGGGGTGTGACCATGTGCAGGGCTTTCTGCTGGCCCGTCCCCTGCCTGAAGCGCAGGCCCAGGCCCTGCTGCCCGGCGAGGGCCTGCCCCCCGGAAGCCCAAGGCCCAGCTGACCTCGTCGGCAGCGTCGCGCAGGGCGCGCAGCAGGCCCTCGTGGCCGCGCCCGTGCCCGCTGGGCAGGCTGACCCCCAGCGCCGCCAGCACCGCGCCGCCCTCACCCCGGATGGGCACGGCGAGGCTGCCAGTGCCGGGCGCCCACTCGTCGTGCGTCTGGGCCAGGGCCGCCGCGCGAATCTCCCTGGCCTGCCGCGCCCAGACGTCGGGGGTGGTGACCGTCTGGGGGGTGAAAGCGGGGGCCTGCAGCGGCAGGGGGCGCCCGGCCAGGGCCAGCAGCAGCTTGCCGCTGGCGGTGGCGTGGGCGGGCAGTTCAAAGTCCAGTTCACCCGCCACGGGGGGGCCGCCGCGCCCCTGCACGCTGCGCGCCACACACAGCACCCGCTCGCCGTCCAGCACGCACAAAAAGGCCAGGCAGTGGGTGCGCCGCGCCACGCGCTCCATGGCGTCGTGGGCCGGGGCGTACCAGGGCAGGCTGCCGTACAGGGCGCTGGAGAGTTTGAGCAGCCGCCAGCCCAGGCGGTAGCGGCCCCGGCCCACGCGCCGCAGCAGCCCGGTATGGGTCAGGGTGCCCAGGGCCTCGTGCACTGTGGAGGTGGGCTGGCCCAGGTGCCGCGCCAGGGCCGAGAGGGTCCATTCGGTGTGGTCGGCGTCGAACAGCTCCAGCAGGCGCACGGCGCTTTGCACGGTGGAGAGGGTTCGGGGCATAGGGGTATGGTAGCGGCGGGGGCGGTGTGGGGCCGAGGTGTGGGTGCCCCGGACCCGCACAGCTGCCCCGCAGAGGGGCTGTCCCCGAGTGGGTGGAGCCACGTTCGGCCGCTTCGTCTGGACCCGGGCGGTGATGGGGACAAGAGGGCTTGGTGCAATCCGGCAAGTTCTCCTTTCAAAAACAGTGGAGCCCAGCGCAAGGCTTTTCCAACCTTCCGCTGAGGGGTGAGGGGGGTTCGCCACACCACCACACCGCCGGCCCTTCACCCCCTTCCTTCCCTCAGCGGTGGCCCAGGGCGCGACCATAGGCTTCAATGTGGCGGACGGCCTCGGCCACGCCATCCTCGGCGCGCAGGCGCTGGCCCAGGGCGGCGGCGCGTTCGCGCAGGGCCCCCTCCTGGGTCTGGCGCAGGGCCCCGGCCAGAAGGTCCGGGGTCAGGCGGCGCTGCGGGATGGGGGCGGGGCCCACACCCAGGGCGCGCACGCGCCCGGCCCAGAACGGCTGATCGCCAAAAAAGGGCGTGAGCACGCTGGGCACCCCGGCGCGCAGTCCGGCAGCCGTGGTGCCTGCCCCGCCGTGATGCACCACCGCCGACACGCGCGCAAACAGCCACGAATGGGGCAGGGGAGGGGCCGCGTACACGTGGGAGGGCAGCTCGCCCGACGCCAGGCCACCCCAGCCGCTCAGCAGCACGGCGCGCTGCCCGGTCTGTGCCAGGGCGCCCAGCACCAGCGCGGTGGTGGCCGCCGGGTCGCGCAGGCCCATGCTGCCAAAGCCGATAGACACGGGCGGTGGGCCAGCGGCCAGAAAGGCGTCCAGGCCGGTCGGCGGGGTCCAGGCCGCTTCCGGCAGGAACCAGTATCCGGTCAGGTGCACGTGCGCGGGCCAGTCGCGCGGGCGCGGCACCACCAGAGGGCTCACCCCATACAGCGTGGGCGGCGTGGGCCAGCGGCGGGTGCGCGGCGCTCGCCGGGGCAGGCCCAGGGTCTGCCGGACCACGGCGGGGCGGCCCTGCTGCGTCATCATGTGGCGCACGAGGCGGTGGCTCAGGGCATTCGCCCAGCCGCCCAGCCGGGACATGCCGGCCGGCAGCAGCACCGCCGGAAAGTCGCGCGTGGGGGTCAGCGGCACCACGGGGGCTTCCAGCACCGGCAGGCCCAGTTTCTCGCCCACGCTGTGGGCCAGCCCGCCCAGCCCGGTCACCAGCAGGTCGGCGCCCTGGGCCGCCTGCAAGCCCTGCTGGGCCCACACGGGCGCCGCCGCCCGCGCCGCCGCCGAGGTATAGCGGTTGATGGCCAGCATGTTGCCCCGGGCCAGCAGGGCGCGCAATTCCGGCTGGTCCATCAGGGCCTGCACGTTGCCCTGCAGGGCCACCGCCTCCAGGCCAGCGGCGGCGGCCAGAGGCACGAAGTTTTCAGGCACGGCCACGCGAACGTGGTGCCCGGCGCGCTGCAAGCCAGCCCCCAGCGCCAGGTAGGGCTGCACGTCGCCCTGCGAGCCCATGGCAAACAGGGTGAGGTTCACGTGGGGCCTTGGGGGTGTCCGGCTTCAACCTGGCTCAACAGGGTCCCGGTGATCTCTTCGAGGAGGGCGCTCCAGTCGGCGCCGGGGGGCTCATGCCGCAGCGCCTGCGCCAGCACGTGGCCCAGCACCAGGGCCAGCCCGGTGTGCAGCAGCGGCGGGTGGTCTGGACCCAGCCGCTCCTCCAGGGCCTGGGCCCCCAACTGCGCGGTCTGTGCCAGTCCCGCCGCGAACGGCCGCCCCAGTTCAGGCCGCACCAGCGCCTCCGAGACGATCACGCGGAACAGGGCGAAATTCTCGCCCGACAGAGCCCCCAGCGGCGCGGCCAGCAGCGTGTGCAGAAAGGTGCGCAGGTCGGCCCCGGCCAGCGCCTCTGGGTCCAGCGCCGCGCGCGTCTGTTCACCCAGTGCCTCGAACAGCCCCAGCAGCAGCGCGTCTTTGTTGTCAAAGTGGTTGTAGAGGGTGCCCTCGGCCAGCCCGGCGGCGCGCGCCACATCGCGCATGGTGGTGCGGTGAAAACCCTTCTGGGCAAAGGCGCGCTGCGCGGCAGCTAGGATGGCACGGCGCCGTTCTGGGTCTGCAGGAGCACGCGGCGCGGCCCGGGCGGGCTTCGGTTGATTGGGTGAATGAGCGATCACTCATTCATTGTAACCGACTCTGAGCCTGCCAACCAGCGCTCCATTTCCGGCAAAGGCGGAAAGTGACCTTGCTGGGGCTGCGTGAAAGGAAGAGGATGCCTCTACCTTCTTCCCCTGTTCGCCTCTCCCTCCCCAGGAGTCCCCATGACCCAGACTGCCGAGCCGGCCCCTGTTATTCGTGCGCCCCGTGGTTCCCAGAAAACCGCCAAAGGTTGGATTCAGGAGGCGGCCAAGCGCATGCTCATGAACAACCTTGACCCTGAAGTGGCCGAGCACCCCGAGACCCTGGTGGTCTACGGCGGCCGGGGCAAGGCCGCGCGCAACTGGCCTGCCTTTCACAAGATCGTGGAGACGCTTGACCGCCTGGACAACGACGAGACGCTGCTGATTCAGTCCGGTAAGCCGGTGGCAGTCCTGAAAACCCACGAATGGGCGCCGCGTGTGCTGCTGGCAAATTCCAACCTTGTGCCGCACTGGGCGAACTGGGAGACGTTTGACCAGCTGGATCAGGCGGGCCTGACCATGTACGGCCAGATGACGGCCGGCAGCTGGATCTACATTGGCACCCAGGGCATCCTGCAGGGCACCTATGAAACCTTTGCGGGCGCGGCCAGAAAGCACTTTGGCGGCAGCCTGAAGGGCACCATTACTGTGACCGCCGGGCTGGGCGGCATGGGCGGCGCGCAGCCGCTGGCGGTGAAACTGGCCGGGGGCGTCAGCATCACCATCGAGATTGACCCCACCCGCATCCAGAAACGCCTGGACACCCGCTACCTGGACGAGGTGGCCGACAATCTGGACGACGCCATCCGCCGCGCCGAAGGGTACAAGGCGCAGGGCGTGGCCCGGTCCATCGGCGTGCCCGGCAACGCCGCCGAACTGGTGCCGCAACTGGTGGCCATGAACTGGACCCCGGACCTGATCACCGATCAGACCAGCGCCCACGACCCCATGTGGGGCTACCTTCCGCCGGTCAGGGCCGACGAGGACGCGGCCCGGCTGCGCGCCGAGCAGCCGGAGGAGTACCGCCGCCGGGCCTACGAGGCGATGGCCGCGCATGTGCGGGCCATTCTGACGCTGCAGGCGCGCGGCGCCGTGGCCTTTGACTACGGCAACAACCTGCGCCAGCGCGCTTTTGAGGCGGGGGTGGAAGACGCCTTTGCCTACCCCGGCTTCGTGCCCGCCTTTATCCGCGATTCTTTCTGCGAGGGCCGGGGGCCCTTTCGCTGGGTGGCCCTCTCCGGCGACCCCGAGGACATTTACGCCACCGACCGCGCGCTGCTGGCGCTGTTCCCACAGGACGAGCGCCTGCAGTCCTGGCTGACCTACGCCGCCGACCAGATCGCCTTTCAGGGACTGCCCGCGCGCATCTGCTGGCTGGGCTACAAGGAGCGCGACCGGGCCGCGCTGCTGTTCAACGAGATGGTGGCCGACGGCCGCCTGAAGGCCCCCATCGTGATTGGCCGCGACCATTTGGACGCCGGCAGCGTGGCCAGCCCCTACCGCGAAACCGAGGCCATGAAGGACGGCAGCGACGCGATTTCCGACTGGCCACTGCTGAATTTTGGCCTGGGCATCGCGTCTGGCGCGGCCTGGATGAGCTTTCACCACGGCGGCGGCGTGGGCCTGGGGTTCTCGCAGCACAGCGGGCTGGTGGCCCTGGCCGACGGCACCGAGGACGCCGCCCGGCGCCTCTCGCGCTGCCTGACCAATGACCCCGGCATGGGCGTCATCCGCCACGCCGACGCGGGCTATGACCTGGCGCTGGACGTGGCCCGTGAGCGCGGCCTGGACCTGCCCAGCCTGGGCATTCAGGACAGGAAGTAAGCCGGTGGCGGATGGCCGATGGCAGATGGCGGGGAGCGCTGGCCGCAGGGCGCAGAACTCAGGCCCACTGGGTTACGTTGGCGTCCCAGTCGTTCAGGGTCAGGCCCAGGGACGACACGGGGATGCGCAGCGCCCCGCTCATGGCCTGAAATGTGGATTTGATTGCGGGGGCAGGGTACGTGTGGCCACTGGAGCTCAAGCATGAGCGCACCCACCCACCTGCCCTACGGCGGCATTGCGACCTTTGCCCGCGCGCCGCTGGTGGAACCCGGCGGCGACTGGACGGCCGATGTGGCGGCCCTGGGCATTCCCTTTGATATTGCTCTGGGCTTCCGGCCCGGCGCGCGCTTTGCCCCGCGTGCGCTGCGGGAAGCCAGCCTGCGCAGCGTGCCGCCCTTCACCGGCCTGGACGGCGTGACCCGGCTGGCCGGGATCACCTTTGCCGACGCGGGCGACGTGGTGCTGCCCAGCCTGGAACCCGAACTGGCCCGCGAGCGCATCACCCAGGCGGCGCGGCAGGTGCGGGCGCGCTGCCGGCTGCCGGTCTTTCTGGGCGGCGACCACAGCGTGAGTTTCCCGCTGCTGCGTGCTTTTGACGATGTGCCAGCGCTGCATGTGGTGCAGCTGGACGCGCACCTGGACTTCACCGACACCCGCAACGACACCCGCTTCAGCAACTCCAGCCCCTTTCGCCGGGCCGCCGAGGCGCTGCCCAATCTGGTGCACATCACCACCGTGGGGCTGCGGGGCCTGCGCTTTGACCCCGAAGCGGTGGCGGCGGCGCGCGCCCGGGGCCACGCCCTGGTGCCCATGACAGCCGTGCAGACGGACCTGAACGGCGTGCTGGCCCGGCTGCCGCGCGGCCAGCACGTGTACCTGAGCGTGGATGTGGACGGCTTTGACCCCAGCGTGGTGCCGGGGACCAGCAGCCCGGAGCCCGACGGCTTCACCTATGCCCAGGGGATGGCGGTGCTGGCGGCTGCCGCGCGGCACAACATGGTGGTGGGCCTGGATGTGGTGGAACTGGCCCCAAACCTCGACCCCACGGGGCGCAGTGAGCTGCTGATGGCGAGGCTGGTCATGGAAACGCTGTGTGAGGTCTTCGCGTGAACGAGGTGCTGTTCACGAATATTGCCCAGCTGGTCACGCCGGGGGCTGGTGTCCAGCGCGGCGCGGCCATGCGTGAGCTGACCGTCATTCCAGACGCCGCGCTGCTGGTCTCTGGCGGCGTCATTCGCTGGGTGGGGGACAGGGCGCAGGCCCCCGGCACCCCCCACGAACATGATCTGGGCGGCGTGGCCGTGGTGCCCGGTCTGGTGGACCCCCATACGCACGCGGTCTGGGCGGGGGACCGGCTGGCGGATTTTGAAGCGCGGGTGCAGGGCGTCCCCTACGAAGAGCTGCTGGCGCGCGGCGGCGGCATTCGCAGCTCCATGCGTGCCACGGGCGCGGCCGGTGTGGCCGAACTGGTGAACCTCGCCCGGCCCCGCCTGCAGGCCCTGCACGCCTCCGGCGCCACGACCGTGGAGGTCAAGAGCGGCTACGGCCTGGACTTCGGGGCCGAACTTCGGATGCTGGAAGCGGTGCGCGCGCTGCAGGCCGACTTTGCCCTGGTGCCGACCCTGCTGATTCACGTGCCCCCCACCGAGGGCCGCGCCAAGTATGTGCAGGCGGTCTGTAACGAGCTGATTCCAGATGTGGCCCAGGCAGGCCTCGCCTCTGCCGTGGACGTATTCTGCGAGAAGGAGGCGTTCACGGCCCGGGAAACCCGCGCGATCTTCCGGGCGGCCCGGGCCCACGGCCTGCCCTTCAAGCTGCACGCCGACCAGTTCCATGCCATCGGCGGCACCGAACTCGCCTGCGAGCTGGGGGCCCTGAGCGTGGACCATCTGGAAGCCAGCGGCCCGGCGCAGATTGCCGCCCTGGCAGGTTCTGGGACGGTGGCGACCATCCTGCCGGGCGTGACCCTGCACCTGGGCTTGCCGGCCGCCCCGGGCCGCGCGCTGATTGACGCGGGCGGGGCGGTGGCGGTGGGTACCGACCTGAACCCCGGTTCGTCCCCCGTGTTCAGCACGGCGCTGGCCCTGGCGCTGGCCGTGCGCCTGTGCCGCCTGACCCCCGCCGAAGCCCTGACCGCCGCCACCGTGAACGCCGCCGCCGCCCTGGGCCTGAGCGACCGGGGCGCCCTGGTCCCCGGCCAGCGTGCCGATTTCCTGGCCCTGCAGGGCCCCGACTGGCGCGAGTTGCCCTATGTCCTGGGCGGCAACCCGGTGCGCGAGGTCTGGGTGGGTGGGCAAAGGTGATTCTCCCGGCTCTGTCCCCCTTTCTCACTGACGCAGTGCGGGAAGCAGTCAGTGCCGAGAACTGGGAGTTGTTTCCTCACTCCAATGCCTTGGAAAAGGCAGAGGAGACGAAAGACTTTGGTTGGCTTCTCTTTCCTCTGGCAGTGGAGTTTTTAGATGTTTTCAGCGGTTTTTCCACGCAAGCGGATGCAGAACTGTATATCGGAGCCTGGCGCGATATTCCAAAGAGCTCTCTCAGCCATCCTGAATTGATCGCTGCCCGTCAAGAGCACCGGCTGTTTCCTGTTGGACTCGCGGCTGG
The DNA here is from genome assembly GCF_003028415.1 of Deinococcus arcticus. NCBI lineage: Bacteria > Thermotogati > Deinococcota > Deinococci > Deinococcales > Deinococcaceae > Deinococcus > Deinococcus arcticus. The sequence goes on from NZ_PYSV01000001.1 coordinate 164,751, forward strand.
CTGGGTTCCTCTCCTCTTACGTGATGACGGACGAGTCTTTTGCTCAGTCAACGGACAGTTTGGACCTCTCTTTCCCAACAGCCCTTCAACTATTGAAACCCTCATCTTGCAGATTGCGCAGCGGCGAGCAGATGAGCGTCTGGAGGAATAGTCGTGATTCTCGATCAACACCTCAGCCTCGATCAGTTTCTTGCCGTGGTGCGCGGCAGTGAAGGGGTCGAACTTGCCCCGGCGGCGCGTGAGCGCATCGCCCGTGCCCGCGCGGTCATCGAGCGCATCGTGGACGGCGACGCGCCCGTGTATGGCGTGAACACCGGCTTCGGCAAATTTGCCAACGTGCAGGTGCCCCGCAGCGGCCTGGAACAGCTGCAGCACAACCTCATCATCTCGCACGCCATCGGGGTGGGCGAGGCGCTGCCCACCGAGGTCGTGCGCGGCATGCTGCTGCTGCGCGCGCAGTCGCTGGCCCTGGGGCATTCCGGCGTGCGGGCCGAGGTCGTGGAATTGCTGCTGGCGTTCCTGAACCGGGGCGTGCATCCGGTCATTCCCGCGCAGGGCAGTGTGGGGGCCTCGGGCGATCTGGCGCCGCTGGCCCACCTGGCGCTGGCGCTGATTGGCCTGGGCGAGGTGGAGTACGTCGGCGCCGTGCGGCCCAGCGCCGACGTGCTGGCCGAACTGAACCTGACCCCCGTGCAGTTGCAGGCCAAGGAGGGGCTGGCCCTGATCAACGGCACGCAGCTCATGGGCAGCCTGCTGGCCCTGGCCGTGGCAGACGCCCGCACCCTGCTGGGCACCGCGAATCTGGCGGCAGCCCTGACGGTGGAGGCCATGTACGGCTCGCACCGCCCCTTCCAGCCCGATGTGGTGGGCCTGCGCCCCCACCCCGGCGCGGTGGCGGTGGCGGCAGAACTGCGCACCTTCCTGCGAGATTCCGAGATCGCGCCGTCGCATCTGGTGGGGGACGGCAAGGTGCAGGACGCCTATTCGCTGCGCGCCGCGCCGCAGGTCCACGGCGCCAGCCTGGACGCCCTGGACCACGCCGCGCGGGTGCTGGCCGTGGAGTTCGCCTCGGTCACCGACAACCCGCTGATCTTCCCGGACACGGGCGAGGTGGTGTCCGGCGGCAATTTTCATGGGCAGCCGCTGGCGGTCACCACCGACGCGCTGAAGGTCGCGGTGGCCGAACTGGGCAGCATCAGCGAGCGGCGCTGCGAGCAGCTGCTCAATCCTTCGCTGTCGGGCTTGCCCGGCTTTCTGACGCCGCAGGGCGGCCTGAACAGCGGCTTCATGATTGCGCAGTACACGGCCGCCGCCCTGGTCAGCGAGAACAAGGTGCTCTCGCATCCCGCCAGCGTGGACACCATTCCCACCAGTGCCAATCAGGAAGACCACGTCAGCATGGGGGCCCACGGCGCCCGGCAGCTGCGGGCCATTCTGGAAAACGTGCAGAACGTCGTCGCCATTGAACTCATGTGCGCGGCCCAGGCGCTGGATTTCCAGCAACTGCGCGCCGGGCGCGGCGCGCAGGCCGCCTGGGCGCACATCCGCGCGCAGATTCCCAACATGACCAGCGACCGCTATTACCGCCCCGATCTGCTGAAGATCGTCGAGATGGTCCGCAGCGGCGAGCTGCTGCGCGTGGCCCGGGAAGCCTAGAGGGTTGCCCCTGGGAGTGCCGGGTGTGGCTGGCCTGGCGCCCTCTTTTCAGTGCAGGACCCACGCCGGCGGCAGGTGGTCCACCCGGTTGAGCCAGTGCAGCGTGCCGGGCCGGCCATCCTCTGGCACCTTCAGCAGGGCAGTGGACAGGTGGGCCAGCCGGAAGGTGGGCAGCGCCCCAGCGCCGGACCAGCCCAGGGCCGCGCGGATCAGGGCGCCGGCAAAATCGTGGTGGGTGATGAGGGCCAGGGTGTCGGGGCCCGCATGCCGCCCGCGCAGCTCGGCCAGCACCCCGGCGGCCCGCCGGGCAAACCCCACCTCTTCCCACGCCTCGGCGCCGCCGTCCCAGGGCTGGCCGGTCAGCTCTTGTGGCCACACCAGCGCGGGGCAGTCGGCCTGCAGCGAGGTGTGGTCGCGCCCCAGAACCGGCGCGAAGTGCCCAGCGGGCCCGGTGGTCAGCCCCCCGTATTCGTAGGCGGCGGCCAGCCCGTGGGCCGGCAGCCCCAGCGCCTGCGTAAAGGGCGCGGCCGTCTGCACCGCCCGGGTCATCAGGCTGGTGTACAGGTGGGTGACGCTGTGGGCCTGGGCTGCCAGATGTGCCGCCGTATGCCCGGCCTGACTCCGTCCCAGCGGGGTCAGCGGCGGGTCGGGCAGTCTCCGCTGCGCGTAGTCCGGCAGATGCTCAATGACATTGTTCTCGGACTGACCATGCCGGATGAGCAGCAGCTTCATGGGCCACCCTAGCGCGGCGGGTTGGCAGGGGCCGCCGCGCAGGACTGCACCCCTTCCTGGCCGTCCACACGCTCTGGACATCTTCACCCAACTGGTATTCGACTAGACAGGGGGCGGCGTACCATGAGAGCCCAATTTCCCGGCCTGTCTCCCTCTCCGCCCTGCACTGCCCAAGGACGCCATGACGACGCTTGACGACATTCTGAATGCCCCCGCCCCGGCCTCGGCCTGGATTCTGGCCCAGGACTGCCAGGAAACTGGCCTGGACCCCGACGACATTCGCGCCGAGATGCTGCGCCGCATCCGCGAAATGCGCGCCAGCATTGAGCGTGGCCTGCAGAGCGACGCCAGGAGCATCACCGGCATGGTGGGCTGGAACGCCAAGGGCCTGTGGGACGCGCCGGACGTGCTGGGCGCGCCCCTGCTCAGGCGGGTGCAGGCCTACGCCATGGCCGTGAACGAGGAGAACGCACGCATGGGCCGCATCGTGGCGGCGCCCACGGCCGGCAGCGCAGGCACAATTCCCGGCGCCCTGATCGGCGTGGCCGACCACCTGGGCATCGAGGACGAGCGGCTGGTAGCCCCCATGATCCTGGCGGCGGGCATTGGCAAGGCCATCAGCAAGCGCATGTTCATTTCGGGCGCGGCGGGTGGCTGTCAGGCTGAAATCGGCTCCAGTGCGGCCATGGCGGCGGCGGCGGTGGTGGAACTGCTGGGCGGCACACCCCGCGCGGCGGTGCACGCGGCCAGCCTTGCCCTGATGAACACCATTGGGCTGGTGTGCGACCCGGTGGGCGGCTACGTGGAGGTGCCCTGCGTGAGCCGCAACGCCTTTTACGCGGTGCATGCCGTGAGCGCCGCGCAACTGGCCCTGGCCCAGCTAGAATCCTTTATTCCCCCCGATGAAGTGCTGGGCGCCATGGCCTCGGTGGGCCGCATGATGCCTGCCGCCCTGCGCGAAACCGCCGACGGCGGGCTGGCCCAGACGCCCACCGGGCTGGCTGTGACCGCCCGCATGGAGGGCCAGGACCGTGAAGGCCCTGGGGGCATGATCGAACTGCCGCTGGCGTAAGGGCGGAACAGACGGGCGCCCGGACAGGCTTTGTCCGGGCGCCTGTCCTGAGGTGAACCTACCGGGCGGCCCGCCCTTGCTGTGCCCACGTCTGCCCCAGCCGGGCCCCCAGGGCCGCCAGCACCGCCAGGGCAAAAACATCGTGGTTGTCAAAGGCCGGCGAGTTGGGCAGGGCCAGGAGGCTGCCGGGCAGCGCCTGCACCCCCACCACGAACAGCCACGCGCCGGGCAGGTAGGCCAGCGCGCCGGCCCCGGCCTCCAGGGCCCCAAAGCGCCACCGGCCCAGGCCAACGCCCAGCACGAAGGCCACCGCCAGCACGCCGATCCACAGGTGCTCAGGCAGGCTGTAGCCGTGGACGCGGAGCAGCAGGGAAATCAGCAGTTCCTGAACGGCACCCAGCAGGGCGAACAGCACGCCAGCACTCAGGGCCTGTCGCCAGCCGAAGCGGTTGGCCGCCAGTCTCGTCTCCAGGGCCCAGCGCGAATCCTGTACCGACGCCGCTTCGTTCTCCATGCCTTGCCTCCAGTCTTCGGGGGTCATACGGGGTTCCGGTGCAGGGCGCGGCGCAGGCGGTGACCAGCCAGAGCGCAGCCCCCAATCAGCAGGGCCCCTACAACCAGACGTTCTGCAGAAAAGCCGCCAGCGTAACCGCCCAGGTTCAGTAGTTCGGTGCCGTTCAGGGTGGGCAAGGTCAGCCCTTCATGCGTGCGCCTGTACACCCAGGCGCCGGTCCCCATGGGCACAAAGGCCAGAGCGCCCAGCAGGGTCAGCACACCCGGGGCAAAGCGCAGCAGGGCCATGACGCCCGCCAGCAGGGCCGGAAGAAGGAAAAGGCCCAGATCGAACAGCCCCGTGTAGCCCAGACGGGTCATCACCCACTCGCCCACCGGGTTGAAGTCGCGCAGCACCGTGAAGCGAATGGCATGGTCCGTCAGGGCGGTCAGGGCGTAGCCCAGCCCGGCCAGCAGCAGGCCATACACGCTTACCTGCAGGCCCCAGGCCGGGGCGCGCCGGGCAGCCCACTGCGTCTCGCGGCACCACGCGGCGTCCTGCACGCTGCGGGCCTCGTTTTCCATGCCCTGGCGCCAGTCTTCGGGGGTCATGCCTGGGCCCGGCGCCCCTGGAAGGGCAGGCCCAGCACAATCCCCAGGGCCGCCACGCCCAGGGCCACGGTGACCGGGTACAGCGGGAAGCCCTGAAAGTCCGGCAGCACCAGATTGCCCAGGGAAGAGATGGTCAGCACCGAGGCCAGCGCCCCCAGCAACGTCGCCCAGTGGGGCACGCGCAGGCGGGCCGCCACCGCCGCCACCAGAAACAGGGCCAGCAGCAGACCCACCACGGGCAATTGGGGATCGCTGCTGCTGGTGATCGTCTGCACCGGCTGCGGGTTGCCCAGGACGTTCCATTTCAGAAAGGTCAGGGTATCCACACCGTTGCGGGCCGCTTCGCGCACCATCACCGGCCACTGGGTGCCCAGGGTGACAGCGGCGCTGGTCGCCACACCGAGGCTCAGGCCCAGGCCCCCCACCAGCGCCTGACGCAGCAGGGCCGCGTGGCGCAGATGCCGCTGGGTGTCGCGGGCCCACGCGGGGTCCTGGGCGCTGCGGGCTTCATTCTGTATGCCAGCCTTCCAGTCGTCTGGACTCATGTCAGGGCTCCTGTGGTGCGGGTGCGGGGGGCTTTCCCTTCGGCCTGGCGCTGCCGGGCCAGTTCCAGCCCCGTCTGCGTCAGGCGGTAGATGTGCCGGGGGGGCTTGCCGGGGTGCGGCGAATCCTCCCACTGGGCGTCCAGATACCCCTGTTCGTGCAGGCGCTGCAGGATGGGGTACAGCGTGCCACTTTTCAGGCCAGTGCTCTTGCTCAGGTCGTAGCCGTAGGTGTGGGCCGGGTACGCCCCCTGCAGGGCGGCCAGTACGGCGCGGGTGGGGGGACTGCTGTGGGGCACAGGAGGCATGCTCTATAAACAACATATGTAGACTTTGAAGTCAAGTGGTCTTTAAAGGAGGAGCGAAATAGGGGGCCAGCAGAAGCCCCCTTCACCGTCCGCGCCCCACTACGGCGACGGCGCCAGCAGGCCCAGGGCCGCTTGCAGCTCGGCGTGCGAGTGCAGCACCCGGCTCACGCCCAGGTCGCGCAGCCTCGCCTCGTCGTCCGGCAGGATGTGGCTGCCGGCCAGCAGCGCCCACACCGTCATGCCGGCCGCCAGCCCCGCCTGGGCGCCGGGCGCACTGTCCTCGATCACCACGCAGCGGGCCGGGGCCACGCCCAGCTGGGCAGCGGCGTACCGGTACAGCGCCGGGTCTGGCTTGCCCACTCCGCCCACATGGCCCGGATCAAAGGCCCGCCCGGCCAGCAGCGCGTCCAGCCCTGCGCCGCGCAGTTTCAGGCCCAGGCGCCAGCGCTCACTGTTGCTGGCCACGGCAAAGGGCACGTCCGCCGCCGCCAGCGCCCCCAGGGTCTGCGCCGCGCCCGGCAGCGGCGGCACATGGTCGAACGCGGCGTTGAAGCGGGTGTTCAGCAGGGGCAGAAACTCCTCGGGGGCCTTCCAGCCGCGCCCCTCTTCCAGCGCCCGCACCACACCCTCGAAGCGCTGCCCGGCTGTCAGCCGCGTGATGTCCGCCGGGCTGAGGTTCAGCCCCTGGCCCTGGAAAATCTCGGCCCACAGTTCTGTGATCAGGGCCTCGGTGTCCACCAGAACGCCGTCCAGGTCAAACAGCACGGCGTCAAAGTCGGCGGGCATCAGGTGTCGCCTTCCGGGCCGTCCGGCCAGCCCGCCAGCACGTGAATATGGGTATGAAAAACCACCTGACCGCCGCCGGCGCCGCAGTTGACCACCAGCCGGTAATCCGCCGCGTGCATGCGGGCCACCTTCACGGCAGTCAGCCACAGTTCGCCCATCTCGGCCGGGTCGGTAAGCTCGTCCAGGCGCGCCGACACCTTCTTGGGGATCACCAGCAGGTGAATGGGCGCCCTGGGGGCAATGTCGCGGATGGCAATGTACCCGTGGTCCTCGTACACGATCTCGCTGGGCAGCTCGCGGGCAATGATGCGCTGAAACAGGGTGGTCTCGGCCATGTTCCCACTGTAACGGGCAGCGCCAGCTCCTCTGGCGTGCCCTGGCCGCCCGGCCAGTGGGCGCTGGGTGCCCTTCCCGGCGCGGCGTGTGCCGCCCCATTCGGTTCCGGGTTGCTTCTGGCCAGAGGAGCAGGCTGTCTCAGCCGGGACAGGGGGCAGGCCGCGCCGGCAGCCCCCTCCGCCAGGGCCTACAGGCTCAGGCCCACGATCAGGCGTTCGAGCACCGTGGCCGGGTCCTGGCCGCGTTTCATGGCCAGATCGGCGCCCAGAATGCGCTCCAGGTGGGTGCGGATCCTGGCCTCGTTCAGGCGGCGCGCCACCTCCAGCGCCTTCTTGGCCGGGTAGGGTTTGACGCCCAGGCGCTGGGCAGCCGCCTGTTCGGTGATCCGGCCCTCTTCCTGTCCCAGCGCCACGCAGCGCGCCACGAGGCTGTACTGCCACACCACGGCGCCCAGCAGTTTGAACGGGTCCTCGCCGTCCGAGAGCAGGCGGCGCAACTGCGTCACGGCCTCGCCGGTGCGGCCGGTGGTGGCGGCCCCCAGCATGGCAAAGCTGTCGCCGGGCGGCTCGCGGCCCACCACGCCCGCCACGACCTCGCGGGTCAGGGGGCCGTCCAGCAGGGCCAGCTTGTTCAGCTCGCCGGCAATCCCGGCGAGGTCCGGCCCGAACACCTCGGCCAGGTAGGCGCTGGCAGCCTTGTCCAGCGGCAGTTTTTGGGCGCGGGCACGGCCCACCACCCAACCGGTCACGTCGCCGGGCCTGGTGGGGGCTGCCGAGGCCACCACCTCACCCCGGGCGCTGTACAGCTTCAGGCGGGTGGCGGGCGGCGCCTCGTCCAGCAGCGCCACCGTCACGGGCGCGCTGGCCAGGGCCTCCAGCAGCGCCTTGTCGGGCTTGACCCCGGCGAGGTCCACCAGCACGCCGCCGTCGCCAAACAGGCCCGGGTTCAGGTGCGGGCCCACGGTGTCCAGGGTCACGTCGTCGCCGCCCAGGCGCGGCAGCGTGCGGGGGTCCAGCCCCCGGGCGCGCAGGGTGGCCTGCAGCGTTTCTTCGGCCAGGAAGGGGTGGCCGGTAAAGGCGATCAGGGGCACAGGTCCTCCGGCACGGGGGCAAGGCCCAGGGCGGCGCGCGCCGATTGCAGCAGGGCCAGCATCTGGGCGGCGCTGGCCGGGCGGTCGTCCGGGTCGCGCCCCAGGGCGGCGCGCAGCACCTCGTGCAGGGCGGCCGGGCCCGGCAGCGCCGCGCGGCGGTCGTGAACGCCGGCCAGCCAGCCCAGCGCGTCCTCGTAGGGGGGGGCGCCGGCCAGGCAGTCGAACAGCAGCACGCCGGCCGAGTACAGGTCGCTGCGTGGTTCGCCGCGCAGGCCCAGAAACTGCTCGGGCGCCATGAAATGCGGGGTGCCCATGCGCGTGCCGCTGTGGATATCCAGCGGCAGACCCCGGGCGTGGCTCATGCCGAAGTCAATCACGCGCACGCTCTGGGTGCTGGCCTGGCCGCCCGCCAGCAGCACGTTCTCGGGTTTCAGGTCCTGGTGCGTGACCCCGCGCGCGTGCAGGTGCGCGGCAGCAAGCAGCACCCCGGCCGTCACCTGGGTGGCCTCGTCGGCCCCCAGGGGCCCGCTCCGGTCCAGTCGCTCGCGCAGGGTGCCGCCCGGCACGAAGGGAAACAGCAGGTGCCGGGGCGTACACAGCAGCGGCGAGACAATCAGCGGGCAGGCCACCCGGGTGGCCACCTCGCCTTCGTGCACGAAGCGCGCCTGCAGGTCGGGGCTGTCACTCAGCAGGGTCTTGACGAAGACGGTCTGCCCCCGCCACAGCGCCTGCTCGCAGCGCACGCCGCCGTGTTCGGTCAGCGGCTGGCGGGCCTGCAGTTCAGCTGAAACGTCGCGGCTCATGCGCGCCGGGGCCCTGTGCCGGAACACCGCCGGCCCGCACCCCCCGGGCCGGCGGCGCTGAGGACGGGCGGCCGGCGCCGCCAGCCTGGCCGTGCGGCGTCTCGCCAGCGGGTTGAGGGCACAGATGAAAAGCGGCACACGTTCACTGCCCACCAGTCTTTCATACTCACGTCCGGGGTGCACCCGTGCTGGAGGCCATCTGCGCTTCATGCACGGCGCGCCGCCGGCCGGTCCTAGCGCCGCCCCAGGTCGGTGGGCAGCGGGCCCTGGTTGTGGGTTTCAAAAAAGGCCGCCATGCGCGCGCCCAGCTCGGGGGTAAAGCGGTTGGCGCCCAGATGCGCGCCCTCCACCTGTACCAGCACGCTTTCGGGGCGACCGAACACCTCCAGCAGCCGGGCAGTGTTGCTGGCATGGGGCACCGTCTGGTCGTCCGCGCTGGCCACGGCAAACAGCGGCTGGCGCGGCGCGGCGGTGGCCGCCACCAGGGGGTTGAGGCGCGGCCCGGGGGGCCCACGCAGCGCGTAGGCCGCCTGAATCTCCTGGCGGCGGCTGTGGGCGGTGCCGTACGCCTGTTCCAGGTCCACCCAGGCGTCAATCAGGGCCACGGCGCGCACCGGGTACGGTGCGCCGGGCAGGGCGCTGCGCAGCGCCATCAGGCCGCCCATGCTCAGGCCCAGGGCGAAGGTCTGACCGTTCCAGGCAAAGCGCCGGGTGGCGGCGGCGTGGGCGGCGCCCAGTTCGGCCAGGGCCGCCGGACTGCCCCAGGTGGTGGGGCCCCCGTCACCGCTGAGCAGCACGGCCAGCCCGGCGCGCAGCAGGGCGCCCGTCAGCACTCCCATCTGCGGGCTGTCGCGCAGGCGCTCGGCGGTCTGCCCGCGCGGGTGCGACACCACCACCAGGGCGCAGGGCCGCGCCGCACAGGTGGGGGGCGCCTGCAGCCACGACGGCGCGTCGGCGGCGCCGACCGACACCCAGGCGGCCGGCGTGGCGGGAGGGTCCAGGGGCTGGGCCGGGAGGGGCGGGAGGCTCAGGGCACCTGCAGCGCCACTGGCGGCACACAGCACAGAGAACAGGAGGACGGCGGCAAGCTTCACTGCGCGGCACTGTAGCGTCTGAAGCTGACGGCAGGCTGTGACCGCCCGGAAGCTGCCCAGACGGGCGCCAGAGGCGCTGCGCCTGTTCGCCTTCTCTCAGGGCCGGCGCCGCAGCGGGCTCCAGCGGCCGTTCGTCCAGGCGCGCAGCAGCCACTCGAAGGGACCGGCCGTGAAGTGCCGCAGCCACAGGTGGGCGAACAGGTCCAGGGCCAGCCACACCCCCAGCGTCACCAGCACCGTCAGGCTGAGGCTGAGCCCTCCGTACCAGCCCAGCCCCCAGCCGGCAAACAGCAGCCCCAGCAGCAGCGATTCACCCAGGTAGCCCGTCAGCGACATGCGCCCGGCGGGCGCGGCCAGCCGCAGCAGCCGCGCGGCCGGGTTCAGGGCGGCCAGCGCCACATACGCCCCCGTCAGCGCCGGCGCCGTGAGAAAGCCCAGCGCCACGCCCAGCACCTGCTGGGCACTGTCGCTGCTGAGGGTCAACCACGCCGAGGCCGCGCCGCCCGGCAGGCCGACAACGGCGCCCAATAGCAGCAGGCGGCGCCAGAGTGGCCGGTAGCGCTCGGGCCGGCGCAGGACCCCCAGCCGGCCCGCCACCAGCCCCAGCAAAAACATGCTCAGGGCTAGCGACCAGTTCAGAATCCCTAGGGTCAGCAGCACCCCCGGCAGCGCGGCCAGGCGGGCGCGGGCCGCCTCCAGAACCCCGCCCTGCACGGCGCGGTCCAGCGCGGCGGCGTCTTCGACAAAACCCGCCGAACCCGGCCCGGCCGCCAGCGACCCCAGGGCCACCAGCGCCAGCAGCCCCGCCCCCATCACGTAAGTAGCAGCGGCGCCCCTCAGGGCCGTGCGGGTGCGGCGCGCGGCAAACCACGGCAGCGCCAGCCCCAGCACCGCGTAACTGAGCAGGATGTCGCCAATAAACAGCAGCGCGGCGTGCAGCAGCCCCAGCACGCCCAGCGCCAGCAGGCGGCGGCGGTAACGGCGCAGGCCGTCGCCCCGCCGCGACTGCAGCAGCAGGGTCAGGCTGTACCCGAACAGGAACGAGAACAGCAGGTAAAACTTGCCCTGCGCCAGCGCCACGATCAGCCACGCCAGCACCCCGTCCAGTCCCGAGACCACCAGGGCCGGGGTCAGGCCACCGTGGGTCATGGCCAGGTACGGCATGTTCACGAACACGATGCCCAGCAGGGCCAGCCCGCGCAACTGGTCCGGCAGCGCCTGACGTTCACCCTGAACCAATACCGTTTCTTTTGGAACAATCATGTTCCAGATCATAGAGGATTGGCCCCCCACCCGCTAGGCTCTGGGCATGAGCAGAGCCCGCAGTGCCGCGCCGGCGCCCATTCTTGACGTGCTGACAGAAGCGCTGGTGGAGCGGCCCCAGGCCAGCCTGGGCGAACTGGCGGCGCTGGCCGGCGTGGGCCGCACCACCCTGCACCGCCTGTACCCCACCCGGGAAGCGGTGCTGCGGGCCGTGGCCCTGGACGCCCTGGCCCGCCTGCGCGAAGTGGACGAGGAGGTGGAGTTGGCGGCGGCCTTTGCGCCGGACACGTCCCCGGACGACTCCTGGCAGACGCTGGAGCGCTGGATTGAACGGCTGGTGCCCCTGGGCCCACGCCTGAGGTTTCTGCTGCGCGCCTCTGAACTGGACGGCGACGCGGAACTGACGCGCGCCTCGGCCGCGCTGGACGCCACACTGCTCTCTGCCCTGGAACGCGCGCAGGCCCAGGGGCTGCTCAGCCCCCGCCCACCCGCCGCGTGGCTGATGGCCTCCCTGCACGCCCTGATTTATGTCTGCTGGGAACAGGTGGCGGCGGGCACGGTGGCGCCGCGCGACGCCGCCGGGTTGGTGTTCCGGACCTGGCTGGGCGGGGTGGGGAGCCAGGGCAAGAGGTAAGCGGCTCCCTTTACCGCCCGAACAGCAGCGTGCTCAGGCGCGTCTTTAGCAGTGCCCGGCCCAGCAGCGCGGGCAGCACCAGCGCCACCACGAAGTACGCGAGCAGGGTGAGCGCCACGCGCCAGGGCGGGCCGTCGGGCGTCATGTACTTTTCCAGGGCCTGCAGCAGCGCCGGGTGAATCAGGTACACCTGCAAACTGACCGTGCCCAGCAGCCCCACACCCGTGCGCAGCCAGGGCAGGCGGGTGCTCCGGGCCAGGCGGTAGGCCAGCCCCAGCAGGGTCAGGGCGGTCAGGCTGGTGTAAACCCAGCTCAGGCCGCTGTACACCACTGGCGTAACGGCCTCACCCCGGGCATAGGCCAGCGCAGTGGGCAGGTAGACCAGGTAAGCGCCAATCAGGAAGGGCAGCAGGGTCCAGCGGCGGCGCTGCCACCAGGCGGTAAATTCGTCCAGGCGCGCGCCCACCGCCATGCCCAGCACCACCGGCAGCATGTACCACAGCACCGTACTGGCCGGAAACGGCAGGCGCAGCACCTCGCGGTTCAGGAAATACAGGCCCAGTTGCAGCGCCAGCCCCAGCAGCAGCGCCGCCGTGATGCTGGGCCGCCGCCGCGCCAGGGGCAGCAACAGGGGCAGCACGAGGTAGACCTCCAGCGCCACCAGCAGGAAATACAGGTGGTAGCTGGCCTTGCCGTACAGCAGCCAGTCGCGCCAGCGGGCCCAGTCGGTCAGGGTCTCGGGCTCGCGCTGCCCGGTCCAGACGTACCAGCCGATGTACAGGGCACTCCAGAGCAGGTACGGCCAGCCCCCGCGCGTCAGGCGCCGCCAGAAATAGCGCCCCGGCTCAAAGCGCTTCAGCAGGCTGCGGGTCAGCACCACCGCCGACAGGAACACGAAGGCGGGCACCGCAAAGTGCAGGGTGCGGTTCAGCAGCAGCGCGGCCAGATGCGCCGTCGTTTCGGGCTGGAACCAGCGCATGGCCACGCCGGTCGTGTGGTGCCCCACCACTTCCAGAATGGTCAGCCCACGAAACAGGTCAATGGCCGAAAGGCGGGCACCGGGCGGGGGAGCAGGTTCGGCTTCCAGAGGCGGGGCGTCCGGTCCCTGGGCAAGGGGGGCCGGACTGGCAGCGGGCTCGGGCGCCGCAGGAACAGGAGCAGGGGAGAGCGGGGGCGGGTCGGCCATCAACCCCTCACGCTACCGCGCCGGGGGCAGGCCGGGGTGAAGAGAAATTTTCATGATTTGCAGGTTCGGGAGTGGGCCGTGGGAATGCGGACGGCTCAGCGTGGCCCGCCCCCGCCGCGTGCAAGAGGTTCAGCGCCCAAAACCCTGTTGCCCAGCCTGAAGTGGGTGCTTCAGGCTGTCCCACGCACCACTGCCCACTTACCCCCGCCCCCTCACCTCGAACCCCGCCGCGCCCAGAATCCCCGCCGCGTGCGTCACGTCATCGGGGCTTTCCAGGCCCAGGCGAATGGCGCCGCCGTCCTCGCGAATGGCCAGCACCTCAATGTCTTTAATGTTCACGCCTGCTGCGCCCAGCGCCTGCGTGACAGCTCCAATCTGGTTGGGCCGGTCTGGCACCGCCACCACGAGGTCGTGGCGCTGGGGCAGCAGGCTGCGGCGCACCACGGGGAGGCTGTCGCGGGTGCGCTTGCCCTCGTGGGCGGCAGCCAGCAGTTCCTCGGGTTCGTCCAGGTCGGCTTCTAAGCGCTCCAGCTGACGGCGAAAGCGGCCCAGGGCGTCCTTTAAGGCCGCGCGGTTTTCCACCACCATGTCGCGGCTCATGCGGGGGTCGCCACTGGCCACGCGGGTCAGGTCGCGGAAGCCTCCGGCGGCCAGCAGGCTCAGGCGTTCGTCGCGCGCCACCATATGGGTCAGGGCCAGACTGGCCAGGTACGGCAGGTGGCTGATGGTCGCCACCAGCGCGTCGTGGGCCTCGGGTGGCATCACCACGGGCGCGGCGCCCAGTTCCTCGACCAGCGTGCGGGCGCGACTCAGGGCCGTCAGGGGGGTGTGGTCAGTCGGCGTCAGCACCCACACGGCATTTTCCAGCAGGGCGGCGCGGGCGTGCGTCACCCCGCCGCGTTCGCTGCCCGCCATCGGGTGCCCGGCCACAAAGCTCCGCACCCCCAGCCGCTCCATTTCAGCCGCAATGCCGGCCTTCACGCTGCCCACGTCGGTCACCAGCGCCGCCGGGTTCAGGTACGGGGCCAGTTCGGCGGCCAGGGGCGCCAGGGCGCGCATGGGAGCGGCCAGCACCACCAGGTCAGCGGCGCGCAGCCACTCACCGGCCCCGGCGCGCACCTCGTCCACCACGCCCAGTGCCTCGGCCTCGCGCAACACGTCCATGCTGGCGTCCAGGCCAATCACCCGCCGGGCCAGCAGGCGCTGGCGCAGCCCCAGGGCCACGCTGCCGCCAATCAGGCCCACGCCGGCCACCACGGCAGTGTCGAACAGGGGCAGGGAGGGCGCGGCGCGGTCTGGGCGGGCGGTCATGGGGGCGAGGCTAGCATGGTCCCTGGCTGTTAGACGGGCCCCCCATGCAGACCGGGAACCGTGCAGTCAGGCGCGCTACAGTGCCGGGCGTGCCCGGTCCCGAAGTGCTGCTGTACGGCCTGCCCCTCGCTTTTCTTGCCGGTTTTCTGGATGCGGTGGCGGGCGGCGGCGGCACCATCACGCTGCCAACCCTGTTTTTAATGGGCCTGAGCCCCGCGCAGGTGGTCGCCACCAACAAGCTGCTGGCCATCTTCGGGTCTGGCAGCGCCACGTGGCAGTACTGGCGGGGCGGGCATGTGGAGCGGCCCCTGGTGCTGCGCCTGATTCCGCTGGCATTGACAGGCAGCGCGCTGGGCGCTTTTCTGGTGCGTTTCGTGGACCCGGCGGTGTTCCGCACGCTGGTGGGCGTGGTCATTCTGGCGGTGGGCGCCCTGGTGCTGGTCAACAAACGCTTTGGCCTGGAAGACCGCTACCCCGGCCTGACCACCCGCACCCTGGCCCTGACCCTGCCCGGCACCCTGGTGATTGGCCTGTACGACGGCTTTCTGGGGCCCGGCACCGGCACCTTTGCCATGTTCCTATTCTCGCTGGCGGGCTTTAACCTCGTGCGCTCCAGCGGCAACGCGCGCACGCTGAACTTCGCCACCAACCTGGGGGCGTTTTTTCTGTTTCTGGTGGGCGGCCAGATGGTCTGGTGGCTGGGCCTTTCGATGGGCGCCGCCAACGCCCTGGGCGCCTTTGTGGGCGCGCGCATGGCCATGCTGCGCGGCAGCGCTTTTGTGAAATGGGTGTACGGCGTGATTGTGCTGCTGGTGTCGGCCCGGTTGTTTCTGGGGGGATAGGGGGCAGTGCCACGCGGACCTTCAACCGTGCGCCCGCGCCCCGTCTTGTCCGAGGCCGCGCGCCATGATGCACGCTATGACCCACACTGCCCCCCAACTGCAACAGGCCATCTTCGCTGGCGGGTGCTTCTGGTGCACCGAAGCGGTGCTCAAAGACGTGCGCGGCGTGCAGAAGGTGGAAAGTGGCTACATTGGCGGCCATACGCCCAAGCCCGATTACCGCAGCGTGTGCAGCGGCCAGACCGGGCACGCCGAGGCGGTCCGGGTCACCTTCGACCCGGCGCAGGTGGCCTTCAAGGATCTGCTGGGCCTGTTTTTCGCCACCCATGACCCCACCACCCTCAACCGCCAGGGCGCGGATGTGGGCACCCAGTACCGCAGCGCCGTCTTTCCCCTGACGCCCGAACAGGAGGCCCAGACGCGCGAGGTTATGGCCGACCTGACCCGCCAGGAGGTGTTCGGCCGCCCCATCGTCACGACCATCGAGCCGGCCAGCACCTTTCACGTGGCCGAGGCCTATCACCAGGACTATTACGCCAACAATCCGCGCCAGCCCTACTGCGTGGCCGTGATTGCCCCCAAGGTGGCCAAGCTGCGCCAGCACTACGCTGAGCGGCTCAGGGGCTGAGCGCCACCACCGCCACCACCGTCCGTCGTCAGCCCAGCTTGCTCAGGCGGCCTTCCAGGTCACGGCGGGTGCGCTGGGCCAGGGGAAAGGCCAGCCACGCCTGCAGGCTGTCGCGGGTCAGGTCCGGCTCGCCCACGTACGCGTCGAACAGCTCGCCCAGGGTGGGGGCCGCCGGGTCGCCGGGGGTAAAGCTCACCGGGTCGCCTGCCCCCACGGTGCCCTCCTGCAGCACCCGCAGGTACAGGCCCGGGCGGCGCATGCGGGCAAAGCGTTTCACAAAGGACCCCTCGCGCACATGGGCCGCCAGCGTGCCGCAGGGAATGCGCGGCGCGGTCACTTCCAGGACCACCTCGCCGGCTGCGCCGTGAACCGTCAGGCGGTCCCCCACCCGCACCTCCGCCGAGGACAGCCCGCTGATGGTCAGGTTCTCTCCGAACAGCCCCGGGCGCGCGGGGGCGGCCAGTTCGGCGGCCCAGGCCGCGTAATCGGGCATGGTGTACGCATACACCGCCTGGTCGGGGCCGCCGTGGTGCTTGCGGTTAAGGACATGGTCGCCGTCCAGCCCGGCGCGCGTGACCTGCACGTGGCCCGGCAGGGGGTGCTTGTCAATGCCCGTGACGGTGGTGCGCCCACCCACCTTCAGCGCGGTGGGCTGACCGACGCACACCGCCGTGACCCTGAGTTCGTTCATGCACCCCAGCGTAGCAAAGGCGCCCCGCCTCCCCCTCCCCGGCGCCGGGCGCGCAGCGTGACCCCCGTCCTGGCTGCCCGGGGGCCCGCTGTGCTGAAATACCGGGTGTGAGCAAGCCTGCCCGCCCCCTCCCCGCCGACCCCCAGCCGCTGGGCCCGGAGCAGTTGGCCCAGGGCCGCAGCCTGACCCTGGCCACCCTGTGGGCGCTGTTCCTGCTGAGCGTGCTGCCGTCGGTCGCGGGGCTGGTGCAGGGGCAGACCGGGGACCTGCTGCGGCAGGCGCTGTACGCCGGGGCCACCGCCTTCTTGCTGGGCATGGTCTGGCGCGGCAGCGTGTGGGCGTGGCGGCTGACGGTGTCGTTTGGCATGCTGGCCGGGCTGCTGGTCTTTGTGGTGGGCATGCTGGCGGGCGGGTCATCCTGGCGCGGCTGGGTGGTGAGTGTGGCGGGCCTGGGCTACCTGGTGCTGGCCACGGCGCTGGTGGGCACGCCCAGCATCCGCGCGTTTCTGGATCGCCGCTGGGCGGCGCGCAGGCCGGTATGAGCAGTGAGCGGCGCTTTACGGTGCAGGGCACGAACAACGCCTTTACCTGCGGCCACTGCGGGGCCTCAGTGCAGCCGCTGCAAAACGGCAGCGTGCGCAACCACTGCCCCCAGTGCCTGCACAGCAAGCACGTGGACGTGCTGCCCGGCGACCGCGCCTGCGACTGCCACGGCCTGATGCGCCCGGTGGGCGTGGAGCAGAGCGGCAAGAAGGGCTGGGTGCTGCTGCACCGCTGCCAGACCTGCGGCTTCCAGGGCCGCAACCGCGCCGCCCTGGATGACCCCGCGCAGCCTGACAGCTGGGAAGCGATTGTGGCGCTCAGTGCGCGGAGCGGGGGGCTATAGGGGCCAGCGGCCGGAGACGAAAAGCCCCCGCCGTGTCGGGCCAGGGGCTTGTCTTTTCTGGTGCCGGTGAGGGGACTCGAACCCCTACGGTTTCCCGCTCGATTTTGAGTCGAGTGCGTCTACCATTCCGCCACACCGGCCTGCGCGTTGGGGGCGAGGGGAATCCTAGCGCCCCTGCCCCCACGGGGTCAAACGTCGCTGGGCTCTGGCCGGGCGCCAATACGCGCCCCCAGGTCCCGGCGCAACTGGGCGCCCGGAAAGTCCACGCGCTCCGCCAGGGCGTACGCACGGCCCAGCGCCTCGTTCAGGGTGGGGGCGGTGGCGGTCACCGCCAGCACCCGGCCCCCGTGGCTGCGCAACTGGCCGGCGTCCTCGCGCGTGCCCGCGTGGTAAATCACCTCGCCCGCCTGGGTGGGCGGCAGGATCAGGGGAATGCCGCGTTCGGGCTCGCCAGGGTAGCCGGGGGCCGCCAGAATCACCACAGCGCTCGCCGCCGCCCGGAAGCGCACGGTGCTGGGGTCCAGCTGCCCCCGCGCCGCGTCCAGGGCGTGCTGCGCGAGGTCGCTCTCCAGCAGGGGCAGCACCGCCTCGGCCTCGGGGTCGCCAAAGCGGGCATTGAATTCCACCACCTTCGGCCCCGACGGCGTGAGCATCAGCCCGGCATACAGCACGCCGCAAAAGGGGTGCCCCTCGGCCGCCATGCCGCGCAGGGTGGGCTCAATGATGGTTTGCCGGATCACCGCCATCGTTGCGTCGTCCACCGGGAAGGGGCAGATCACGCCCATGCCGCCCGTCATGGGACCGGTGTCGCCCTCAGAGATGGTCTTGTGGTCCTGGCTGGGGGGCGTCAGGGCAAAGCGCTCGCCGTCAGTCAGCGCCAGGATGGTCACCTCCTGGCCGGTCATGAAGTCCTCGATGACCGCCTGGGCGTCCGGCGCCGTGAAAATCTCACGCAGGGCCGCCTCGGCCTCGGCCACGGACGCGGCGATGGTCACGCCCTTGCCGGCCTTCAGGCCCGCGTCCTTGACCACGATGGGGAGGGTGGTGGCCCCCCCGGCGAGGTGCGCCAGGGCCTCGTCCAGCGCGGTGAAGCTGCGGTGCGCCGCTGTGGGAATGCCGTGGCGGGCCATGAAGGCTTTGCTCCAGGCCTTGTCTCCCTCCAGGCGGCTGGCGGCCTGAACAGGCCCGAAGGCCGGCACCTCCAGCGCCGCGCAGGCGTCCACCACGCCAGCAGCGAGGTAGGCTTCTGGCCCCACGATCACCACATCGGTCCCCTCATCCCTGGCCAGCTGTGCGAGGCTGGCGGCGTCCTGGGGACTGTTCAGCACCCGGGCCATGGCGGCAATCCCCGGGTTGCCCGGGGTGCACAGCACCTCGTGTCCGGCCCGCACGCAGGCATGCACGATGGCGTGGTCGCGGCCACCGCCACCAATCACCAGCACCTTCATGCCTGGGCCCCGGCGCGTGCTGCGCGGCGCTGCCAGTACCGGGCCAGCCCCTGCACACTCATCCAGGGCGGGCAGGCGAAGTCAAAGCGGGCGGGCAGCTCGGGGTGCTCGGCGCGCAGCTCTTCCATCAGGGCCAGGGTGAAGTTGGCGGTGACGCGCTCCAGGTCGTCGCCAGCGGCCAGTCCGGTGCGCACCCGTTCGGCGTCGGCGGCCAGAGTGCGGCGCAGGCCAGCCCAGTGCTCGGGGGTATTGCGGTAGGTGCCGAAATGTGCCAGGTGCAGCCAGGCGGCGTCGGTGCCTTCCAGCAGCGCCAGACTGGTCTGCCACGCGTCCAGGTCAATGTCGGGCGGTGGCGTGGGCGCCCGTGGGGTCTGGGCGGCCAGCAGGCGAATCCCGCCCACATCGCCGGTAAACAGGTCGTCGCCCACGTGGTAGGCCAGATGGTGTGAGGCGTGCCCCGGGGTGGCCAGTGCCCGCACCTCCAGCCGGCCCAGACGCAGCACTTCGCTCCCTGAAAGCGCCTGCAGGCGCTCCGGCGGCGCCGGCTGCATCGGGCCCCACAGGCGGTCCATCTGGTCACCGTAAATCTGCCCGGCACTGGCCAGCAGCCGGGCCGGGCGGGCCAGATGGGCCGCGCCCCGCTCGTGCACGTAGGCCCGCGCGGCCGGCACCTGGGCCAGCACGGTGCCGGCGGCCCCCACATGGTCAAAATGCACGTGCGTCAGCAGCAGGTGCCGCACATCGGCCAGGCGAGCCCCCAGCCCCTCCAGGCCCAGCTGTAACTGGGCCAGCGTGCTGCCCGGCCCGGTGTCTATCAGGGCCAGACCGTCGCCAGTGTCCAGCACGAACACGCCGATCACCCCGGGCGTCTGCAGAAAATGCAGGTCCAGCAGCTGGGGGCGGCTCACGCGTTGCCCGTGAGGCGGGCCCCCAGCAGCGCGGCCGCCATGATGTACTGCACGCCCGCGATCAGGCGCAGCGTCAGCACGTTGCGCGCGGTTTTCAGCGGCCCCAGCGTCAGCGCCAGCACCCCCGTCGCGCTGAGGACAATCACGATGAACAGGATCCACAATGCCATGACTGCCAGCATAGCGCCCCGGTGCACAGGGCTTTTTCGGCTGTGTGGAGTGGGGCCTGCGAAGAGCGGCGCGGTGGTGTGGCCAGCAGACGGGGGAGGGGCAGGTGAAACAGACGGACCGCGCCCAAGAGCCGTCTATCACGGCCGAGGTTAAGGGGCCCAGTTTCTCACTGGTGCCAACGAGGCGAAATCAGGCTGGCTGGATGGTC
The DNA here is from genome assembly GCF_003028415.1 of Deinococcus arcticus. NCBI lineage: Bacteria > Thermotogati > Deinococcota > Deinococci > Deinococcales > Deinococcaceae > Deinococcus > Deinococcus arcticus. The sequence continues at coordinate 184,450 of NZ_PYSV01000001.1, forward strand.
CCCCAGCTGCAGCGTGGGTCAAAGGCGTTAAAGCCGACTTGAGGCGATCCGAATGTGATGTGTGGGCGTGTGCAGTACCTTTCGGGCATGCCTCTGCACACCGGCGACCGCGTGCCCGACTTCACGGCCCAGCAGGACAGTGGCCGACCCTACGCCCCGGCGCCCGGCCGCTGGCGCGTGCTGTTCTTCTTTCCGAAGACCGCCACCACCCATTGCCAGTTGCAGGCGCGGCGCTACCAGGCGCTCGCGGCCGAGTTCCAGGCGCATGGGGTGGACATTGTGGGCGTCAACGGTGATCCCAAGCAGGAACAGGCCAGATTCCGGGAACTGTGCAAGCTGGATTACCCGCTGCTGGATGACCGCAAACAGGAGATCACCACACTGTTTGGGGTGCTGGATGATCCCTGGCCGGATGAAGAGGTTCGCCGCCCCCGCCGGGAAACGTTCCTCGTGGCCCCAGACGGCATCATCACCGATCACTGGACCGAGGTGAATCCTGGCCAGGACGCAGAGACGGTGCTGGCCCGTGTGCGCGAACGGATGGAGGCAGAGCTGCAGGTGTAGGCGAGGCGCTCAGCGGGAGGTGGAAAAATCCCCGCTGGCTCAACGGATCAGGCGCACCTTCACTGAAGGTGCGCCTGACTAAGTGCTTCAATCCTACGAGGCGTTGCGTTTCACGACAATCTCCGGGCCCTCGTAGTAGCGCGTAACGCCGGTCACGAGGTCCTCGACAATGAAGTCAATGCGGTAGATCCCTTCAGCGGCGAAGCCCTGGGTCACCTGAAGGCTGGTTCCGGCAGGCAGAATCGGATCAACACGCTGGCGGCTGGGGATCAGCGAGCCACTGGTGTTGTCATAAGCCAGGGTGGCCACACGAACGGGATTGGCGGTCGTGCCAGGCACAATCCAGCGTGCCGAGACGATATTCAGTTCGCCTGGGCGGGTGTCGTAAACAATGTTGTCCACGATCGAGAGGGACGCCAGATTGGCAATCTCGCTGTCCGCCGCCGCGCGCGACACCCGGACGGGCATCTCCTGGATGTTGGTGTTGCCGTTTCCGTCAAAGGCCGTGACGCGCAGGGTGTAGTTCCCGTTCTGTACGAAAGGCTGCGCGTCCAATAGGGCGCCAATCTGGAATACTCGGTAGATAATTCCAGGGACGTTAATGGGAATATTGAAGGTGTACGGCGCCGAGGGGCAGCTCTGGGTGGGCAGCGCCGTGGCCTGGTCGCAGGTGAAGTCCAGGCGCATGCTGGTCACGACCTGATCGTCGCTGCCCTGCATCATGAGGGCAGAGTTGCGGGAAAGCACAGGGCGCGTTGGGTTGGTGTAGGGATCGGTGAAGTAGGCCGGCATCAGCACGTTCAGGGCAGGCGGCTTGGTGTCATTCACCTTGGTGTTGATGGGCGTCGTTGCCCCCAGAGACCGGGTGGTGCCATCCGCCAATCGCGCTTCAGCGGAGGCGGTAATGGTGTAGGCGTTGCTGGAGAACTCCGGGCCGATCAGGTCGATGGGAATGAAGGCCTCAAGAATGCCCTCGCTCACCCGGTTGGCTTTGCCGAACAGGGTTTTGACCACCTGACCACGGAAGTCGCGGACGTCCAGGCGAACGTCGTTGGTGCTGTTCAGGGCCGTCAGGGTAAAGGCCGTGGTGGACTGACGGAACTGGACACGAACGACACCGGGGCCCGTCAGGGTCGAGTTGGCGTCTGGACTCAGGATGGCCACCGTGGGCGCCGAGACATTCTGGATCTGCACCGTCTGCGGCGCACTTTCGCCGCGCAGCCCGGAGTCGGTCAGTGCAATGGCCCGGAGAATCAGGGGGCCATCGGGATACTTGGAGGTGTCAATACTGAAGCTGGTCGTGGGATTTAAGCTCGTGAAGGTCGTGTTGTCTACGTTGCCCCGACTGTCACGCACCTCCAGCACCAAGCTCTTGACCTTACTGGTGACGTCAAAATTGCCGGACACCGTCACGCTCAGGTTGCCACTGTAAGGCTGGCTGCCGGTGGTGTTGATGGTGAGCTGAGGTTTGGGCGCCGCCTCTGCAGGCTTGCCGCCTTCACCCCCACTCTGGGCTGCTGAGCTAAAAGTAAAGGGTAGGGCGTTCTGCGTGGCATTAAATTGCACGCTCACCGGCAGGTTGGCGGCGCTGGGATTGGCACTCAGCAGCTTGCTGAACAGTTCGGCGTCCGAGATGGCGCGGCTGGCCGTGCGGTCGGCAAACGTGGTGTTGGCGTCGTTAAAGGGACACGACGCGCTGGGGTTGGTGGCCGAGGCCGGGCAACTCAGGCCAGCGGGCAGCGTGAAAGCGGCAATGCTCACCGTCTCTGTCCTGGCTGCGTTTGACGTGGGGTCCGTCCAGGTCAGCGTGGCGGAGTTGATGGTGACTTCGCGTGCCCCGGCCTTGTTGGTGAAGGTATAGGTCGTGCTGCCCGTCAGCTGGCTGTTGGCCGCGCTGACCGTGGTCTTGCTGGACGAGACGGTGACAGAACCACTGCCAGGCGCAGAAGAGGGATTACACGACGCAATAAGCAGGGGCAGGGTTAGAAGGGCGGCTTTCTTCATGCGGGTTCCTCCGGAGCAGGAGCATCTTTGAGGTGGGGATTTAAAATATAGAAGGCGAGGCGCTTCATACCGGCGAGAAAGTCGACATTCTCCACAATCACACCACGCCACTCATCACTGATGTCTTGCAAGCCCGGGCGCTCAGCGGCGCGCGGCTGAATGACGGTGGGCGCAAAGTTCAGAATGCCCTTGACCCCGGCGTCCACCAGGGCCTGCGCCGCGTCCTGGGCGCGCTCGGGCGGCACGGCCAGAAAGCCCATATCCACGGGGTTGAGCTGGGTGAACTCCGGCAGGTCGGTCATGTGCCCGACCGTCAGGCCGCGCACCTGCTGGCCCACCACCCCGGGGCTCACGTCAAACAGCCCCACATACTGAAACTGGTAATCGCTGGCGCCCGGGTAATTGGCAATTGCCTGCCCCAGGCGCCCCATACCCACAATCACCACGTTCCAGGAGCGGTTCAGGCCCAGCACCCGCACCAGTTCGCGTTTCAGAATGGGCACGGTGTAGCCCATGCCACGCGTGCCGAAGCGGCCGAAATAGGCCAGATCCTTGCGGACCTGAAAGGCACTCACGCCCGCTCGCTCGGCCAGGTCGTTGCTGCTGGTGCGGCTGACGTCCTGCAGTTCCAGGTGTTCCAGAATGCGCAGGTACGTGACCAGACGGCTGATGGCAGCGGTGGGGATCTCCGCCACTTCAGCGCACCCGGAAGTGGTCGAGGCCGTTGGCGCTCAGGCGGCCCTCGGTGCGGGTCACGGCGTCGCCGGTGTAGGGGCCCACCAGCACCGTCACCTTGCGGCCCTCGGGCGCGCTCACGGTGGGCGCATAGCCCAGGTCGCGCAGCTGCTGCACGAGGTTCTGGGCACTTTCCACCCGGTCAAAGGCGCCCACCTGCAGGTACACCGGGCCGTTTGGGGCCGCTTCGGCGGGGGCCGGCACATTCGCCTCGCTGCGAGTGGGGGCCGGGGCAGTGCCCGGGGCCGCCGGCGCGGCCACACCCGGCTGGGTGGTCTCGGCGGCGCCGCCGCTCAGACTGCGGCCACGCGGGGGATACAGCACGGCCGAAGGATAGGCGCGCTGCACATCCGCCAGGGCCTGCCGGGCGCTGGCCTCATCGGCAAAGGGGCCCAGCTGCGCGACCACCTGCGACCCCAGATCGATGGGGTAGACGGTGTAGCCCAGGGCACTCACGCCCGCCGCCGCCCCCCGGGCGCTGTCCTCGCTGCTGAAGGTGCCCAGGCTGATGCGGTAATCGCTGCGCAGCGGCACCCGCTGCTCGGCAGGGGCCACGGCGCCGCCAGCGCGGGGCGTGGCCCCTGCCTGCTCCGGACTCTGCTGGCCTGGGGTCTGCGCCGCCGGGTCTGCGGCCTGTGCCGGTTCCTGGGCCGCTTCGCCCGTTTCGGTGGCCGCGCCTGCAGGAGCGGGCGGCTGGGCGGCGGCCTGCAGCGCCGGGTCCGGTGCGCCGATGGGGGCGGCGGCGATTACCGGGGCCTCAGTGGTGTCGGCTGGGGCAGCTTCACTGGCCGGCGCGGCTTCGGTGGCGGGGGTCTGCCCTGGCGAGGGCGGCGCCGCTGCCGTCTGGGGTGGTGGGGTCACTGTTCCTGCGGGGGCGGTTTCGGTCGCCGGGGGCGCCGCGCTGCCCGGGGCGCTGGGAATGGCCGGGGTCTGCGCGGTGGCCGCGCTCTGGGGCGCCTGGGCCGGGCCGCCGCGCAGCAGCACGCTACCAAAGCCGCCCAGCAGCGCCAGCACCAGCGCCCCGATCATGAGGTCAGGCCAGCGGCGTGCGCCCCGCACCGGGCCCTGGGCCGGGCGGCTCACTTCAGCGCCCCCTGCGCCTTGGCGTTGCCCAGCGCCGCCGCAGTGCGCAGCGAGGTGCGGGCGTCGGCTTCACGGGCCTGGGCGCGCTGGGTCAGGCCCAGCAGGTACCACGCTTCGGCGTTCTTGGGATCGTCGGTCACCAGGCCGCGCAGAATCGCCTCGGCCTCGGGGTAGCGGGCGCTGGCCAGCAGGGCGCTGGCGAGGTTCACGCGGGCGGTAACCGTGGGGTTGAGTTTCACGCTTTCACTCAGCGCACTGGCGGCGCCGGCGTAATCCTTCTGGGCATAGGCGGTAAGGCCCAGCCACAGGGCAGTGTCGGCATTGGGGGCGCGCGTCTGGCTGGAGCGCAGGGCCGTGCGGGCTTGGGCGTACTGGCCCTGACGGTAGGCGGCCACCCCCTGCACAAACAGAGCGCGGGCCAGCGTGGCGTCGTCCGGGCGCAGGGTCAGGGCCCGCGCGGCGTCACGGGCGGCCTCGACGTTCTGGTTCAGGGTCAGGCGCACACCCGCCAGGGCGGCGCGGTAGGCCGCGTTCTGCGGCGCCAGCTTCACGGCATTCTGCAGGGCGCTCAGAGCGCCGGGGCGGTCGCCTCGCGCGGCGCGCAGCTCGCCTTCCAGGGCAAAGGCCGCGGCGTTGCGGCTGTCCTCGCGTCCGGCGTCGCGAGCGGCAAACACGGCCGCGCGGGTGTCGCCCGTGGCGGCCAGAATGCGCGCCTTGCGCAGCAGCAGGGTCGAGCGGTCCCCGCCGTTCTGTACCCGGCCCGCGGCCGCGTCCAGCTCGCGAATGGCGCGGTCGGGGAGGTTCTGGGCCACATAGATGTCGGCCAGCAGCAGCGCGGCGTCCACCCGGGCCGGCGCGGCCTGAATCAGGGCGTACAGGCCGGGCAGCGCCGCCGAGCCCTGGCCGCTGAGGGTGCGGGCCTGTGCCAGCCGGAACTGCACGTCCAGATCCTTGGGGTCAATAACGGCAATGGCGGCCAGGGTGGTGCTCAGGGCGGCAAAGTCGGCCTTGCGGGTCTGCTGCGCGGCCAGTGCTTCCAGCACCTGGCGCTGCGCGGCCGGGCCCGCCTGGTCTTTCATCAGGGTCGCGGCCTCGGTGAACAGGGTCAGGGCCTGTTCCTGGTTGCCGGCGCGCGCGGCAATCACGCCCAGGTTGTAGGGCCCCTCAAAGCGCGTGGGGGCCAGCGCCCGGAACTGCTGCAACTCGAAAGTGGCGCCGCGCTCGTCGTTCAGGGCAAACAGGGTCAGCGCCAGCCCGAAGTGCGGCTCGGGGTTGGTGTAGTTCTGGGCAATGATGCCCTCGTACAGCGCCCGCGCCTGCGCGTAGCTGCCGGCCTGCAACGCGGAGCGCGCCTGCGCCAGCTGCGCCTGCTGCTCGGCCGTCAGTGGGGTGACCGGCACAGCCGGGGCAGTCTGGCCACCCGCGCCGGGGGTCTGAAGATTCTGCGCGCTCTGCAGCGCCCCCTGCGCACCCGGCGTGCCCGCCGACTGCAGGGTGTTCTGTACGCCGATGGTGCTGACTGTCTCGATCATCGTCTGGGCGCCCCCCGACGTGGCGAGAGCCAGCGTGAGCCCCAGCAGAACCGCTCTTGTGTGTTGCGTCACCTTCATGGCCTCCTGATATGCGGAAAACGCCCGTAGCCTAGCATTAACGTCTCTCGGAACCCTTACTCATGTGCGGGGCAAACTCAGGCGGCGCCGGTGACCGCGTGGGGCCGTTTCAGGGCCAGCTGGCCGCAGGCCGCGCCCGCATCTCGCCCGCGCGAACGCCGCACGCTGACGTCCACCCCGCGCGCCTCCAGAATGTCGTAGAAGGTCTGAATCTGCTCCTCGGTGCTGCTTTCAAAGCCCGAGCCCGCCCATGGGTTCATGGGAATGAGGTTGACGTGACTGACGAGGCCGCGCAGCAGTTCGGCCAGCAGCTCGGCCTGCCAGGGATGATCGTTGACGCCGCGCAGCATGGTGTACTCCATGGTGATGCGCCGCCCGGTTACCGCCTGATAGTCGCGGGCCGCCGCCATGATCTCCTCGATGGAATTCACGTGGCCAGTGGGGATGATCCGGCGCCGCGTCTCCTCGTCCGGCGCGTGCAGGCTGATCGCCAGTTTGATGCCCAGATCGTCCTCGGCGGCCAGGCGGCGAATGCCCCTGGCAATTCCCACCGTGGACAGGGTCACGCGGCGCTTGCTCATGCCCAGCGCCTGGGGGTGCAGCAGAATGCGCGCGGCCAGCATGGTGTGGTCGTAATTGAGCATCGCCTCGCCCATGCCCATGAACACGAGGTTGCGAATCTCGCGCGGGGCGATGCCCTCGCCGCCCGCCACGGCCAGCACCTGGGCCACGATCTCACCCGGGGTGAGGTTGCGGCCAAAGCCCATGGCCCCCGTGGCGCAAAAGGCGCACTTGGCCGGGCAGCCCACCATGGTGGAGACACAGATGGTCTTGCGGTCCAGGTAGGGCATGTACACGGCTTCCATCTGGCGGCCGTCTTGCAGGGTAAACAGGTATTTCACGCTGCCGTCGGTGCTGCGCACGGTTTCAATCAGCTTGAAGGGGTTGAGGTGGTATTTCCCGGCCAGTTCGGCGCGCACGGGGCCGGGCAGGTTGGTCATGGCTTCAAAGGTGCCCACGCCCTGCCCGAACACCCAGTCCAGGAGCTGCCGTCGCCGGAAGCCCTCTAAGGGGTAGGCGTCGGGGTGAAGGTCAAGCAGAAACTCCATGTGACCAAGTGTACGGTGGGCACAGGTGGGAATTCCGTGAAGTCCTGCGGAGAAAGTGGGAGGCAGGGAGCGGTGCGCGGAAAGGTAAGGATCCGGCGGCCCGTCTCCAGGCCACCTTCCGCCTCGCGCCCTTTTATCTTCCCGCTGCCTGCGTCCCGCTTCCCGGCGCCTGTTCTACCCGGCCCCCCACCCAGACTTCGGTGCCGCTGCTGGTGGCCGCGAACTGGGCGCTGAGGCGGGCCGGCTGGCCGGGCTTGCACTGGGCCGCGCGCAGCAGGTTTGTGTCTGGGGGCAGCTGACCGGTGGCCGCCAGCACCCCGGTCAGGCACGCGAGCATGTTGCTGCTGGCGGCGTCCTCGGAAAAGCCCTTCAGTGGCCCAAAGGCACGGAAGCTGACCGCCACGCGGCCCGGACCCCCGGGCGCGTACAGCACCAAACCGGTGGTGCCGGTGGCGCGGTTCACGGCGGCGATGCGTTCATCGTCTGGCACAAAGGCGTTCAGTGCAGCGGGGCCAGGCAGGGCCACCACCAGATTGGGGCGTCCGGTGCTGGCCACCCAGGCGTCCAGGCCGGTCAGTCCCAGTGGGCCCAGATCGGCTGCCACGGGCGCGGCCAGCACCTCACCCTGGCGCAGCAGCCACTCGCCGCCGCACAGCTGCGCGCTCTGCTCCTGTGCCTCTGCGCCCACGCCCTGCACCACGGTCAGCAGGTCACTCAGGGGAGAGCGGGCGTGCAGCGCGGCCAGGGCCGCACTATCTGAACTGCCCTTCTCCTGGGTGGGGGTGAACACGCGCAGGTGAACGCTGGCGAGGTCGGCGGCCTGCACGAACACGCTCAGGGGCGCGCCACTGCTGGCAGCGGCGGCTTGCAGGTCGGCCACGGGCGCCAGAAACACCGCCACAGCCTTGCCGCCCTGGCCCTTCAAGTCTGCGAAGACGCGCAGCCGTGTGGGGGCTTCAAACGAACGCAGGGGACGCCTCATGAGGTGATTCTGGCGGAAACGCCCGGCCGCAGGGCGCGCAGAGCTTGACGGGTGCCCTGGGTGGGAACCCACACCACTCTGCAGGCCAACTGCTCAGGCACTGACCCACTCTCTCAGGACATGCTCCAGGTGCTCGTCGTCCAGTTCGCCCTGCTCGGCCAGCGCCTTGATGTGGTCGGTGACCCGGCGCAGGGCGTCCTCGCCGTAGTGCAGGCCCAGTTCGCGCGCCTTGTAGGCGATGGCGTGCTTGCCGGTCACCTTGCTGCCCGCCTGGATGCGCCGGCCCACGCCGAACACACCGGGGGGGATGGCTTCATAGGCGCCGGGGTTCAGGTAGATGGCCTTCAGGTGCATCCCGGCCTTGTGGTTGTAGGCGAATTCGCCGGTCAGGTAGTTGTTCCAGGGAATCGGCAGGTCCACCATACGCGCAATCATGGCGTCCAGTTCCGGCAGCAGGTCCAGGTTGTACTTGTCCATCAGGCCCTGGGGGTCAAAGGTGAACATGCGGGCCAGAAAGCCGCCCAGCGGCGTGATGCCGTTGCGTTCGCCAATCCCCAGAATCGTGGTGTCAATGTGGGTGGCCCCGGCTTCCACCGCCTCGTAGGCATTGCTCACCGCGCAGCCGGTGTCGTTGTGGCCGTGAAATTCGATGCCGCAGTCCGCGTGAATCACCTTGCGCACCTCGCGCACCAGCGTGTACACCTGCCGGGGGGTGGCCACCCCCACGGTATCGGCCAGGCCCACGCGGTGCACCCCCAGGTCGGACACGGCGCGGTAGACCGCCATCAGGTCCGCTTCCTCCGAGCGGAAGGTGTCCTCGGCGGAAAAGCGGATCTGCAGCGCCGGGTGGTGGGTCTTGATCCAGCTGATCACCTCCTGCGCGGCGTCAATAATCTGGGCAATGTTCTTGCCGTGGCTGAATTCGCGCAGGAACGAACTCGTGCCGAACAGCAGATCCAGGCCGTCCACGCCCGTGTCCACCGCGCGCTGCACGTCGTCCATGTGACAGCGCACATGGGTCAGGAATTTGGCCTTCAGGCCCAGGCTGGTCAGCTGGCGAATGTCCGCGTGGGTCTGGGCACTCACCATGGGCGTGGTCACCTCGATGAACTCCACGCCAAACGCGTCCAGGGCGCGGGCAATTTCTATCTTGTCGCCCGTCTTGAAGTTGCCGCGCGCAAACTGCTCGCCCTCGCGCAGGGTGGAATCAATGATGGCCCAGCCTGTGGCCGGAATGAGGGGGGCAGGAGGGGCGCTGGAATCAGGTGTCATGGCAGTCGGGGCCTCGCTCCCGGCATTGTGGCTGCTTCCCTGATAAGTGTCAAGAAAATCAGTCTAATAATTTTCAAACGCTAAGCCGCCTTGCTGCGGTGGGCCCACCGCGCCCCACTGTGCCATTTGGCTGACCGGTCTGCGGCGGCGGCCGTGTAAGGTGGTCGGCATGTCTGTTGGCGTGGCCCCGAATGCAACCCCATCTGAATCGATCAAGAGTCCGGCGCGGCAGATCGCGGACCTGGCGGTGCCGGTCAGCCTGGAAATGGTGATTCAGCTGCTGCTGACCTTCGTGAACCAGATTATCGTGGGCGCGCTGGGGGCCGTGGCGGTGGCGGCGGTGGGGCTGGCGGGCAGCCTCAGCTTTCTGTTCTTTGTAACGCTGGGGGCGCTGGGCAGCAGCACCAGCATTCTGGTGGCCCGCCGCTGGGGCGCCGGGGACCGCCCCGGGGTGAACCAGACGCTGACGGTCAGCGTGTTGACCGGCGCCCTGCTGGCGCTGGCGCTGACGGTCCCCGTGGTGCTGCTGGCGAGGCCACTGCTGCGGCTGGCCGGCGGGGAAGAGGCCGTGACCCTGAGCGCCACGCCCTATATGCAGGTGGCCATGCTGGCCCTGATTCCCGGCAGCCTCGCCTGGATTTTCAGCGGCGCCCTGCGCTCGCTGGGGCACGCCCGCACACCGCTGGTGGCCACCGTCATCACCGTCATCGTGGAAAGTCTGGTGGCGTACGGCCTGGTGTTCGGCGTGGGGCCCCTGCCCACAATGGGCGTGGTGGGCGCGGCGTGGGCGCTGGTGGTGGCCAACGTGCTGAAAGTGGCGCTGCTGGCCTATCAGATATACGGGCCCCGGCAGCTGGCGGCGCTGGCCTTACCCGCCCGCACGGCGTGGCGCACCATCACGGGGCCGCTGCTGAGCATCAGTGCGCCGCTGGCCTTTACCGAATTTGCCTGGAGCCTGGGGGGCTTTCTGTACGCCGCCGTGTTTGCCCGGGTGGGCACTGAGGCGCTGGCCGCCAGCCAGATTGTGGGCACGCTCGAAGGCATCTTTATCGTGGGCTCGTTTGGCCTGATGAGCGCCGCCACCGTGTTCACCAGCCGCGCCCTGGGGGCCGGCGACGCAGCCGGGGCGCGCCTGTGGCTGGGCCGCATTGGCCGCGCAGGGCTGCTGACGGGCGCCGGCTTTGGATTGCTGTTTGCCCTGAGCGCCCTGCTGGTGCCGCCCCTGTTTCCCCGCGTGGGCGCCGAGGTGCATCACATTGTCCTGTTCGGCATCCTGATCAGCGCCGTGACTCAGGTGGCCAAGGTGCGCAACATGATTATCGGCGGCGGCGTGCTGCCGGGCGCCGCCGATGGCCGGGGCGTGATTCTGGGCGATGTGGTGGGGGCCTTTGTGGTGGGCCTGCCGCTGGCCGTGTGGCTGGGCCTGTACACGCCACTGGGCGTGTGGGGGGTGTTCCTGGGCCGCAGCGCCGAGGAACTGGTGAAGGTGGCCATTTTCGAGTGGCGCCTGCGCCGGGTGAACTGGGAACGGCTGGCGCAGGAGCAGGTGGGGAAAGAGGCCGTGGCCGCACACTGATACGGATTCCGAAAAATTCCGTAACGTGTTACGGAATTTTTCCGACCAGAGGGACTCGAAGAGCTGCGGAGCAGAGAAGGAAAAATACGGATTTCCGGGAATTGGGCTGGAACAGCGCCGAAGGCGGGGAACATCCGGCTCTTTCCCGGATGTTACGGAAATGGACGGCAGTCCGTATCATACGGATTCCGTCTCTTCCGCCGACAAATCGGAACAGAGCCGATTTGCCGACTCCACGTCCGGAACCCGTTTTGCTCCTGCTCGCTCTGCTCGGATTGAATCGCTGACAAAAGCGATTCAATCCGAGTTCGTATGAGGGGCGGGCCCACCCCGGCACCCGGTACGCTCAGGCGGTGAAGTTCACGCCCGAAGAGCAGCTTCTGCTGAAACAGTCGTGTTACGGCGATGCCCGGCTGGAAGAGTGGCTGCTGGCCACCCTTCAGGTCGGACCCGGCGAGTACGGCTTTTCGGCTCGGAGCGGATATTTCCCGGAAGACCAGATTCCCCTGTATGAACGGGTCTGGAGTCAGATCTGGCATCAGGGCACGATCTACCCGGCGACGCTGGTGGCCGTGCCGGTCTGGTGCGAGATGATCCGCCGCTTTCCAGCGCTGTATCACGGCGAACTGTACGTCCTGTTGACCCTGATTGAGTGTTCCAGGACCGAAGGGAATACCTGCCCGGCCCCACTGGCCGTGTCAGCGGAAGTGATCCTGAAGTACAAACAGGCCCTGGCCGGTCTGGCGCAGACCCTACCCGCACAGCTGGCCCAGGCGGACGACACCACACCCGAAGGACTGAGCCACGTTCAGGCCCTGCTGGCCCTGCTGGCTTTCGGGCAGGGCAAAGAGTATGCAGGTCACCTCTGCTGGGGCACCCAGACGACGAACGCTGACCTGAGCCTCACATCGTCCCTGTGTGCCTTTGAAGCACGTTCCGGACGGACAGCGCTGTCGGAGCAGCTGAAAGCCCGCCGGAGAGGCGGGCCTTGATGGGCAGCGACTCCGGCCTCTACACCCGCAACAGGCTCTGCAAATCCCTGACGCTGGTCTGGCTGGCTGGAGCGTCCAGCGCCACCTCGCCCTCCCGCAGCGCCACAATCCGCTGGCCCAGGTGCAGGGCCTCGTCCAGCTGGTGGGTCACGAACACCACCGTTACGCCGGACTGTCGCCACAGGGTCAGCAGTTCGTCGGCCAGGGTGGTGCGGGTGGCGTGGTCCAGCGCGCTGAAGGGCTCGTCCAGCAGCAGCAGGCCCGGGCGCGTGACCAGGGCGCGGGCCAGGGCCACCCGCTGGCGCTGCCCGCCCGAGAGTTCGTGGGGGCGCCGGCCCTCGTAGCCCGCCAGGCCCACCTGCCGCAGGGCGTCGGCCACGCGGCTCTGGCGCTCGGCGCGGGGGCCCGCGCGCAGGCCAAAGGCCACATTCCCGGCCACAGTCAGCCACGGGAACAGGGCCGGTTCCTGCTGCACCAGGGTCAGGCGCGGGTGGGGCCCCCGGATGGTTTCGCCGCCCAGGGTAATCTGCCCGGCCTGCGGGCGCAGGAAGCCCGCCAGCAGCGAGAGCAGTGTGCTTTTGCCGCTGCCCGAGGGCCCCACCACACACAGGAATTCGCCGGCCGCCACATGCAGGTTCAGTGGCCCCACGCCGGCGCCGCTGGCTTTGCGGCCGTGGTAGCGGTAGGTCACGCTGTCCAGGTTCAGGGGCGCGCCGCCGCGCTGGGCGGAAGAGGCGGCCGGCACCGTGCGGTTCATGGTGGTGGTCATTGTGGCACCTCCAGGCCATAGTCGCGGCGCACTCGGCCCTCGAAGGCGCGCAGCAGGGCGTCAAACAGGCCGCCAATCAACCCGATGATGATGATGGTGGCCAGCACCAGCGCCACGTTGGCGGTGTTGCGGCCCACCTCCAGCTGCTCGCCCAGGCTGGCAACCCCGCCGATCAGAAGTTCGCCGCCCACCAGGGCCCGCCACGCGAAGCTCCAGGCGGTGCGCAGTCCGGTCAGGATGTTGGGCAGTGAGGCCGGCAGCAGCACCCGCAGGGTCAGGCTCAGGGACCCGGCCCCCAGCGTGCGCCCCGCCACCCGCAGGGCCGGCGGCACGTTCAGTAGCGCGCCCGACACGGCCAGCGCCATGGGAATGAAGCCTTCCAGAATCACCACGGCCAGCGCGGCGCGTTCGTTCAGGCCAAAAAACAGAATGGCAAACGGCACAAAGGCGATGCTGGGCACGCTCTGAATGCCTGTCAGGTAGGCGCCCAGGGTGGTGCGCAGGGGCCGCCACGCGCCCATCAGCAGACCCACCAGCACCCCCAGCGCCACGGCAATCAGGTAGCCGGTGAGCATCCGCCGCAGGCTGCCGCCAATGGCCGAGAGCAGTTTGCCGTCCTGCGGCCCGCTGCCCCACAGGCCGTAGCTGATCTCGGTCCAGACCGCCTTGGGGCCCGGGAACACGTAGGGCGGATAAAGCTTCAGGACATCGGTGAGCAGCCACCACACCGCCAGAATCAGCAGCAGGCCCAGCAGTTGCCAGCCCAGGGCCACCCAGCGCGACGGGCCGCGCGCTGGGCGGGCCGGGCCCGCGTGGTCAAACGTGGTCACCTCCGGGCTCACTTGCGAAGAAACGGTGTGAGGTCCGGAGCGCTGCGGGCGTAGCCGGCTTCCACGTTCAGGGCGGCGTATTCCTTCAGGGCCGCCGGGTCCAGCGCCGTGGTAAAGCGGGTGCGGGCAAAGGCGCGCTGCAGCACGCGCGGATCAATCCGGGCGCCGGTCAGGGCCAGCAGCTGTTTGTTCACGGCGGCCTGCGCGGCAGCCGGGCTCTTGTTAATAAAGGCCACCGCGTCGGTGTGCGCTTTCAGGAAGGCGGTCACCAGCGCCGGGTTGGCCTGGGCGAACCTGGCGTTCACGATCACGACTGTGGTGGGGTACTTGCCATCGCGCCACACGGTTTTTTCCGTGCCAATGATGCGGTGGCCCTGAGCTTCGAGCACCGCCCCCCAGGGTTCAGGCACCAGGGTGGCTTCCACCCGCTTGGCCGCAAAGGCTGCCAGCACGTCGGCTGGAGCCACCGGCGTGATGGTCACGGTGCCGCCGTCGGTTTTGGGCTTCAGGCCACTCTCGTTCAGGATGTGGCGCAGGCTGATGTCCTGGGTGTTGCCCAGGCTGGGCACAGCCACGGTCTTGCCTGCAAGGTCCTTGTAGGTCCTGATGGCGCTGTCCTTTCTGGCCACCAGCACCGCGCCCGCCTCGCTGGCCCCGGCGATGATCTGCACCGGCATGCCGCGCCCGATGGCGTTGATGGCCGGCCCCGGCCCGATATAGGCAATGTCAATCTGGCCGGCGGCAAAGGCTTCGGTGAGCGTGGTCCCCGAGACAAATTCCTTGGGCTCTAATTTCACCTTGCCCAATGCTTTCTGGAAGGTGCCGCGTTCCAGGCCCACTAGGGCCGGCGCGTGCGTGAGGTTCGGGAAAAAACCCAGGCGGACGCTCTGCGCTTCCTGGGCGGCGGCGGGGGCCGAGAGCGGGCCAGCGAGGCTGAGGGTCAGGGCAAGGGCCAGGGGAATTCGGGTCATGGAACCTCCGGGGGAACAGTGCAACACAACTGAGATGCTGCATTTCACGGTGGGGAAGAGCGGGGCGCGTGTGACCGGGCGCCCCGGCCCTTCAGGGCTTCTTAAGACCGCGTCAGGGACATGAGAGGCTCGGGTGTGTCTGGTAGACGCGCCGCCCTCGGATACGGCTTCCGGAACAGTGTGTAAGGATGACGAACTGTTTCCGAGCGGAGGGAAGAGAAAAAACGGCGGATTTCCGGGACAGGAATAAGAGGAACACCCGGCTCTTTCCCGGATGTTCCGGCAAAGAACGGAATCCGTCTGCGGCATGGTCAGACCGGTTCGGCGTAGGCGGCGCGCAGCACCTCGGCCACCTCGGGGCGGGTGAACTCGCTGGGCAAGGCCTCGCCGGCACGCAGCTTCTCGCGGACCTTGGTGCCGCTCAGGACCAGATGGTGAGAGGCGTCGTGCGGGCAGGTGCGGGGGCTGACGAGCTGCCCGCAGGCGTTGCAGTAAAAAGTGTGCTCGAACTTGAGAATCTGAATGCCCAGCTCCCCGGGGGCATAGGCGCTGAAGATCTCCTGGGCGTCGTAGGTGCCGTAGTAATTGCCCACGCCGGCGTGGTCGCGCCCCACGATGAAATGCGTGACGCCGTAGTTGCGCCGCGACAGGGCGTGCAGAATCGCCTCGCGGGGGCCGGCGTAGCGCATGGCGGCCGGGTACACGCTCAGCAGGGTCCTGGCCTGGGGGTAGTAGCCCTGCAGCAGCACCTCGTAGGCCCGTACGCGCGTCTCGGCCGGCACGTCGTCGCCCTTGGTGCGGCCCACCAGCGGGTGCAGCAGCAGGCCGTCCACCAGTTCCAGCGCCACCTTCTGCAGGTATTCGTGCGCGCGGTGAATGGGATTGCGCGTCTGAAAGGCCACCGTGGAGCGCCAGCCGCGCGCCTCGATCACCTCGCGCACCTCCGCAGGTGTGCGGTGGTGGCGGGGAAAGGCGCCGCGCGGCACCTCGAACAGCGCCACCTCGCCGGCCAGATACACGTCGCCCCCCGCGTACAGGGCCGCCACGCCAGGGTGGGCCTCATCGGCGGTGCGGTAGACCTCCTGGGCCTCCAGGGCCTTGCGCGCGGCGTAAGCCTCCTGTACATCTATCCAGCCCACGTCCTGCCCAGCAAAGGTAAGCACCACACGGCCCCGGTAGCGCGCGGCGTCCTCGCGGGCTACCGGCAGGGTAATGGGAATGCTCCAGGGCGTGCCGTCGGCCAGGCGCAGGCGAGAGAGGATGCTGAGGTAATCGGCCTCGTTCACAAAACCGCGCAGGGGCGAGTAGGCGCCCGTGGCCAGCAGTTCCAGGTCAGCGTGCGAACGCTCGCCCAGCGCGAGGCGGGGCAGGCCGGCCAGTTCGGCGGGGTCGAAATCATGGCCGGGGCGGCGCAGGCGGCTGATCAGGGTGCCGCCCAGCGGCGCAGGCAGGGCAGTGGAGTCGGGCAGCAGAATGGTCATGGCAGGGGCATCCTTGTGGGGCGTGGTCGTGCGCCGTGGGTCGTACAGACTTGTGGATGAAAAGACTCAACTATTGGAGCGGCAAAAAGCCGCCAGGGCCGGGGCGGTGGTGCGGCCACGACAACATCGCCGCCCCGGCAGGCGCGCAAGGCTCACAGGCGGCCCTCCCCGGCCCACAGGCCACATTCGGTCTTGCCTTTCCCGGCCCAGCGGCCCGCGCGGGCGTCCTCGCCGGGGCGCACGGCGCGCGTGCAGGGCCAGCAGCCCACGCTCAGAAAGCCGTCCCAGTACAGCGGATTGACCGGCAACTCGTGCGCGCGGGCGTAGGCTTCCAGCTCCTGGCGGTTCCAGTGGGCCAGCGGGTTGATCTTCACCCGCGCGCCTTCTTCCACAAAGGGAATGTCGGCGCGGGTGGCGGCCTGGTCGCGGCTGCGGGCGTTCAGCAGCGCTGGGGGGGCCTTCTGGCGCAGGTACGCCTGCAGCGGGGCCACCTTGCGCGCCGCGCAGCAGGCGTCCGGGTCGCTGGCGTACAGCGTGGGCCCGGTCTGCCCGTCGTCCGGGTGGGCGCCCGCGTTCAGCGTGACAAAGGTCAGCTGCGGGTAGCGCGCTGCCAGCCGGTCGCGCGTGGCCAGCGTTTCGGGAAAGTGAAACCCGGTGTCCACAAACGCCACCTCGCCCCGGTAACCCGCTTGTGCGGCGAGGTCCAGCAGCACCACTCCGTTCAGGTTGAAGGCGCTGGGCATCAGCAGGTCCGGGTAGGTGTCCAGCGCCCAGCGGATAATCTCCAGCGGCTCGGTGGTGGGGGAAAAAGGGGCGGGTGGCTGGCGGGACGCGGCCGGCTCCGCACCCGCCGGGCCATCAGCCACCCGCCAGCCGCCACTGACCTCCACCGCCGTCACAGCTCCAGCGCCCCCAGCAGCCGCGCCACACCCTCCTCCACGCTGATCTGGTCGGTGCGCAGGTGCAGGTCCGGCTGCTGGGGGGCCTCGTAGGGATCGCTCACGCCGGTAAAGTGCGGAATCTCGCCGGCCAGGGCCCTGAGGTACAGCCCCTTCACGTCCCGGGCCGTGACCACTTCCAGGGGCGCATCCACGAACACTTCCAGGGCGCCCGGCAGCCCGGCCAGCACCTCGCGGCGGGTGTCGGCATAGGGGCTGATGGCGCTGACAAGCACCGTCACGCCGTGCTTGGCCAGCAGGCCAGCCACAAAGGCGATGCGCCGCACATTGGTGTCCCGGTCGGCACGCGAAAAGCCCAGGCCCTTGCTCAGGTTCTCGCGCACCGCGTCGCCGTCCAGCAGCTCGGTGGGTACGCCGCGCGACCGCAGTTCGGCGTGCAGGGCGCTTGCCAGGGTACTCTTGCCCGCGCCGCTCAGGCCGGTCAGCCACACCACGCGGCCTGTCCCGGCCCCTGGGGCCGCCGGGCGGGCCTGCACGGCGGCGCTCATGCCGGCACCAGCTCGCGCGCAGCCAGCACCGCGTCGGGGGTAAAGCGCTCGTGTCCCACGCGGTCGGCGTATTCCACGAAGCTCTCGCCGGGCTGCTTGCCGGCCTGGAAGTCGGCCAGCACCGCCTCGGTGTAGGCGCTGAGCGCCTCGGCAGGCACCGCCCCTTTCAGTTTCGTGCCGGTGCGCTGCGCCTGCCCGATGCTGCCGGCCAGATGCACGTTGTAGACCTCGTGAATGGTGCCGTCCTTGTCGGTGCGGTTGGCGCCCATGAAGCCCAGGTCCGCCACCTGATAGCGCGTGCAGGCGTTGCTGCAGCCCGTGAGGTTGATGGTGAAGGGCACGTCCAGCGCCAGGGTCAGGGGTTCGAGGTGTTCCACCAGATCAGCGGTGCGCGCCTTGGTCTCGGTGAGGGCCAGCCGGCAGAACTCCCGGCCCGTGCAGGCGATGGTGGTGCCCCGGATGGTGGTCTTGGGCGCGAGGTCCAGCGCGGCCAGGGCCTCACTCAGGGCCGCCACGTCCTCGCTGCGTACGTGCGGAATCACCATGTTCTGAAAGGCGGTGGTGCGCAGTACGCCCTGGCCATAGCGGTCCGCCAGATCTGAAAGGGCGCGCGCCTTGTCGGGGTTGATGCGGCCCACGGTGGTGGCCACCACCACGTAGTTCAAGCCGTCGGCCTGCGGGTTCACGCCCAGCACGTCGTTGCCGCCAAAGCGGGCCACGGGGGCGGGGGGGCCGTCGGGCAACTGGCGGCCCAGGTACTCGGTTTCCACGATCTCGCGGAACCTTTCCACGCCCAGGTCCTTGATCAGGTACTTCAGGCGGCTCTTCTTGCGGTTCTGGCGGTAGCCGTGGTCGCGGTAGGCGGCCGTGATGGCCTGTCCCACCTCCACCACCTCCTCGGGGCGAATGAACACGCCCAGGCGCCTCGCAAGGTGCGCCACGGCACCCAGGCCGCCGCCCACCCACACGTCAAAGCCCACTTCACCATTGACCCGGTGCGCCAGAAAACCGATGTCGTTGATGAGGTGAATGCCTTCCAGTTCGGGGGTGGCCGTCAGGCTCATCTTGAACTTGCGCGGCAGGTCCTGAAAGTCGGGGTTGCCGGTCAGGGTGCCTTCCATGGCGTGGGCCAGGGGCCGCACGTCCATGATCTCGCGGGCGTCCAGCCCAGCCAGCGGCGAGGCGATCACCGCGCGCACGGTGTCGCCGCACGCGCCTCTGGGGTGCAGACCCAGCGGAGAGAGCCGGTCAAAAATCGCCGGAATCTTGTCAATGGTCAGCCAGTGAAACTGAAAGGCCTGCCGGTCGGTCACGTCCAGAAAGCCGCGCCCGTATTCCTCGGCAATATTGGCCACCTCGCGCAGGGTGGCGCTGGAGAACTCGGCGGCGGGCACGCGCACCCGCATCATCAGGTAGCCGTCTTCCTGCGGGCGCTGCGGGTAGACACCCGCCCACTTGAGCAGGTCAATGCGCTCGGGGTCAATGAACCCCTGCGCGGCGTACTGCGGAATCAGGTCGAAAATCTGGAACGGGGGCAGTTCTTTTTTCAGCGCTTCAATGTCAGCCATGGCAGGGTCCTTGGGGGCTCAGCGGTGCAGGAGGGCGAAACGCAGGCGGCGGTACTGGAAATACATCAGGCAGCCCACGCAGATTTTCTGGGAGAGGTTCAGCAGCGCCAGGGCGACCACGGTCACGCCCAGCACTGTAGCGGCCAGCCAGAGACCGGCCAGGGACAGCGCCGCGCTGCCCAGCACAAACGTGCCGCCCACGCCCTGGGCAAAGTGGTGGGCGCGCGGGTCCTCGGCCACCACGTCGGGCTTCAGGCGCAGCCACGGCCCCAGCGTCTGGTAGGCGGCGCGCAGGGGCGAGAGGTCTGGGCGCACGGCCCCCAGCAGCATGGCCGCGCCCAGCACCAGCGCCAGCCCCGGCATTCGCAGGGCCAGCGCCAGCAGGGTCACCCCAATCACCGTGACCTGGTTGAACTTCAGGGCACTGAGATCCGTGTGCGCGGGCCGGGTGGGGGAGGACGGAGCAATCATTGACAAAAAAGGTAAACCTTTATGGACGACAAAACAAGTCAACAATTCACCGCGCGCCTCACCTGTCTCGGCAACCTGTGGCGCTCGCCGTTCAGCGGCCCGGGCTCTCGCAGGCCAGGCCGTCCTGATCGCCGTCCAATCCTGGGCGGTAACCGGGCTGACCCCGGCGCAGGGGCAGGGCCACGCCCGCTGCCCGCGCCTGGGCGCAGCTCACAAAGCCACCTGCGGGAATGGCAGAGGTGGCCGCCGAGCCACCAGCCGGCGCTGGGGTGGTCTGCGAGGCACAGCCCTTGCCCGGCTGCGGCAGGCGGAACGGACTTGCGGCCGCGCGGTTCACCTGATAGCCCAGGTCCTCCAGGGCGCCCAGCGTGATGGCGCTGACCGGGTTGACCCGCTCGGTGTAGTCGCCCGCGCTGCCCGACAGAATCTCGGCGCACACGGTGGGGCCCGCCCAGTGGCCCGCGTCGGCATCCAGCGGAATGCCGTTGCCCTGGCCGCCCAGGGCGCGGTAGGCGGCCAGGGCGCGCGGCGCGGTGTAGACCCAGCTGCGGCCCTGCGGGCGGACGAACGACCGTTCATCGGCCTCGCCGCTCAGCGACACGCGCGACTCTGGTTCCCACAGGGTGCCCACCCCCAGCGCGTGCAGCAGTTCGTGCACCATGGTGTCCAGCAGCTCGGCGCGTGAGAGCTCGTTCAGGCCCCGGGCATTCAGGTCAATCACGCCGTAAATCGGGAGGAACGAGCCGTCATGCAGCTCACACGGCATGGCGGTGGCGTACAGGTCATCAGCCAGCGGCTTGACCACCACGAACACAAAGAAGCGCCGCACCGTTTCTTTTAACCGGGGCAGGCCGTCGTCGCAACTGTCGGCGGGCAGATCCAGCTTGACGGGCTTGTACGGCGACTGGATCAGGGCCCCCACCCGCGTGGCCGCCTCCTGCACGGTCGCGCGCTGCCCGGCAGACAGGGGCCGGCCCAGAAACCGCGTGTCAATCACAAAAGGAGCGGCGCTGGCTTGGGTCCAGCACAGCAGCGCGACCAGGCCCAGCAGCCACCTCCAGCAGGGGGCAGGCCGGGGCAGGGACAGCTCAGGGCACAGCGTGGTCATGCCTCAACTGTAGGCGTCCTGTCCAGTCTGGGCACCAGGGGGCGCCGGGGGGGGTGGGGCCCGCCTGCGCGATACTGTGGTTTGTTCCGCCTGCCCTTCCCCCGGCCTGCATGCCGCGCGCCTTTTCCGGAGACCCTATGCCTATTCGAAAGCTTCTGATGTGTGCTGCGGCCCTTGTGACCCTGGGTGTGTCTGCCTCTCCCGCCGCTGCGCCGCGAACCCTGAATTTCACCGTGGGCCGGGCGGGCCAGGAGATTGCCGTGCAGCCCGGTGACCGCCTGCGATTTACCCTGAACACCACGGCAGGCACCGGCTACACCTGGCGGGCCCTGGAAGTGGACCCGGCCTACCTGACCCTGATCGAGAAACGCACGGTGAGCGTGGCCCCCGCCACGGGCCCAGGCCGCACGCCAGTGGTGGGTGGCCCCGGGCCCGCCACGGTCTACACCTATCAGGTGGTGGCTCCCCTCAAACGCGGCAGCCTGTCGCTGACCACGCCGGTCTACTTTGCCGAGTTGCCCCCGGGCCGTGCGGCGACCGTGCAGGTCCAGCTGGTGCAGTTCAATCTGGTGGCCCGGTAGGCCGCGGGTGACGTTTGACGAGCTGGCCCAGACCCGCGTGGTGACAGTGTCACGGCCCATTGCCACCCGGGACGAGTTGCGGGCCATGATCGAGCAGGCGGGGGCCTGGGGCTGGCCGCTGGCCACCTTTCAGGAAGAGGTGGGGGTGCGCCTGGACGGCGATACGGCCTATGTCACCACGTTTTGCTGGGCGCACCCGGGAACCACGCTGGCCAGGGTATGGAACGAGCTGCAGGTTGAACGGGCGCTGGCGTCGGCGGCGTGCAGCGCCCCCAGCGGCTGAAGCCTGGGGCGGCGGGCAGACCCAGAGCCTGCGTATTACACTGCCCAGCGTGAAGACGTTTCAGGTTCAGGTGGGTCGCGTGACCCGTGATTTGCCTATCGTGTCTGTGGCCCCAGGGGTCAGCGTGGCCCTGTTCAACATGCTGGGCGACACCGAAGTGACGGAAGAAGCCGGGCGCGAACTGGCCGCCCGCCTGCCCGCCGACATTGAGGTGCTGGTCACCCCTGAGGTCAAGGCCCTGAGTCTGGCGCATGTGATCAGCCGGGAGAGCGGCCTGCCGTATATCGTGATTCGCAAGACCCAGAAGCCCTACATGGTGGACCCGGTGGCGCGCGAGGTCGTGTCCATCACCACCGGCAAGCCGCAGCTGCTGGTGCTCGACGGCTTTGACGTGCAGAAGATCCGGGGCCGCAAGGTGGCCATCGTGGACGACGTGGTGTCCAGCGGCGGCACCCTGCACTCCATTCGCCAGATTCTGGAGGAGGTGGGCGGCGAGGTGGCGGCTGTGGTGGCAGTGTTCACCGAGGGCCAGGAGCGCCCGGAAGTGACGGCGCTGGGGCACCTGCCGCTGTTCGAGTAACGCTGAGTAACGGCGCAGCCCTGCGGCGTGGCGGCTCTCTTCCCTGGGGACCGCCGCGCCGCTTTGCTGCCCCATGCCGGGCACAGGTGCGTTAGCCTGTGCGCCATGAGCACCCAGACGCAGGAACTGACTGTGACCATCGGTGGCGTGTCGCGCACGCTGCCCACCGTGCGCGCGGGCGGCATGGGCCGCGTGCCGCTCGTGGAGTTCATTGGCGACAGCGAATTCACCAAGGCGGTGGCCCAGGAGATGGTCGCGCTTATCCCGGAGGGCACCGAGGTGCTGCTGACCGTGGTGACCAACGCCCTGCCGCTGACCCACGAACTCAGCGACCGTTCGGGCCTGCCCTACGTGTGTGCCCGCAAGAAGCGGCGCACCTACATGCAAGAGCCCCTCATTCAGGACGTGCCCAGCATGACCCTGGGCGTGGCTGAAACCCTGTGGCTGGACGGCCCCCACGCCGCCCGCTTGAAGGGCAAGCGCGTGACCATCGTGCAGGACGTGGTCGCGTCCGGCGGCACCGCCCAGGCCCTGGCCCGGCTGGTGGAACGTGCGGGCGGCACCCTGAACGGGTATCTGGCGGCCTTCCGCCAGGGCAGCAGCACCCTCCCCCTGGTGGCCCTGCAAGACCTGCCCCAGACGCTGTAGCGGAAAGCGGTCAATAGAAAATCGGCCCGCCAAGCGTTCTGGCGGGCCAATCTGGTGAAAGGCCCAATCTGGTGAAAGGCCCAATCTGGTGAAAGGCTTAGCGCCCTGGCTCAATGATCACTTTGCCCGTGGTTTTCCGGTCCAGCAGGTCCTGAAAGGCGCGGGCACTGTCAGCCAGGGCATAGGTGGGCCCCACCTGCGGCACCACCCGGCCAGTGGCCACCAATTCGCCCAGCGCCTGTGCGGCCTCAGCAGTGGCCTCGCGGTCACCCATCAGGCTGGTCAGCCACAGGCCGGTCACCGTCAGGTTGCGCTTCATCAGTTCCACTGGCCGCAGCCCGGCCTGCTCGCGGCTGGCGTTGCCAATCACGATGACGCGGCCCCGGTGCGCGGCCATGTCCAGGCTTTCCTGAAAGCGCTTGCCACCCACAACTTCCAGGATGAGCGGCACACCTGTGCCCCCGGCGGCCTCGCGCACCTTCTGCACCCGCGCGGGGTCGTCCTGCAGCAGGGTCACGTCGGCGCCCAGGCGGCGGGCGATGTCCAGCTTCTCCGCGGTGCTGGCCAGCGCCACCACGTTCAGGCCCAGCGCCTTGGCCAGCTGCACGCTGGCGGTGCCCAGGGCGCCCGCCGCCGCCTGCACCAGCACCCATTCGCCGGCCTGGCCACGCCCCAGGGTTTTCAGGCCGTGGTACGCGGTAAAATACGACACCGGAAAGGCGGCAGCCTGTGCGGCGCTCAGGCGCTGAGGCACGGGGATCAGGCCAGCGGCGTTCACAGTGGCGTACTGCGCCAGGGCGCCGCTGCCGCCCAGAGCCGCCACCCGTTGCCCAGGTTGCACGCCCTGCACGCCTTCGCCCACCGTGTCCACAATGCCCGCAAATTCCATGCCCGGGGTGTAGGGCACGCGGGTGCGCGTCAGGTACTCGCCAGCCACCGCCAGGACGTCGGCAAAGTTGATGCCCACGGCCTCTACGCGCAGGCGCACCTCGCCGGGCCCAGGGTGCGGCGCGGGCACCTCCTGCAGCTGCATCACGTCGGGCGGGCCCAGGCGCTCGACCCGGATGGCCTTCATCAGCTCGGTCATGCGGGCAGCATACCCCAGCGCCCAGCAAAGTGAACGTCAACGTGCATTCTGAACGTGGGCGTGTTTGACCGTCCGGCAGGGCCCGTGAAAAGCTGTGCCCCGCCTAACACTCGTTTTTCAGCAAGGAGACCCATCCATGACCCAGACCCCCCTGGTCGAGCAGTCCCGACACGACGACATCCTGGTTCTGACCATCCAGAACCCCCCTGTCAATGCCTTCTCGCCCGGCGTACCCGAGGGCCTGAAAGCGGGCCTGAGCGCCGCCGCTGCCGACGAGGGCATTGCCGCCGTGGTCATCATCGGTGGGGGGCGCACCTTCGTGGCGGGGGCCGACATCAAGACCTTTGGCCTGCCGCGCGAGCAGGCCCCGGACCTGCGCGGCACTGTGCAGCAACTGGACGCCTTCCCCAAGCCCACCGTGGCCGCGCTGCACGGCACGGCGCTGGGCGGCGGTCTGGAACTGGCTCTGGCCTGCGCGTACCGCGTGGCGGTGCCGGGCGCCCGACTGGGCCTGCCCGAAGTCAAACTGGGCGTGCTGCCCGGGGCTGGCGGTACCGGGCGGCTGCCGCGCGTGGTGGGGGTGCAAAAAGCGCTGGACATGATGCTGAGCGGCACGCCGATTCCCGCCACCGAAGCCAGAGAACTGGGGCTGGTGGACGAGCTGATCGAAGGCGACCTGCTAGAGGGGGCCGTGGCCTTCGCCCGCCGGGTGGCTGGGCAGCGGCCCATCCCCAGGGTGAGTGAGCGCAGCGTGCAGGGCGCGACGCCCGAACTGTTCGCAGCGGCCCGGGAGGCCATTCAAAAGAGCCACCGGGGCCAGCTTTCGCCTGCCCTGATCGTGGACCTTGTCGAGCTGGCCGCCACCCGCCCCTTTGAGGAAGGCTGGCAGGCCGAGGCGCAGAAATTTATGGAGGCGCGCGAGTCGCCGCAGTCGCGCGGGCTGCGCCACATCTTCTTTGCCGAGCGCGAGAGTGCCAAGATTCCCGGGCTGGGCAAGGACACGCCGCTGCTGAACATTCGCGCTGTGGGCGTGATCGGCGCGGGCACCATGGGCGGCGGCATCGCCATGAACTTCCTGAATGCGGGCCTGCCGGTGACCATCGTGGAAACCAGCCAGGAGGCACTGGACCGGGGCCTGAGCGTCCTTCGCCGCAATTACGAGAGCAGCGCGAAGAAGGGCCGCCTGACCCTGGACGAGGTGGAGCGGCGCATGGCCCTGCTGACCCCCACCCTGGAGATGACCGACCTGGGGGGCGCCGACCTGATCATTGAAGCCGTGTTCGAGGACATGGCGGTGAAAAAGGCCCTCTTCACGCGCCTGGACGGGCTGGCCAGGGACAGCGCCATTCTGGCCACGAACACCAGCACCCTGGATGTGAACGAGATCGCCGCCGTGACTTCCCGCCCTGAACAGGTGATCGGCCTGCACTTCTTCAGCCCCGCCAACGTGATGAAGCTGCTGGAGATCGTGCGGGCTGAGAAAACCAGCGACACGGTGCTGGCCACCTGCATGGCGCTGGCCCGCAGGATTGGCAAGGTGGGCGTGGTGGTGGGCGTGTGCGACGGCTTTGTGGGCAACCGCATGGTCCACCGCTACGGCGAGGAGGCCCGGCGACTGGTGGAGGAGGGCGCCAGCCCGGAGGCCGTGGACGCCGCCATGAACGCCCTGGGTCTGCCCATGGGCCCCTTTCAGATGACCGATATGGCCGGGCTGGACATCGGCTACGCCATCCGCGTGCACCGCGCCCAGCAGCGCGGCGAACCGGAGCCCGACGGCTGGCTGGACCGCATCGTGAAAACCGGGCGCAAGGGCCAGAAAACCGGCGGCGGCATCTACGACTACGACGACACCCGCAGGCCGCGCCCGAACGCGGACATGCAGGCGCTGATCGAGGCCTACCGCGCCGAGAAGGGCGTGACCCCCCGTACGGTCAGCGCCGACGAGATCACCCGCCGCCTGACGGGCACCCTGATCAACGAGGGCGCCAGGATTCTGGACGAGGGCATTGCCCAGCGCGCGGGCGACATTGACGTGATCTATGTCTACGGGTACGGCTTCCCCGCCTACCGGGGCGGCCCCATGCACTCTGCGGGCGAACAGGGCCTGCAGCGCGTGGTGGAGGACCTGAAACAGTACGGCCACACGCCCGCGCCGCTGCTGGAAAGACTGGCCCGGGAAGGCAAGACGTTCGCGGACTTTGACCGGGAGAGGGCGCGGGGGTGAAGGCTGAGATGCAGATTCGCCGGGCGCAGGCCGGAGATCTGGCACAACTGCTGGGTCTGTACCGGCAATTGAGCCCGGGCTCGCCTCTCATGGAACCGGAAGTGGCACAGACAATCTGGGAGACCCTGCTGGCGGACCCAAAGGTGCAGGTGCTGGTGGGACAGAGGCGTGGGGAACTCATGGGCACGGTGACTCTGGTGGTCGTCCCCAACCTCACACAGGGCGGGCGACCCTACGCCCTGATCGAAAATGTGATCACTCGTGAGGACGCCCGTGGGCAGGGCGTGGCCAGCGCGCTCATGGCCTACGCCACCGAACAGGCCCGTGCGCAGAGTGCTTACAAGGTCATGCTGATAACCGGGCGGCAGGCCCCGGAAGTGCATCGTCTCTATGCCCGGAGCGGCCTGCGCACCGATGCGACGGCCTATTTCGCCCGCCTGTGAGGCTGAACAAAGGAGTTTGCTATGCCTGAAGCTGTCATTGTGTCCACCGCCCGCACGCCCATTGGCAAGGCGTACCGGGGCTTTCTGAACGACACCCACGGCTCTGAGCTGGGGGCGCACGCCGTCACGCACGCCACCGCGCGGGCCGGCGTGGACCCTGCCGAGATCGAGGACGTCATCATGGGCGCGGGCAACCCGGAAGGCGCCACGGGCAGCAACATTGCCCGGCAGATTGCCCTGCGTGCGGGGCTGCCGGTATCGGTGGGCGGCATGACGGTTAACCGCTTCTGCTCCAGCGGCCTGCAGACCATCGCGCTGGCGGCGAACAGCGTGATGAACGGCCAGGGCGATATTTTTGTGGCCGGCGGTCTGGAAAGCATCACCCTCACGCAGAACGAGCACGCCAACAAGTACCGCCTGCGCGGCGAGTGGCTCTCCGAGCACCAGCCCGAAATTTACATGCCCATGCTGGAAACGGCAGAAATTGTGGCCCGGCGCTACCACATTTCCCGTGAGGCGCAGGACGAGTACGCCTACACGTCGCAGTTGCGCACCGCCCGCGCCCAGCAGGCCGGGGTGTTTGACCACGAAATCGTGCCCATGACCGCTGACATGAAGGTGCAGGACAGGGTGACCGGCGAGGTGAGCCAGCAGACGGTCACGCGCACGCTGGACGAGGGCAACCGCCCCGAGACCACGCTGGAGGGGCTGAGCAAGCTCAAGCCTGTCTTTGAAGGCGGGGTCATCACGGCGGGGAACGCCTCGCAGCTCAGCGACGGTGCGGCGGCCGTGGTGGTCATGAACGGCGACGTGGCGCGTGAACGGGGCCTGAAGCCCCTGGGGCTGTTCAAGGGCTTCGCCGTTGCCGGCTGCGAGCCCGACGAGATGGGCATTGGCCCGGTCTTTGCTGTGCCCAGACTCCTGAAACGCCACGGCCTGAGCGTGGCCGACATTGATCTGTGGGAGCTGAACGAGGCGTTCGCCGTGCAGGCCCTGTACTGCCGCGACCGCCTGGGCATTGACCCCGAAAAATACAACGTCAACGGTGGCAGCATCTCGGTGGGCCACCCCTACGGCATGAGCGGCGCGCGCCTGACCGGCCACATCCTGCTGGAAGGCCAGCGCCGGGGAGCCAGGCATGTGGTGGTCACCATGTGTATTGGCGGCGGTATGGGGGCGGCGGGGCTGTTCGAGGTGTTGCCAGCGAAGTAGGACAGAGGCAGTGGATTGGGGGGGGCTTCTGCGGAGGGCCCCCTGTCCGCTGTCGAATTACAATTGCTTAACATTAAACGATTAGACTGTGGCCATGACCCGATCTCCCCTCGCTCCCCACGGGCTGCACCATGTCACGGCCGTGACCGCCAATGCCCGTGAGAATCTGCGGTTCTATACCGGCGTGCTGGGCCTGCGGCTGGTGAAAAAGACCGTGAATCAGGATGATGTCACCGCCTATCACCTCTTTTATGCCGATGCCGAGGGTAGCCCCGGCAGTGACCTGACGTTTTTCGAGTGGCCGGTGCCCCCCGAGCAGCCCGGCAACAACTCCATTTCCCGCACCAGCCTGCGGGTGCCTGAAGGTAGCCTGGACTGGTGGCAAACGCGGCTGGACGCTCAGGGGCTGCCAGTGGCCCGGGTGGTGCGTGCTGGGCGGATTCACCTGGACTTTGCCGACCCCGAGGGCCAGCGCCTGAGTCTGGTGGAGGGGGGCCCGGCCGGCGTGCCGTGGGAAGGCAGCACTGTGCCCCGGGAGCATCAGATTCACGGCCTGGGCCCGGTGGAACTGACCCTGCCGAACCTCTTTCCCACCGGGCGTGTGCTGGAAAAGGCGTATGGCCTGAGCGCCGCTGGCACCTACCCTGACCCTGAAGATGCCGGGCGGACCATTCACGTGTACCGCATGGGCGAGGGCGGCCCGCACGCGGAGTTGCACCTGCGCCTGGACCCGGCGCTGCTGCCCGCGCGGCCCGGTGCCGGCGGCGTTCATCACCTCGCGCTGCGGGTGCAGGACGACCAGTACCATGCCTGGGACGCGCACCTGCGGGGCCTGGGCCTGCGCACCAGCGGCGAGGTGGACCGCCACTGGTTCCGCAGCGTCTATTACCGGGAGCCGCAGGGCGTGCTGATTGAACTGGCCACCGATGGCCCAGGTTTTGCGGTGGACGAGGACCCGGCCCACCTGGGCGAAACCCTGATTCTGGCCCCGTTCCTGGAACCGCGCCGCCGGCAGATTGAAGCCGGATTGACGCCGCTGGACTGATACGGATTCCGGGCCCACCGGGTACACAAGCGGTTCAGTTCAAGCCGCAGAAACATGGATTCCGGGCGAGAAGCGAACCAGTGGGCTCTGCGTCGGGTAATGGGCGCAACAGACAGCAGGCCTTCAGAGCACAACCAAAAGCAGCGGCCCCCTCAGTTCAGAGGAGGGCCGCTGCGCTGCTGGCCTTTACAGCGTGCAGTCTGCCACGGGCAGGGCCTGCACACTCTGGCGAAGGGGCGTCACGGTGCCGTCTGAGGAGCGCGCCTGCACGTCCACGAAAGTGGCGCCCTTGACGGTGAAGGTGCGAACGGGGGTCACCACGATGTCCTGCGCGCTCAGGCCCTTCTGGCCGATGCTGAGGGGCGCGGTGTTGGGTCCCACCACAAACTCGAAGGTCGAGGGTTTGGCCGAGTAGCGGTCGCCCAGCGGGTTGGACGACACCGTGCGCGTGGTGCCGGTGTCGCGGCCCTGAAGGCGGGCGCTGACCTCGTTGATGGTGCCGTCCCAGTCCAGGGTGACGCCCAGGCGGGTGCTGAGGTTGTCGCAGATGATGGAGGTGCCTTTGGGGTAGACCGTGCCGGTGCGGGTGTCGGTGTAATCCGCCGGCAGCGTGTACTGGCTCTGGTAAGACAGCAGGCGGAAATTCCGTACAGGATCCACGGGGTCCACCACGGTCACGTTACAACTGGCCAGAACGCCTGAGAGGCCCAGTGCGGCGAATGCTGCTCTTTTCATGCCTCTCACTGTGCCTGCCGAAGCTGACGGGCTTGTGACGCTCTGCTGAGCGTCTCTGAGGACAAGCAAAAGGCGCCTCTGGGAAAAGAGGCGCCGGTCCAGGGAGTGATTTACTGGTTCAGCGGTTGGGCAGCCGAGGCCAGCGTGCACTGGCGGTACACCGGGGTCAGGCCCAGGTTGCGGCTGGTCAGGGTGAACACCGAAGTCTTCGTGCGAATGGTCAGGTCGGCATAGAAGCCGCCAGGCACGCGGTTCGCCTCGTTCACGGTCACAGGCTTGATCGGGAGTTCCGTGGGGTTGACCACGATGGAATTGGGCAGAAATTGTCCGGTCGCGCTATTGGCATCGAAGATGACGGCGTAGGTGCCGTCCGAACGCTTCTTCAGGCTGCCGGCAGGGACGTCAGTGACGAAGAAGCGGTCATACTCGTTCGTCCTGTCACCGCGCAGTTCCACGCGCACCGAATCAATGTCGCCGGCCGCCGCGAAGTCCACCACCACCTGCGTCTTGCTGGCGCGGGTCAAGTCGCTGGGGTTGGTGATCCGGTCGCAGCCCACGTACTGTCCGGGCTGGTTGGCCGTGGCCAGCTGGGTGGCGTACTCGGTCTTGACCGAGATGATGCGCCCGCTGCCGCTGCCGTCGGGGGCGGCGCCAAAGCTGCCGCAGGCGGCGAGGGTGGTCATGGAGCCCAGGGCCATCAGTGCCAGTCGTTTCATGAGGCCCACTGTGCCGCCTTCACCTGATGCAAATGTGACGCCCGCCTGAGCGGGGCTTCAGGCGGGCTTAAAGGTTGTGTTTACGCCATGGCCAGTGGGGCACTCAGCGCCGCCGAGGCTGGGTCCAGGCGCGGCTGCTCGGGCAGTTCGCGGCCCTGGGCATCCAGAATCCGGCCGTACATCATGTGTGGGGTGGCGTGCTCAATGCGCACGGCGTAAATGCCCGCGCCAGCGGCTCCAATGGCCTTGGGCACCACCGTGGGGTGGTTGCCGCGCGTGTGCCCTTCCAAAAAGGCCGGGTCGTGGGCGTCGCCGCGCAGCAGCACTTCCTGCACCGTGCCCACCTTCTCGGCGTTCTTGCGCGCGCTCCATTCCTTTTGCCGGGCAATCAGGCGGCTCAGGCGCTCGGTCTTGACCTCGCGGGGCAGGTCCTCGAAATGCTTGTAGCTGGGGGTACCGGGGCGAGCGCTGTACGCAAACATATAGGCGCTGTCATAGCCCACCTCGTCGTACAGGCTCAGGGTCTCCTGAAAGTCCTCCTCGGTCTCGCCGGGAAAGCCCACGATGATGTCGGTGGCCAGCACGGCGTCGGGCAGGTGCCGGCGGATCTCGGCAATGTGCGTCAGGTACTTCTCGCGGGTGTATTCGCGGGCCATGCGGCGCAGCACGCGGTTGCTGCCGCTCTGCACCGGCAAATGCACGAACTCGCACACAGCGGGGGTTTCGGCCATGGCGGCCGCCACGTCTTCGGTGAAGTTCATCGGGTGGCTGGTGGTGAACTTGATGCGGCGAATGCCGCTCTGGCCCACCAGGCGCAGCAGCCCGGCGAAGCTGGGGTAGCCGCCCAGGCGCGCGCCGCCGTCCACGCCATACGCATTCACGTTCTGGCCCAGCAGGGTCACCTCCTGCACGCCGGCCGAGAGCAGCGTGTCCAGTTCGCGCCGGATGTCATCCGGGTGGCGGCTGACCTGGGGCCCGCGCGTGGTGGGCACGATGCAGTAGGTGCAGTGGTGGTCGCAGCCGCGCATGATCGTCAGGTGCGCCTGCAGCTTGCCGGTGGGGGGCGGGGGAATATGGTCGTGCAGCTCGTCCTTGAAGGCCAGGCCCCAGAAGCGCTCGTTGCCCTCCAGCGCCTTGCCAATGTCCAGCAGGCTGCCGGGGCCCAGCAGCACGTCCACGCCAAATTTGCGGGCCATCTGCTGGCCCTCGTCCAGCTGCGCGAGGCAGCCCATCATGCCCACCACCAGGGGCCGCTGCGCCTTGGTCTTGCGCAGGGTGCCCAGCACGCTGCGGACCTTTTCCACGGGTTTGCCGCGCACCGCGCAGGTGTTGATCAGCACGAAATCGGCCTCGTCCACCGTATCCACGATGGCGGCCCCGAAGCTGACCAGTTGAGACTGAACGAGGTGCGTGTCGTACTCGTTCATTTGACAGCCGTAAGTGATGAGATGCGCCTTGATACCTATCAACTCCTTCAGCCTGACGGAGGGATTCCGGGGCCTTTTGCACGCCCTGCACTTGCATGGGGGCGAACGCTGAATTGTACTGTGTGTGCCCGCAGCTGTGCGTTCCCTTCAGCACCCTACGGCACCCATTTCAGGGTGAGGGGATAGCGCACCGCATTCACAGTGAGGGTGCCCGTCAGGAGGTTGCGCACCTGCACCGCGCTGAGGGTGGCGCTGGCTTTGAGCGGAATATTGCTGATGCCAAAGCCCAGCACGCTGGCGTTCAGGCGCGCCGTCTCGGCGGGGGTAATGCGGGCGGTCAGCGTCTCGCCCCCCGGGCCGGGCAGCAGGGTGCCCTCCAGCACGAAGGTGTCGCCGCTGCTGAGGTTGCGGTAGGCGCCCTTCACCTCATGGGTGAGCGGATTGACGGTGTAGGTGACGCGCACGCGCTGGGGCAGCAGCAAGACCCGCATCTCGCCCTCGTAGGTCAGCACCGGTTGGGCCTGCGGGGCGGGGGCACAGGCGGCGAGGCCAGCAGCCAGCGCCAGGGGCCAGCGCCGCTTCACAGCGCGCCCTCCAGGGTCAGTGCCAGGCCCAGCAGGCGGTCGTCCTGCCACGGGCGGCCCACCAGCTGCACGCCCACGAACGGCCGGGGCGAGGGCCACGCCACCACGGGTACCCCCAGCAGGCTGAAGGGCGCGGTCAGGCGCAGGGCGGCGCGGCGCAGGGGCACAGGCCCGCCCGGCAATTCCACGTCCTCCTGACCCATCCGGGGTGGTGGACTGGGCACCCCTGGGGCCAGCAGCACATCAACGCGGGCGAACAGGGCGTCCAGCCCGGCGCGGTAGGCCGCGCGCCGCTCCCCGGCCGCCGCGCGCTCGGCCCCGGACAGTGCCGCCCCCTGCCGCAGCGCTGCCAGCGTGGCGGGCAGAAAGGGCGGCTCGGGCTGGGCCAGCGCTGCCCGGTGAACAGCGGCGGCCTCACCCAGCACGGTGGGCGAATAGGCGTCCAGCACCTCGGGAAAGGCGACCGGGTGAACCTCGGCGCCCAGGGCCTGCAACTGCGCGGCCACGGCCTGGGTGGCGGCGGCCGCCTCCGGGGTCACCCAGTCGCCGGGCAGCCACAGGCCCACCTGCACGCCGGTCCAGGGTGCGGAGCGAATGGGCTGGCCGGTCAGGGCCGCGTGCACCCGGGCCACCGTCCGCACGTCGCGCGCCAGCGGGCCCGCGTGATCGCAGCTGGGTGAAAGGGGCAGGGCGCCCTGGGTGGGCCACGCTGGGTGGTCCTTGGTGGGTTTGAAGCCCACGACCCCGCACCACGCCGCCGGAATGCGGATGCTGCCGCCAGTGTCGGTGCCCAGGGCAAAGTCCACCTGCCCCAGCGCCACGCTTACCGCCGCGCCGCTGCTGCTGCCGCCGGGCATGTGGCCGGGCAAGACGGGGTGCTCGGTGCCGCCGAAGCCGTTGGCGCCGGTGATACCCAGGGCAATTTCATGCAGCTGCGTCTTGCCAGCGGCGCTGGCGCCCAGGGCCAGCAGGCGGGCCACCAGCGGACTGGGCCCGGGGTCGGGCACCGGGGCGCGGGTGCTGGCCTGCAGCGGCCAGCCGGGCACGCCGAACAGGTCTTTCACGCTGAAGGTCAGCCCGGCCAGGGGGCCCCCCGCCGCGCCGGCCAGGGGAGAGGCGGGGCGGTAGGCCCAGGCGCGCTGGGGATCGGGCAGGGGCAGCTGGGGCGGAGGAGAGACGCTCACGCGCTTCAGGGTAAAGGAGTAAAGGAGTTACGCCGGGAAGCCGCGTCAGAACGGCAGGATGGCCGGCTGCTTCCACTGCCCCTGCGCCAGCGTGAACGGGCCGAACGACTGCAGGCCCAGCGGCCCCAGGTCGGTGCTGAACTGGCCGTCCAGGCGGTAGGTGACGAGCTGGCCCCGCGCCACCTTCAGGAAGGAGGCGGCCGTGTTCAGCGACACCGGAATGGACAGCTCGGCAGGTTGCTGGGCTTCGCCGCGCGCCGGAATCGCCACGTTGGGAAAGCTCACCTGCCCCACTTCAAAGCCGTCAATGACCAGGGCGCCGCCCAGGTTGGCCAGCCGCAGCGGCAGTGGATTGGGGTTGGTCACGCGCAGGGTCAGGCTCAGGTCGGCCACGGGGGCGGCGCCCAGGCCGCCGGGCAGGGTCAGCCGGGTCAGGCGGAGATCCTGCACCGCCACCTGCGGCACCTGAAACACCTGCTGCAGCGGCGCGCAGGCACTGAGAGCGCCGCACAGCACAGCGGCAAATGAGACGGGCAGCAGGCGGCGTCCGGGCATGGCCTCACCTTAACGCGCCGGTCTGGCCAGAATCTGACCGGGCCGGGGACGGGAAGCGGCGCCAGTGCCCCTGCTACGCTGCCCGCATGCCCCGTGTTGCGCCGCGCCTGTTGCCCTTCGTTCTCTCTGGCCTGCTGGCGGGCGCCGCCCAGGCGGCCACCCTGGACTTTGGGGTGGCGTACGCGCAGCCCGCAACCGGGCTGTGGGGCCGCGCCGGGCTCAGCGACCTGGAGGTGCTGGGCGGCACCGCCGCGTTTGGCCTGAGCCCCCGGGCGCTGGACCTGACTTACAGCCGGGGGCTGGCGCTGCCGCCGCTGGGCGCCGTGAATGCGCGCGCGGACCTCGCGCTGACCTGGCAGGGCGGCGTGCGCGCCGGCAGCCGCCTGACAGGCAGCGTGGGCCCTGTGGCCCTGAACCTGGGGTTGACGGCCTTCACCGTGGGCGCGCAGGCGGTCAATCCCCTGGCCCCCTTTGCCGAGGCCCCCACCGATCTGCGCGAACGTGGGCTGACAGGGGACGGGGCGCTGCGCTACCGCCTGTCGCGGGAACTGGTGGTGGTGGCGGGCGGCGAATTCGGCGCGCAGCCGCATCTGCTGGCCGGGATCGAGGGCCGCCGCGTGCTGACCCGCGCCCTGCCTGCCGAGGAAACTCTGGCGGAACCGGCGGTGGGTGCTGCGTCCGGCGAAGGGAGTCCGGCAGACTCCAGCGCCGAACCTGGGCCCCCAGGCGCCGCCCCAGCCGAACCCACCCCCGAAGCCGAGCAGGAGACGGTGGGCACCCTGTCCTGGCGCCTGGGGGCCCGGGCCGGCCGGGGGGTACTGGGCGTGACCGGCGGCCTGGGGTACGCCACCGAGAGCGGCCTGAGCCTGGGCCTGGACGCGCTGGTGGGCCCGCAGACCTTCGGGGTTACGGGCAGCGTCTCGGCTGCCGAGGTGCTGGGCGAGGGCAGCAGCCTGCGCCTGTACGCGGCCTATGAGCCCTGGCGCGTGGCCAGCACGCCCCTGCGCGCAGGGCTGGAAGCCACCTGGACCGCAGGCCCCGGCATCCTGGGCCTGACCGTCAGCGGGGGGCGCACCCGCAGCGGCGGCGCGGGCTACGCCGCGCGGGTCTCCTACGCCCTGCCGCTGGGCCCCCAACCCTGACCGCAGGCTGACGAAAAAGCGGCGCCAGGGCGACGTTAAACCCCCCGTCAGGTGGGGTCGGTCCTTCTCATGTGTGGCGGCGGGATACTGCCGCCTATGACCCGACGCCTGACCCTGACCCTGCTGGCCACCCTGCTGCCGGTGGCTGGTGCCCAGACCGCCCAGGACATTCTTGCCAAGGTGGACGCCGCGCAAAAGGCGGCCCGCGACGTCTCCTTCCGGCTCAGTGGCACCGCCGCGCTGGACACCAGCACCCAGAAGATTGACCTGACCATCAAGGCCATTCCGGCCCAGAGCGTGGCGCGAGTGCAGTTCGCCGCCCCCGACGCCCTGGCCGACAATGTGGTGGTGGCCGACAAGAATGAGGTGCGTCAGTACCTGTACCTGACCAACCAGATCACGGTGACCAGCACCAAGAAGGCGGCCGATGCGGCCGGGTTTGGGTTCGATTTCACCCAGCTGAGCAACACTGCCAACATGCTCAGCGGCTACAACGTGAGGTTGCTGGGTACCAGCGGCGCAGCGGGCGCGCGCCTGTACCAGCTGGAAGCCACCCCGAAGAACAGCGGCGGCGACCGCACCCGCGTATGGATCACCGAAGCGGGCTGGCGCCCCACGCGCATTCAGGTGCTCAGCAGCGGCGGCAAAACGGTGGCCGACCTGAATGTCTCCAACTACCGCATCAACAGCGGCCTCACGGCGGCGTCTCTGCGCGCCCTGCCCAAGGACGCCCAGATTATTCGTCAGTAACTGCGTGTGAACGGCGCGCGCCCGGTGTCTGCCCAGGACACCGGGCGCCGTTCTGTTTGGTGTTCGCGCCCACGCCGGGAGGCTGGCGCTGCGAAAGAGCCACGCATGACCAGGGCGGGGCCTGGGTGCGTGCCGCCTGCACGTCACCCCAGAACAGATACGAACTCCGAGTAGAGCAAGGCAGGAGCAACACGGGTTCCGGGCGTGGCACCCTTACATCGGCTCGGTTCCGATGTGTCGGCGGAACAGGCGGCAGTCCGTATTGAGTGATTCCTCGCCGCGACGGACCGACAGCAGCTCTCGCGCCGCCCCTGCGCCGGAAAGGCGCCCACGGCCGGCCTCTCCCCAGAACACAAAAAGCCCCCGCCGTGTGGCGGGGGTGTCGCTGAAACTCTCCGGGAGGCGGGGGCTCAGTTCAGGACGCGGCGGGCGCCGTCGTAGCGGTTGGCCCAGTAGGCGTTGCCGAACAGGGGCTCAATCACGGTGCGGCCCTGGTAGCTGTTGGCGTTGGCCATCAGGCCGTCGCCCAGGTAGATGCCCACGTGGCTGGCGGTGCGGCCCATGGTGTTGAAGAACACCAGATCGCCGGCCCGCAGATCGCGGCGGCTGACGGCGCTGCCCACGCGCCACTGGGCGGCGGCGGTGCGCGGCAGGCTGATGCCCAGTTGGCGGAACACGTTCATGGTGTAGGCGCTGCAGTCAATGCCGCCGCGCCCGGTGCCGCCCAGCACGTACCGAATGCCCAGGAAGTTGCTGGCGGCGGCGCGCACGTAGGCGCCCCCAGTGTTCCGGGCAGCCGGAGTAGCGGGCGCGGCCTGGGCGGGACGGGCGGCCGTCTGGGCGCTGCCGCCGGTGCTGAGCTTCTGGCCCACCTGAATGGTGGTGCTGCCCAGGCGGTTGAGCTTCATCAGGGTGGGGGCGTCCACGCCCGTGGCCTTGGCGATGGAGTACAGGGTGTCGCCGGGCTTCACGGTGTAGGTGGCGGCACTGGCGGCGCTGAAGAGCGCGAGGACGGTCAGAAGGGCACAGGAGAGTTTCATCGACGGGGGCAGTTTATCGTCTCTTTATTTAGTTGTCCTTAATTCTTGGAAATCCAGGGGTCTGGTATGCGCCTATACGGCGTTTATGCGTCGCTCGACCCCCACTTGCCCCCTTTCATGAGGCCCCGAAGTTCAGGATTCTCAAGTCCAGGCTCATGTTTTCAAAACTGCTGCTTCTGCTGTGACTCAGGCACTTTTCACGGGATGCCAGGTTTTCGATATTCTCATTGTTCTCATGTCCTGGCTGGCGGCCGACCCCTGTGGGCGTTTAGTCGCGTGCGGCAATGAAACCCAGAGGGGCAGGAGCAACAGGGGAAGCGGCCTCGTCCAGCTTTTGCTTCCCGTTTTACCGTTTGGCCCAGGTGCAGCGCCGCGCTGTCCCGCTGCTGGCCCTGGAGGCCGGTCAGGGGCGCTCTGGTCCCCGGGTGACCTGACCCTGGGTGCCGAGGGGGTAGGCTAGAAGGCAGCATGAAGGAACTCCTCTCGACCGAGCAGATTCAGCTGGGCCTGAAGCACTACCGCCGCATCGCGCGGCAGGACATGCTGCGGGCCAGCGAGACCCCCCATCCCGAGGCGTTCTTGAAGCATGCCGAGAGCCGCCGTGAGGTCTATGCCCAGCTGGGCACCTTTGCCGAGAGCCACGGTCCCGACGAGGTGATTGCGCACGCGCTGGAGCTGTACCGCGCGCTGCCCTTTGCCACCGGCACCCCCGAGCATGCCCACCCGGAGATCAAGGGCCAGGAAAACGCCCTGGAAAACTTCTTCCTGCTGGTGGGCCTGGACCCCAAGACGCGGCGCGAGGCGCGCAGCAAGCGGCCCCGCCTGACCCCGTAGGCCCAGAGCCCGGCACGTACACTGGGGCCGTGATGCCCCACCCGGATTTTGTTGGACTTGTGAATACGCTGCAGGCCACGGCGGAAGCCGCGCTGGGCGACCTGAATGCCGCCACGGCCAGCGCCGCCCGCGACGGCCTGCTGGAGGAACGCCGCGCGCGCCAGACCGCCGAACGCAGCCTGAAGCTGCTGACCATGCTGGCCGAAAAGACCCGGGGCAATCTGGATTTCACCGAAGCCGATCTGCTGGGTGACGCCATCACCAGCCTGCGCGCCCGCCTGCAGGCGACCGGCGCCGAGCACTGAGGTGCGCGCCGTGCTTCAGCGGGTGACGCAGGCCCGCTGCACCGTCGCCGGGAAAGTAACGGGCCAGACGGGGCCAGGGCTGCTGGTGCTGCTGGGGGTGGCGCCAGGCGACACCGAGGAGACCGCCCGGGCCCTGGCCGCCCGCATTGCCAAGGTGCGCATATTTGGTGATGACGCCGGGAAGATGAACCGCAGCGTGCAGGATGTGGGCGGCGGCGTGCTGAGCATCAGCCAGTTCACGCTGTATGCCGACACCCGCAGCGGCAACCGCCCCAGCTTTACCGGCGCCGCCCCACCCGAGCAGGCCCGGGTGCTCTACGGCGTGTTCAATGTCGCGCTGCGCGAGCTGGGCCTGCCCGTGGGCGAGGGCGTGTTTGGTGCCCACATGACCATTGACCTGACCAACGACGGCCCGGTGACCCTGACGCTGGAGATGGCCTGACGGCGGCGCGCGCACAGGGAGCGCGTGTGCCTGGCGCGCGGCCCTTTTCGTTCTCACCGCCCCTGGCCCTATGCTGCGCCCCATGATTCGCCGCACCGCCCTGCTGGCCGCGCTCCTCTGTGTGGGGGGCGCGGCGGCCTATACCGTCAAGCCCGGCGACACCCTGTATGCCATTGCCAAGGCCCACGGCACCACTGTGGAGGTGCTGACGCGCCTGAACGGCCTGCAGGGCACCGCCCTGAAGGTGGGCCAGGACCTGAAGCTGCCCGGTGCTGGGACTGCCTCCACGCCGGCCCCCCCGCGCTCCGCGCCCCTGCCGCCAGAGCAACTGGCCCCCACCCCCACGGGCGCGCGCATTGCGGGCGTGAACATCACGGTGCCGGCCAGCCTGCGCATGGGCGAGGCGTTTGTGCTGCGCCTGAGTGGCGCGCGGGCCGCCCAGGCCACCGTGCGCTTTCCCAGTGAGGTGGGCGAGGACGTGCGCCGCCCCAATGAGGTGCTCAGGCCCTCGGGCGCCGCCGGCGAGTATGTGGTGCCGGGGCGCGTGGTGCTGGGCAAAACCACCCCGGTGGTCTACGAGGTGACCCTGGACGGCGCGCTGGTGCGCGGGCGCATTCCAGTGGCGGGGCTGGACCAGCCGATTCAGCATCTCAACCTGCCGGCCCGCATCAGCGGCGTGTTGCAGGACCCCGCCCGCAAGGCCGAGGACGCCCTGGTGGAACAGGCCTACGCCCGGCGCACCCCGCAAGCCTGGAGCCGGCCGTTCGCGCCGGCGCTGCAGGGGGCGGTGCCCACCAGCAGTTCCTTTGGGCAGCCGCGCACCTACGTGGCCGGCGGCCCGGTGGCCTACCACTTCGGCACCGATTACCCGGCCAGGACCGGCACCCCCGTGCGGGCCGTGAATGACGGCACGGTGGTGATTGCCGGGCGCTACCCGGTGCGCGGCGGTCTGGTCGTCATTGACCACGGCGCGGGCGTGACCAGCCTATACTTTCACCAGAGCCGGGTGACCGTGAAGGTGGGGCAGAAGGTGGCGCGCGGCGACCAGATTGGCGAGGTGGGCAGCACCGGCCTGAGCGCCGGGCCGCACCTGCACCTGGAAATCCGGGTGCGCGGCGAGGGCACCAACCCGGCAGGCTGGATGAACCGCCTGTGGCCCCGCTAGGACGCTGCGCGGGCTGAGGGCGAGGCACCCTGCACTATCCTCGGGCACATGCCCCCGCTCAGCGACCTGTTGATCGTCACGCCCCATCCGTCCGGGCAACTGCCGGCAGACGTCTTGCACGACATGCTGGGCGAGGCCGTGTTCGACACGGCGGCGCGTGAGGCGCTGCTGCGCCGGGTGTTTCTGGACGGCGATCCGTACACAGAGCTGCTGTACCACGTGCCCGGCGCCCGGCATGTGCAGGCCCCCTGGAGCCGCTTTGCCGCCGACCTGAACCGCGAGCGCGGTGACCGCGCCGACAACGGTGTGCTGAAACTCACCGGCTTTGACCGGGATACCCTGTACCCCCCAGGCTTCGTGCTGAGCGAGGAAGCCCGCGAAGCCCGCCTGCGCCGCCTGTGGGACCCCTTTGATGCGCTGCTGGCCGCAGAGGCGCTCCACAGCCGCCTGATGATCGTGGGGCACGCCATGGCCCCGCAGGGCCCGGCCCTGGGTCACGACACCGGGACCCCCCGCCCGGCCGTCTGCCTGATGCCCGGCACCGCCGGGGCGCCCACCTTTCCGGTGGCCCTGTGGCCCGCGCTGCAGGGGGCCGCGCAGCAGGCGTTTGGCCCGGCCATCGCCCGCAGCTCCGACCCCCGCGTGACCGTGGGCGAGCCCTGGAGCACCGATACCCTCAGCCGCACCCACGGCGCGCGGGCGGGCATTCCCGCATTTGGCGTCGAGTTCAATACCGCGCTGTACCTGCAGGGCGGTCAGCCCCAGGAGGAGCAGCTGCGCGCCCTGAACCGGGGCTTGATCGCGTTTGCCAGAGCGGCGCTGTCGCTGCTGGCCTAACCCTCCTTCACGCCTCGCGGGTGGCGAGGTCGCGCACGGTGCTCAGCAACTCGGCGGCGGCCACGCGATCGCGGGCGCCGCTCAGGGCGTCTTGCAGCAGCTGCAGGCCACTGGCGGCTTCCTGCGCCGCAACCGCCTGAGCGTGGGCCACGCTGCCGCTCTCCAGCAGCCACGCCTGCAGCTGCGCCACGGTGGCCGGGTCCTTGTCGGGGCGCGGGCGGGCCATCTGGGCCAGAAACACCTGCCGCTGCGCTTCGGGGGCCGTGCTCAGCCAGTGCAGCGCAATCAGGGTGCGCTTGCCTTCCAGCAGGTCGCCGCCAATCTCCTTGCCGTATTTGAGGGGATCGCCCAGCAGGTTCAGCACGTCGTCGCGAATCTGGAAGGCGGTGCCCAGCGCCAGCCCCGCCGTCTCAAAGCCTGTATGGGGGGTGGCCCCGGCGGCCAGCGCGCCCAGTTGCAGCGGCACCACCACCGTGTAGTAGGCCGTTTTCAGCCGCACCATCTCCAGGTAATCGGCCTCGCGCAGCGCCCACTCCTGGCGCTCCACCCAGCACAGGTCCAGGTGCTGGCCTTCGGCGGTGCGGTGAATCATCTGCAAAAAGGCGTCCATGCCGCCCGTGACCCCGGCGCGGTGCACGGCCGCCCACATGTAGGCGTGCAGGCCGTCGCCCGCGTTGATGGCCAGCGCCACCCCATGCAGGCGGTGCAGCGCGGGGCGGCCCCGGCGGTCCTCGCTGTCGTCCTCAATGTCGTCGTGAATCAGCACCCAGTTCTGAAACAGTTCCAGGGCGGCGGCCAGCCACAGCGCGCGCTCCCAGCCCGGGTCGGTGTCTCGCAGGCCGTGGGCGCGGGCGCTGTGCAGCAGCAGTTCCGAGCGCAGGCCCTTGCCGCCCCGCTGCG
This sequence comes from Deinococcus arcticus, assembly GCF_003028415.1. NCBI lineage: Bacteria > Thermotogati > Deinococcota > Deinococci > Deinococcales > Deinococcaceae > Deinococcus > Deinococcus arcticus. The sequence goes on from NZ_PYSV01000001.1 coordinate 225,741, forward strand.
GATAGTCACGCAGCATCTCGTGGTAGTCGCGCAGTTCGGGCCGGGCGGCGGACTGGGGCAGCAGCGACAGCACGCGGGACAGCAGTTCGGGGCGCATCGCCGGGCAGCATAGAGCATGGGGCCGGGGCGGCCCTGTCTCGCCTGCGCGCCCTGTGGCGGCCCAAGTGCAGCCGCGCCGACAGTGCCGCGCCGCCTGAGCCGGCCAAGATGCACGGTATGGTCACCGCGCCCCTTCTGCTGCGTTCTGTTTGGGCCCTGCTGGTGCTGGCGTTGCTGGGCGCCGTGGGGGTGGCGGCGGCGCAGGGGGCGCCCACCACGGCGCTGCGCCCGGCCCTGAGCGGCGAGCAGCGCACGCTGACGCTGCCGGGGTTTGGGGCCGTGGCCTACGCGGCGGACCCCCGGGGCACAGGCCGCCCGCTGGTGCTGCTACACAGCGTGAACGCGGCGGCCAGCGCCTACGAGATGAAACCGCTGTGGGACCTGTACGCGGGCCAGCGCCCGGTGTACGCCCTGGAGTGGCCGGGTTTTGGCCGCAGCGCCCGCCCCGACGTGCCCTACACCCCCGCGCAGATGACCGCCGCCCTGAGCGCCCTGCTGGACACGCTGGGCCCCCTGGAATCCGGGGTGGATGTGGTGGCCCTGAGCCTGGGCAGCGAGTTCGCCGCCCGCGCCGCCCTGGCCGACCCCCGCATTCGCCGGCTGGCCCTGATCAGCCCCACTGGCCTGGGCCGGGCGCGGGGCGAACCCAACCCGAATACGGTCCGGGCCCTGCGCGCTGTGTCGGGGCCCCTGTACGCCGCGCTGCGCACCCGGCCCAGCATTGAGTTTTTCCTGGGGCGCTCTTTCCGGGGGCCGGTGGACGAGGGGCTGCTGAATTACGCGCTGGAGACCTCGCGCCAGCCGGGAGCGGTGTATGGCCCCCTGGCCTTTCTGACCGGCGCCCTGTTTACCCCGGACGCTTACGGTGAGCTGTACGCGCGCCTGAGCGTGCCCGTCCTGGTGCTGTACGACCAGGACGCCTTTACCTCGTTCGAGCGTCTGCCCGAACTGCTGGGCCGCCCAGGGGTGCAGGCCGTGCGGATTGAAGGCACCGATGGCCTGCCACACTTTGAGCGCCCGGCCGAGGTGAAGGCTGCCCTGGACCGCTTCTGGAGCGAGAGCCGGTAAACCGGGACTTCATCAGAAGCTGGAGCGGCGGCCCACGCTCAGTCATTCGCTGCTGAGCCCCCGGTCAACCGAGGAGGCTGGGACAGCGGCGCCGCAGCGCGAGGGGCGAACCCAGGGCCCCGCACCGGGAATGTCAAGGGTCCGGCGCACTTCTGAACCGTTGGAATGAGAGGGGCGAGGCCCTTAGCATGGCCGGCATGAGCGCCCCTGCCGCCTTTATCCCCCGCCTTCTTGTGTGCGACGTGCTGTATACCGGCATGGGGGGCGCGCAGTCGCCGGGCGGCGTGGTGGTGGTGGGCGGCGCAGTGGCGGCCACCGGCCACCCGGACGCCCTGCGCGCTGCCTACCCCCACGCCCAGGAGGAGCACGTGGGCGGCGTGATTGCCCCGCCCCCGGTGAACGCCCACACCCACCTGGACATGAGCGCCTATGCCTTTGAGGCCCTGCCGTATTTCCGCTGGCTGCCGGAGGTGGTGATCGCGCAGCGCGAGCGCCGGGGCGTGGCCGGTGCCCTGGCCGGGGCCGACATGCTGGCCGCGCAGGGGGTGGGCGGCGTGGGTGACATCGTGAATATTCCAGCCGTGATGGACGCCCTGCTGGCCCGCAAGGACCTGAGCGGCGTACTGTACTTCGAGGTGCTGGGGCCCATCCCGGAGCAGGCCGAGGAGCGCTTTGCCGGGGTGCGGGCCCTGGTCGAAGGCTGGCGGCGCCACCCCCGCGCCGGCGAGTTGCGTGTGGGCCTCTCGCCCCATACGCCCTTCACCGTCAGCCACCGCCTCATGCGGCTGGTGACCGAGTACGCCGCCGGCGAGGGCCTGCCGCTGCAGATTCATGTGGCCGAGCACCCCAGCGAGGTGGAACTGTTTGCCACGGGTGGGGGGCCGCTGTGGGCCAACCGCATGCCCGCGCTGTACACCGCCACCTTCGCAGAGGTCATCGGGCGCGCGCCCGAACCCGGCCTGAGCCCGGTGCGCTACCTGGACGAACTGGGCGTGCTGGCTGCCCGGCCCACCCTGATCCATATGGTGAACGTGACCCCGGACGACATTGCCCGGGTGGCGCGCGCCGGCTGCGCGGTGGTCACCTGCCCCCGCTCCAATCAGCATCTGGGGTGCGGGATTTTTCCCTGGACCGCCTTCACGGCGGCCGGGGTGGAGGTGGCCCTGGGCACCGATTCCGTGGCCAGCGGCGAAACGCTTGACGTGCGCGACGAGGTGGCCTTTGCCCGGAAACTCTACCCGGAACTGGACCCCCGCCTGATGGTCCGCGCGGCTGTGAAGGGCGGGCACCGCGTACTGGGCAGCCGGGCGCCCCTCATTCGGCGGGGCGAGAACTGGCAGGAGGGGTTTGTCTGGGCTGGGCAGAACGAGGCGCGCCGCTGAGGCCGTAGGAGCAGGCCCCCCAGGCTCAGCGGCGCGGGCCACGCCAGCGGCCGCTCAGGGCTGGCTGACGCTGGCCTGGCAGCTGCCGCCGGCCACATTGCCCCCCTGCACCCGGGTCAGGCGGCCACTGTAGGGCAGGCTCAGCAGGGTATCCACGCGGCAGGTGTAGCGCTCGCCGTTGGTGCCAATCCACTCAAAACTCAGCACGCGGCGGTCCCCGTCATAGGTGGCCACCGAAAAGCCCGGGCGCCCACGCGAAAACGCCTCGGCCTGGTCCAGCCCGCCAACTGTGGCGGTACCGCCGGCTCCGCTGATCAGATCTGGAACCGCCACGGTGGAGGACACCGCGCTGCCTTCCACCGTGCCACTGACGGTCCAGGTCTGCCCCACGGTCAGGGGGCCCGCTGTGCGGGGCGCGGGGCCGCCCTCGCGCGGAGTTAGCAGTGAAGCCAGCGGGGCGCAGGACGCCAGCAAGGGCAGAAGGGCCAGTGAGAGCAGCAGGGCGGGACGGGTCATGCGCGCAGCATACGGGCGGCCTATGAGCGTGGCCCAGGTCACCTTCAACGCGTCCAGAGCCACCGTTCATGCTCCCTGAGCTGCCTGGACTCAAGATGTTTATGCCGGTCTCACTGAAATCGCAGCCGTGCCAGGACGCGGGGCGCGTTATACTCGCTTGTCATGTTCCGTGTCCTGAACAAAATGTTCGATAACAACCAGCGCGACGTGGCGCAGATCGTCAAGACGATTGTGCAGCCCGTGAACGCGCTGGAAGAAGAAACCCAGAAGATTGAAGATCTGGCCGCCGCTTTTCTGGACCTGCGCCGCCGCGTGCAGGAGGGCGGTGAGTCTCTGGACGACGTGGTGGTGCCTGCGTTTGCCCTGATCCGCGAAGCCGGGCGCCGCTCCATTGGCAAGCGCCACTACGACGTGCAGCTGATTGGCGGTTACGCCCTGCACAAGGGCCGCATTGCCGAGATGCGCACCGGCGAAGGCAAGACGCTGGTGGCCACCCTGGCCCTGGCGCTGAACGCCCTGGAAGGCCGGGGCTGCCACCTCGTCACCGTGAACGACTATCTGGCGCGTGTGGGCATGGAGGAGATGGGCCTGCTGTACCGCACCCTGGGCCTGACCGTGGGGCTGGCCAGCCGCGACCTGCAGCCGCACCAGAAGCAGGCCGCCTACGCCTGCGACATCACCTATGTCACCAACAGCGAACTGGGCTTCGACTATCTGCGTGACAACATGGCCCAGAGCCGCGAGGCCCTGTCGCTGCGCGCCGAGCATCCCCTGAACTTCGCCATCGTGGACGAGGTGGACTCGATCCTCATTGATGAGGCCCGCACCCCACTGATCATCTCGGGGGCGGCTGAAAAGGCCACAGATCTGTACTACGTGTACGCCAAGCTGATTCGCCGCCTCCAAAAGGGCGAACCGGCCGAACCCGGCGTGCGTACCGAGCCCACGGGCGACTACACCATTGACGAGAAGAGCAAGCAGGTGCACCTCACTGAAGGGGGCATCTCCAAGATTGAGCGCCTGCTGAGCCTCTCGGACCTGTACAGCCCCGAGAACATGGACAAGGCCCACATGATCACCCAGGCCATCCGCGCCCGCGAGCTGTATCAGCGCGAGAAGGATTACATCGTGAACGCCGAGGGCGAGGTCGTGATTATTGACGAGTTCACGGGCCGCTCGATGCCGGGACGCCGCTACGGCGAAGGGCTGCACCAGGCCATTGAAGCCAAGGAAGGCGTGAAAATCGAGAACGAGAACCAGACGCTCGCCACGATCACCTACCAGAATTTCTTCCGCCTGTACAACAAATTTGCGGGCATGACCGGCACCGCCAAGACCGAGGAAAAGGAATTCCTGGACATCTACGGCAGCGACGTGCTGGTGATTCCGACCAACAGGGCGATTCTGCGCAAGGACGCCGACGATCTGGTGTACCGCAGCCGCCTGGGCAAGTACAACGCGGTGGTGCAGGAAGTGGTGGAGATGCACGCCACCGGCCGCCCGGTCCTGATCGGCACGGCCAGCATCGTGACCAGCGAGCAGCTGAGCGACCTGCTGACCCAGGCCGGCGTCAAGCACAGCGTGCTGAACGCCAAGTTCGAGGCCCAGGAAGCCAGCATCGTGGCGCAGGCGGGCCGGTCGGGCACCGTGACCATCGCCACCAACATGGCCGGGCGCGGCACCGACATCATGCTGGGGGGCAACGCCGAATTCATCATTGGGGAAGCCATCGAGCAGAACTTTGGCATCAGCCGCTTCGCCCTCGAGGCCGAGAACTTCATCAAGGCCGTGAGCCGGCTCGACGAGGGCGCCGTGGCCCTGGGCATGCTGATTCCCGGCATGACCGAGGACTTTGCCCGCCAGGCCGTGCAGCTGCAGGCCGATATTCTGGCCGACCGCGAGCGCGTGCGCGAACTGGGCGGCCTGCACATCATCGGCACCGAGCGCCACGAGTCGCGCCGCATTGACAACCAGCTGCGTGGCCGCGCCGGGCGTCAGGGCGACCCCGGGTCAAGCCGCTTCTACGTATCGTTCGAGGACGACCTGATGCGCCTGTTCGCCAATGAACGTGTGGTGGCCATGATGGACCGCCTGGGCATGGACGACACCCAGCCCATTGAAGCCAAGATGGTCACGGGCGCCATTGAAAAGGCGCAGGCCCGCGTGGAAGACCGCAACTTCAGCACCCGTAAGCAGCTGTTGGAATTCGACAACGTGATGAGCAAGCAGCGCGACACCATCTATGCCCAGCGCCGCGAGGTGCTGCTGGGGCCGGATGAGGACGTGGAAGAAAGCGCTGAAGGCATGATCGCGGACTTCGTGGACATGCAGCTGGCCACCTATCTGCCCATTGAGCAGCCGGCCGACACCTGGGACATTGAGGGGCTGCGCGGCGCCGTGGTGGACGCAGTACCGCAGCTGGAGGGCTTTGATTTCGAGGCCCTGCGCGCCATGAGCCCGGCCCAGGCCCAGGACACGCTGCTGCAGGCCGTGGCCGACGCCTTCGACGCCCGCAAGGAAGAACTGAGCCCCACCATGCTCAACAGCCTGTCGCGCTACGTGCTGCTGCAGGTGGTGGATCAGCACTGGAAGGAGCATCTGCACGCCATGGACGTGCTGCGCCAGGGCATTGGCCTGCGCGGCTACGGCCAGCGTGACCCCTTCACCGAATACAAGTTTGAAGCCACGAACATGTTCAACGAGATGATTGACAATCTGAAAGCGGACGTGACCAAGTTCATCTTCCGCATGCAGTTTGGTCAGACCGCGTAACGTTGGCTGAAGATTGGGGCGCTCACAGATAGGTGGGCGCCCCTGGTCATGGGCAAGCTCTTGGTCACTCTCTTGCCGCGTTTCGCAGCGCTTTGGGGTCAAATCCCTGGCGCTGACTGGGGCGTGAACATGTCCCATAGTGGTATGGGACCGCTTCTCCGGCTGTACGTCTCACCACTCGGCGTTACCAGAGGAAACAGGGCACAGGTCGCGGCGCCCTGCTGCAGTGTGGGGCGACAGTTCCATCCACAGCGAAAGGGCAGAGCAGAAGGCCAGCCCGGCCGACCCTAGCGCAGCGCCGCGGTGGCCGGGCCCAGGGCAGCGCGGTTGATAGGGGTGGCCGCAGCACTCAAGCTGAGATCGGCAGCCTGCTCCTCACGCTCGCTCAGGCGCAGGCGTTCGGCGTGGTGGGGCAGCCGCAAGGTGTCGGCCAGTTTGGCGGCGGTGCCGTAAGCCGAGATCTCGTAGTGCTCGACCCGCTGAGCACAGGCAATCAGCCCGGCGTCCCTGACCGCCGGGGGGGCGTCGCGGCGCAGCAGCTCATCGGCCTCGGCCAGCAGGCCCCGCATGGCCTGACAGGTGTGCCCGCCCGGCGTGCAGTCCAGGTCCATGAACAGACTGTCCAGGCGCTGCGCCTGCACCCGGGTCTGGTCCAGGTGGCGCTCCAGACCGGTGCGCAGCGTGGAGTCACTGGCGGCGGCGGCCATGCGGGGCAGGGCGTCCAGAAGCTGGGTCTCAGCAGAATACAGGTCCCGGAGCTGCTTTACGTACAGGTCATGCAGGGTGTTCAGAGCAGGCATGTCATCCTCCTTGGCAACGGGTGGGGGCGCGGGGCGCCATGGGGTTCAGTATGTCCACCCTTCAGGCCATCAGGAGCGCGCATGGAGGGACGCTCAAGCCCAGGTGTGAGGAGAGGGGGCCCCCTTCGTGCTCATACGGACTGCCGTCCATTTCCGGAACATCCGGGAAGAAGGGCGATGTTCCGCTCCTACGGAGCCTTTCAGGTCCAATTCCCGGAACTCCGTATTTTCCTTCTCCCTCTGGTCGGAAAAAGTCCGTAACACGTTACGGACTTTTTCGGAATCCGTATCAGCCCCCAATGCGCCCTGGCTAAGTCACTCGCTGTTGATCTTCAGATCAACCGAGCGGGCTGGGACAGCGGCGCGGCAGAGCGAGTGGCGAACACAGTCCGTTGCACCGGGCGTGGAGACTTTTCGGTGCTCTTCTGAACAGTCGCAACGTAAGGTGCAACGTCCTTAATTCAGCGGCGAGTCGTCGCCCGGCTGCTGACGGTGGTGCTGGGCCTTCATGGCATACATGCGCTGATCGGCCAGGCGCAGCAGCGCTTCGGCCTCGGTGGCTTCCGGGGGAAAGAAGGCAATGCCGGCGCTGACATCCGCCTGGGCAAAGCCTTCTTGCTGCACCTGGGCCATCAGGCGGCGCACGCGCCCGTACAGCACCTCTTCCACCCCGGGCTGGCCGTGGGCCAGCAGCACCGCGAACTCGTCGCCGCCCAGCCGGTAACAGCGGTCGCCGGCGCGCATCTGTGCCCTGAGCCGCTGTCCGAACAGGCGCAGCAGCTGATCGCCGGCCTCGTGGCCCAGGGCGTCGTTCACCCGCTTCAGGCCGTCAAGGTCCATCATCAGCAGGCCGAAGGGCCCGTCGCGGGCGGTGCGGGCGTGCAGCTCCATTTCAAAGGCCCGCCGGTTGCCCAGACCAGTCAGGGCGTCTTGCAGCGCGGCGCTTTCCAGCTGAAGCAGGTGGCTCTGCCGTTCCAGGGCCACATTGACCGACACCCGCGCGGCCTCGAACAGCTGCCGTTCCCAGTCGGCCCAGCCCCGGTTGTCGCCCACCTTGGCGGCCATCAGCACCAGTGTGGGGCCGCTGGCGCCGCCCAGCGGCACACAGGCCACCGAGGTCACCCCCGCCTGCACCAGCAGGGGGTGGGCCCGGGGATGAACCACGTAATCCTCCACAAAGACCGAGCGCTGGGTGGCGCTGGCCAGCCCGGGCAGGCCCCCATCCGGCTCTGGTGGGGGCGGCCCCTGCAGCGCGGCCGGAACCTCCGGCGCGTGCCAGACCGCCGCCACCTGCGCCCCGGCCTCCTGCTGCACCCACAGGCCCAGCCAGTCCACCTGCAGGGCGCCCCGGAACTGCAGCAGCACGTGCTCGGCCACCTCCAGGGGCGGGCGGCGCTCCTGGGCCAGTTCCACGATGTTCAGCAGCGCCGTGTTCACCCGCAGCGCCTGCTGCAATTCCTGTTCCTTGCGCTGCAGTTCGGCCGTGGCGCGCAGGGCCTGCCCCACCCGGGGCATCAGGGGGGGCAGGGCTGCCGCCGTGGCCACACTCACGATGGCCGTCAGGGCGCGCACGTAGGCGTCGAACCAGTACACCGGCACAAAGCGCACCACCACGTGCATCACGTGCGTGAAGCCGCAGGCCACGATGAACAGCCCAAAGGCCAGTACCACCCAGTCAAAGGGCAGGTGGGCGCGGTTGCGGTACACCAGCAGCGCCAGGAGCCCGGCAATAACGGTGTACGACAGCCACACCAGCAGATCGCTGCCCACATGCAGGGCTGTCAGTGCCGGGGGCCATCCCTCGTGGTGGTCCGGGCCAAAGCCCGAGGTGTTCCAGAGGTTGGGCAGCAGCCCCGGCCACAGCAGGGGCAGCAACAGGCCGCACAGCAGCAGCAGCAGAATGCGGAACCACCCGGAGCGCAGAATGGACATGGCAGGGCACCTCAACACGCAGGAGAACGAACGGCAGACGTCCCTCTGAGTCTCGCAGCCCGGGTCTGTCATGACTCTGAACCGGTGGCCCGGCCACGTTGTCCTGAGAACGCTGTGTTCACCGGGGTTGGCCGTGCAGGGGACCATGCGTTCCTGGGCAGCATGACCCCTGGCCGGGCCAGCGCTCTGTCAGAACTCTGACGCTCCCGGGCTCACCCGGGCCACGCGCTCTGTCCTGAGGCCCTCACCCCTCCCATGTCAACTGTTCACAAGAGCAGCGGAATGTGTCCATTCCTGGTGCGAGCCACTTTGTTCACTGCCCGCGCTGGTGCGCCCCTGTCCCAGGCCGCGCGGCCGGTCTGAAACGGCGGCGCAAGAGACTTAAGGACGTTGCACCTCACGTTACGACTTTGCAGGAGAGCACCGCAAAGTCTCCACTCCCGGTGCAACGTCCTTTTTTCGATACTCGCTCCGCTCGGTTGATCTAAAGATCAACAGCGAGCGACGTAAGGACGTTGCCCCTCATGGTGCGACTGCTCAGGAGAGCACCGAACAGTCTCCACGCCCGGTGCAACATACTTTTTTCAAGACTCGCTCTGCGGCGCAGCTGTCCCCGCCCGCTCGGTTGATCGGGGATTGGCAGCGAGTGACTTAAGTTCCGCTTAAGGAAGGCCTACGCGAAGGCTCAAGGCTGCCTGCACCTCCCGGGCAGCGGCGCCCGGCAGCATACGGCCATGCAGCGAATTCTGATGACCACTCTGGCCCTTACCTCTACCCTGGCCCTGGCCGGCGGCGCCGGCATGGCCCCCATGGGCCCGGTCAGCACCGCGCAGGTGAGCAACAACACCAACGTCCTGTTCATGGAGGTGGCTGCCATGAGCAACCTCACGGAAATCATGACCTCGCAGCTGACCCTGCAAAAAAGCAGCAACGCCCAGGTGCGCGCCTTTGCCACGCACATGATTCAGGCCCACACCCAGGCCCACCGCGAACTGCTGCAGCTGGCGGCCATGAAGGGCGTCAGGCTCACCGACAAACCCGGCGCCGACCAGCGCCTGCAGTACAACAAGCTCAGCACCCTCTCGGGGGCCGCCTTCGACGCCATGTACAAGAAGGTGCAGGTAACCGGCCACGAGATGACCCTGGACCTGATCAAGACCTACCGCACCATCGGCACCGATGCCCAGGTGCTGGCCTACGCCGCCAAGATGCAGCCCGCCGTGGCCATGCACCTCGAAGAAGCCAGGGCCCTGCCCGGCATGTAAACCTGCCCCCGGTGCGCCCCGGCCTGCCAGTTCAGGAGGCTGGGGCGTTCTCGTGCGCCTCGCCCCGGTCTGGGGCCTAGGACCGCTTCATGTGGAAAGGTGTTCAGGTCCCCTGTAGGCAATGTGGGCCAGTGGCTCACGTTCGGTGGCTATGCTGGGGGTACCCAAAAGTCAACGCCGACCGGGTGAAGTCGGTCAGGGCCACCCCGCCGGGCGCGGGGTTTTTTCATGGAGACCTGAGGCGAATAGTGGCCTGGGGCAACTGGCACCCAGCGCCAAGATGGACGTTCATTCAGGGTTGCCTTGAGGCCCGGTCAAGAACCGGTGACGTCGCCTTGAGGCGGGCGTCATGGACCGCAGGAGCAGGGGGCGCACACTGAACCCATGGACGTTCTCCTGATCATGGCGGCCCTGACCCTCCTGATCATGCTGGTGGCCTTTGTGGCCCTCACGCATGAGGACCGCGCATTGCTGCGGGAACAGGAGGACGTGCCCATCCCGCTGCGCGGCCTGCAGGCTGGCGACTGACCCTCTGGCCCCCCCACGTCCGCCGCCCTGGTCCCTCACCCAGGGCGGCGGTTTTTTTGGGTCCTGGCGCGCCGCGCGGCCGTTACGCCCACAGTAGAATAGGGGCTATGACAGCCGCTCCCGATACTCTGGTGTTGATTGACGGGCACGCCCTGGCGTTCCGCTCGTACTTTGCGCTGCCGCCGCTTTCCAACAGCCGGGGCGAGGCCACCAACGCCATCGTGGGCTTCCTGCGCCTGACCCTGCGCCTGATGCGGCAGCGCAGCAACCAGGTCATCGTGGTGTTTGATCCGCCGGTCAAGACCTTTCGCCACGAGCAGTTTGAAGGGTACAAGTCCGGCCGCGCCGAGACGCCCAGCGACCTGCCTGCGCAGATCAACCGCATCCGCGCCATTGTGGACGCCCTGGGTCTGCCCCGTCTGGAAGAACCCGGCTACGAGGCCGACGACGTGATCGCCTCGCTGACCCGCAAGGCCGAGGGCACCGGCATGCAGGTGCGGATTGTGACCAGTGACCGCGACGCCTACCAGTTGCTGGATGACCACGTGCGCGTCATCACCAACGACTTCAAGCTGATCGGGCCCGCCGAGGTGCTGGAGAAATACGGCGTGACCGTCTCGCAGTGGGTGGATTACCGCGCCCTGACTGGCGACGCCAGCGACAACATTCCCGGCGCCAAGGGGATTGGCCCCAAGACGGCCGCCAAGCTACTGCAGGAATACGGCACCCTGGACGGCATCTACGCGGCGGCCAAAGCGGGCACCCTGAAACCCGACGGCACTCGCCAGAAGCTGCTGGACGCCGAGGAAGCGGTGCAGTTCAGTCACCAGCTCTCGTGCATGGTGACCGACCTGCCGCTGAACGTGGAACTGGGCACGGGTCGCCTGCCGGGCAACCCCGACCGGCTAAACGAGCTGCTGGATGAACTGGAACTGCACTCGGTCAAGCGCGACCTGCTGGCCCTGGACGGCCGCGAGGCCGGTATGCCTGACGGCGTGCTGGACCAGGCCCACCGCGCCGCGCCTGCGGGCCCCCCGGAAGAGGCCCCGGCCCTCTCTGCTGGCCCGGCCCAGACGGTCACACGCGCGCCGTGGCGCACCCCCCGCGAGGGCGTGGTGTGGGGCTACGTGCTGTCGCGCGAGGATGACCTGACTGCCGCTCTGGTGGGCGCCGCCACCTTTGAACAGGAGGCCGGGCAGGCCACCGTGCGTGTGGCCCCCACCCAGGAGCCGGAGGAGTGGGCGCAGGCGGCGGCACCCGGGCCGACTGAAGCGGGCCTGTTCGGCGCCAGCGAAGCCGCCCAACTGACCAAGGCGCAGCAAAAGGCAGCCGAAAAGGCCCGCAAGGACGCCGAAAAAGCGGTGGCCAAGCTGCGCGCCCAGTTCCCGGCGGTGGTGGACGAGGCCGAGTTCGTGGGGCAGCGGCAGGTGAGGGCGGCCAATGCCAAGGCGCTGGCCACCCACCTGAGCGTGCGCGGCCTGACCATTGAGCCGGGCGACGATCCCCAGCTCATGGCCTACCTGCTGGACCCGGCAAACACCACCATGAGCGCGGTGTGCGCCCGGTACCTGCACCTGCCCTGGCCGGACGACGCCGCTGGCCGCGCGGCCCTGAGTGCCCGCCTCCTGGACGAACTGCCTGCCCAGCTGGACGAGGCCCGGCGCAGGCTGTATGAGGACATGGAGCGGCCCCTCTCGGCGGTGCTGGCCCGCATGGAAGTGCGCGGGGTGCGGCTGGACAGCGAGTATCTGCGCGGGCTGTCGGCGGCGACCGCCGCGCGGCTCTCGGCGCTGGAGGCCCAGATTCATTCCCTGGCCGGGCGTGAATTCCAGATTCGCAGCCGCGATCAGCTCGAAGCGGTGCTGTACGACGAACTGGGGCTGGCCAGCGGCAAGAAAACCAAGCTGACCGGCAAGCGCTCCACGGCGGTGGCGGCCTTGGAACCCCTGCGCGATGAGCACCCCATCATTCCGGCGCTGCTGGAATACCGCGAACTGGAAAAGCTGCGCGGCACGTACCTGGACCCGCTGCCCAATCTGGTTAACCCGCGCACCGGGCGCCTGCACACCACCTTCGCGCAGGGGGCCGTGGCCACCGGGCGCCTGAGCAGCCTGAACCCCAACCTGCAGAACATTCCCATCCGCAGCGACCTGGGCCGCGAGGTGCGCAAGGGCTTTATTGCCGACCCCGGCTTCTGCCTGATCAGCGCGGATTACTCGCAGATTGAGCTGCGCCTGCTGGCCCACATTGCCGACGATCCCCTGATGCAGCAGGCATTCCGGGAAGGCGCCGACATTCACCGCCGCACCGCCGCGCAGGTGCTGGGGCTGGACGAGGCCACCGTGACCCCCAACCAGCGCCGCGCCGCCAAGACCGTGAACTTTGGCGTGCTGTACGGCATGAGTGCCCACCGCCTGAGCAACGACCTGGGCATTTCGTACACCGAGGCCGCCGGGTTCATTGACACCTATTTCGCCACCTACCCGGGCATTCGCGGCTACATTGACCGCACGCTGGACTTTGGGCGCCAGCAGGGCTATGTAGAAACCCTGTACGGCCGGCGCCGCTACGTGCCTGAACTGGTGGCCACCAACCGCACGCTGCGCGAGGCGGGCGAGCGGCTGGCCTACAACATGCCCATTCAGGGCACAGCCGCTGACATCATCAAGCTGGCCATGATTCAGCTGGACCGTGAACTGCAGGGCACGGGCGCCCGGTTGCTGCTGCAGGTCCACGACGAACTGCTGCTGGAAGCCCCCCAGGACCGCGCCGAGGAGGTGGCGGCCCTGGTGAGGCAGGTCATGGAGGGCGCCGCCCAGCTCAGCGTGCCGCTGGCCGTGGAAGTGGGCACGGGCCCCAACTGGTACGACACGAAGTAGAGGGGGTCAGGAGAGCGGGGCGCGAGGTCTGGGCACCTCGCGCCCCGCTCTGCATCTCGCACAGTGTTGTTCTGCCCAGACTCAGGGATTGGGGCGCTGCAAAAATGCTTTCACCGCACCCAGGCTGCCCGTGTTCAGCAGCAACTCGCCGCTGGGGCGGTGCAGCAGGGCCGGGGTCCGCGCCAGCCTGCAGGTCTGGGCCAGCGCCTCAAAGGCCTCAGGCCGTTCCTGCCGGTGCAGCACCTCTATCTGGCCGTCAAAGGCGCCGCGCAGGGGCAGGGCCAGCAGGCGGGCCAGCACCTCGCAGGCCGGGCACTGCGCCTGCGTGAACAGCACGAAGGGGCGCTCAGCGGCCATGTGCCGCCTCTTCAGGCCACAGTTCTGCAAAATCGGCGTCGGTCAGGGGTTCGGTGCGCAGCTTGGCGTAGCTGCTGCCCTTGGCACTGAAAAAGTCGTGGGTGGTGCCGCGCGAGCGGATGCCGTTCAGCACCACCGGGTTCACGTCCTCGTCGTCAAACAGGCGCGGCAGGTTCAGGTTGTCGGCCAGCACGTTGAAGTTAAAGCGCACAAAGCGCGCCGCGTCCTCGGTCAGGCCCAGGCGGTCGTACAGCATGTGGGTGTAGGCCAGTTCATTGCCGTACAGCCGCCACACCACTGCCTCGTACCACGCGGCGGCGTCCGCCTGCTCTGGCCCGCTCAGGGCCGCAAAGCGCTCCTGGGCCAGCAGCGCCACATACACCCCGTGCACCGCCTCATCCAGAATGATCAGGTTGAAAATCTCGCCCGCCGCCACCATGCGGCCCTGCCCAGCCAGCAGCAGCGGATAGTAGAACCCGCTGTAGAACAGGGCCGTTTCCAGCAGGCACGACGCCGCCATCTTGCGCCACAGGCCAAAGTCAGAGCGGTCGGGGTCGTGAAAGACCTCCTGCAGGAAGGCAATTTTGTGCTGCAGCTGGGGCTGCTGGGTCACCCACTCGAACAGGGCGCGTTCCTGGGTGGTGGTCAGGAAGGTCTTGTTCATCAGGCTGTAGGAGCGGGCGTGGATGTCTTCCATCATGCCCTGGAACTGCAGCGTGGCCTTGCGGATGTGGCCGTCCACCAGCGCGCGCAGGGCAGGCATGCCCACCTCGCCCTGCAGGGTGTCCAGCGCATTGAGCCCCGCCGAGGCGTGCATGTAGGTCCAGCGCTCGTTCTCGCTCAGGCCCTGCCAGGACAGCGCGTCGTTGGACAGCGGAATCTCATCGGGAAACCACAGCTGCGAGGTGTATTTCTCGTAAAAGGAGACCGAGAAGTGGTCTTCCGGCTCACTCCAGTTCGTGGCGGTAAAAGGGGGAGTCATAGAAACCTCGGGCGAGGGGAGTAGGGAAGAGGGGCGGTCCGCTGGCTCATGGCCCAGCGCCTGCCTCACACCGCGCAGCCGGCGCAGTCCTCGATGCTGACCTTTTTCAGCCGCGTGTAGTACAGCGTTTTCAGGCCGCGCGCATAGGCGTACAGGTAGTAGCGCTGCAGGGTGCGGGTGCTGGCCGTGCTGGGCACGAACAGCGTGCAGGAAATGCCCTGGTCCACGTGCTTTTGTGCGGTGGCCACCGTGTCGATCACCCGGCGCTGGTCCATGTCGTAGGCTTCCTCGTAAAACCACTCCGTCAGCTCGTTCAGGTGGGGCATGGGGTAGACCGTGCGCGCCTTGTTGCTGGTGCGGGTTTCCACCCGCTCCGTCACCGGCATGAGGCTGGCCGAGGCGTGCGAGACGTAGCTGATGGACCCCGTGGGCGCAACCGCCATCACGAAGGAGTGGGCCAGTCCATGCTGCTGGATGTCGGCCACCAGTCGCTGCCAGTCCTCGCGGCGGGGCAGCGTGTGGCCCGCGAACAGGGCCTGAACCTCGGGCGTGCGGGGCAGGAAATCCTGCTGCAGGTACTGAGCGAAATGCTCGCCGCTCTGGTAGCGGCTGCCTTCAAAGCCCCGGAACACGAAGCCGGTGTCCCGCGCAATCTCCATGCTGGTCCGGCGGGCGTGGTAATGCACGGCGGCAAAATAAACATCCACAACTTCCAGCGCCTCGGGGCTGCCGTACACCAGTTCATTCTTCGCCAGAAAGGAATGCAGGCCCATGGCCCCCAGGCCCACCGAGCGCATGTCCTCGTTGGCGCGTTTCACGGCCGGCACCTCGGCAATGGCCGTGGCGCGCGCCACGTTGTCCAGCATGCGAATGGCGGCCCGCACCACCCGCCCCAGGTCGCCGCTCGCCAGACTCTGCTCGATCACCAGCGAGGCGAGGTTGCAGCTCACGTCCAGCCCCACCTGATCGCGGTGTTCCTGGCCGTAGGGGTAAAACGTGCTGGGCAGGGTAGGCTGCAGGATCTCAGAGCAGAGGTTGCTCATCTTGATGGTGCCCACATTGGGAATGGGGTTGGCGCGGTTGGCGTGGCCCTCGAACAGCAGGTAGGGATAGCCGCTCTCGCCCTGCGTGACCGCGATCTCTTCCAGCACCCGCCGCGCCGAGACGAGCTTTTTGCGAATGCGGGGATTGGCCGCCAGGGTGTCATATTCACGGGTCCAGTCAATGGCGGTGAACTCGCGCCCGGTTTCCAGGAACAGCGAATGCGGGTAGAACTGGTACACGTCCTGGCCCGCGCGGGCCCTGGCCATAAAGACATCGGGAATGGTGGCGCCCACCGAGAGGGTTTTCAGGCGCGCGTCCTCGTCGGTGGCAATCTTCTTGGCGCCCAGCACGTCCAGAAAGTCGGCGTGCATGACCGACAGGTAGATGGCCCCGGCCCCAGGGCGCTGCCCGGCCTGATCGGCGTAGCGCAGCATGTGGTCCAGCATCTTGGCCACACCCAGCACGCCCTTGGTGACGTTCTGAAGGCCGCGAAGCGACTCGCCCCGGGCGCGCAGGTTGCTGAGTTCCACCCCGATGCCGCCGCCCCCCTTGGACAGTTCGGCCACAAAGGCCAGGGTCCTGGTGATCGACTCCAGGTTGTCGGTGCAGTCCTGCAGCAGAAAGCAGCTCACCAGCCGCCCCGTGTTCGCCTTGCCGGAGTTCATCAGGGTGGGCGTGGCCGGGGTAAAGGTCTGCGTGACCAGATGCTCCACCAGTTCCAGCGCCCCGGCGGCGGTGTCGCTGCGGGCCAGGGCCGTCACGCTCAGGCGATCCTCGTAGCGCTCCAGCCACTGGCAGCGGTCGGGGGTCATGGTGGCGTATTCGGAATAGAACTTGTGGGCGCCCATGAAGGACTGAAAGCGGAAGCCCAGGGCCTCGGCCCGCTCAAACACCGCCCGGATTTCCTGCGGGGTATAGCGCGCAAAGACCCCGGCATCCCACACGCCACGCGCCACCAGGGCTTCAATTCGGGCCTCCAGACTGGGAAAAGCCACCAGACTGGGCCGCACCTTCTGCGACAGGTAGCTCTCCAGCGCGGCCTGATCGAAGCTCGTGTCCACGGCCGCGCCCGAGAGCACGCGGTTGTTCAGTTCAATCCAGGGGTCCACGGTCGGCTCCTTTCGGGGGAATGGGGGTGGGGGACCGTGGGCACCACCTGGGCGCGCACCCACGCGGCCACCTGTGCCCGGTCGGCGGTGGTCCCCGCCTTGTTGATGCGGGCCACCAGGGGCACGCGGAACTGCGCAGCAATCACGCTGCCGGCGCGCGCAAAATGATCGCCCCAGTGGTAGCTGCCGCTGGCCACCACGCCGCGCAGGCCAGCGCCGTGCAGCGCCAGGAACGCCTGGGTGCTGGCGGGCACCTGACCCTGCCCGAAGGTATAGGTGAGCAGCAGGTAGGGGGCAGCTGGCGCGCCCTGACGGACCTCGTGCAGGTCCAGGCCGCCCGCCTCCTGGGCCAGGGCCTGAGCAAAGCGCCGCACGTTGCCGGTCAGGGAATCAACGACCAGCAGCATGGTCCCCTGCGGGGCGGTCCAGAGGGGGCACCGCCACAGGTTGCCCCTGGCTGTCCAGGGCCACCAGCGTGAAGGTGCCGGTGCAGGACAGTTCGCGCTCATCGCTGTCCATGGGCTCGCGGAACAGCTCCACCAGCACGGTCATGCTGGTGCGGCCGGTGCGAAGAACGCGGGCCACCAGTTCCACCAGCGACCCCTGCGGAATGGGACGGCGGAATTCCATGGCGTCCAGGTGGCGGGTGACCACCTTGCGGCGGCAGTAGCGGGTGGCAGCAATAAAGGCGGCTGAATCCATCAGTGACAGGGCTTCGCCGCCGAACAGGGTGCCGTGGTGGTTGGTGTGCCCCGGAAACACCGCGTGTGTGATGCGGGTTTCGCCAGTCAAGGGCCGGGGGCGGGGCGGGGCCGGCAGGGAAGCGCGTGAATCGGACAAAAGGACCTCGGCGGGCCGGCCCTGTGGCAAACGGCCCGCAGAACAGCGCCGGCAGGCGGTGGCCGGGCTGAGGAAGGAGACGACCGGGGCAGGGCGCCGCCCGTCTGTGCAAAAAAAGAGGTGGCCCTGTGGGCCCACGGTCCCCTGGTTTTAACCTGTCACGAAACCAACCACCTTCACTCCTGGCGCGGGAGTTGAACAAGGATGAAACTCCGCGAGGCGAGCGTTCGGACTGAAACCGTGGCGCGACCGTGCCGGACTGAAGCCCCTGTGGGGCGTGACCGGACTTCCCTCTGTTCCTGCGGAGCGTTGCCGGGCGGCAACAACCGCGCCGAGTCTACAGGTTGTACCCAGGACCGTCAAACCGGCCACCCAGATACAAGATCTTGAAGGCAAAAAGAACGCAGCCTCTGGGCGAGCGCTGCATTCTGGTTTCCCTGCGATTCCGTGCCCCGGCCATGTTCGGCTGTTACTTCCTCATGGCTTATAGCTCATGGCCCAGAGCTCACGCCCCTTACACCTTTACAAACTCCTGCACGCCCATCACGAACATCACGGCGCCGCCCACCGGCACCTCCACCGGGTCATTCACCAGTCCCTCGTTCTGCTCGCCCATGGGCACGCTGGGCGCCACCAGCCGGGTGCGGGTGCGGCAGGTGCGCTGCACGTGGCGCTTGAGTTCTTCCAGGCGCTCATCGTTCACGCCGATCATCAGCGTGGTATTCCCCTCGCGCAAAAAGCCCCCGGTGCTGGCCAGCTTCGTGACTTCAAAGGCGTTTTGCGACAGAACGCGCACCAGGGCGGTGGCGTCGGCATCCTGAATCACGGCCAGCACAAGCTTCATATTCCGCAGAATACCAGACAGACTATTTGGGCGCCGTCAGCTGCCGCCACAACGCAAAACCCCCGCGACTGGGCGGGGGCAACAGGGAACAGCGCAGCTTAGGCGACGTTCTTTTTGCGCCCGGCCTTTTCGGGGGCGGCGTTTTCCTGGCCCAGGGCCTGGGTTTCTTTCAGGCGGAAAATCACCAGGCTGCCCACGAAGGTGCAGGTGATCATGCCGTGGGCGTTGAGCAGGCTTAGGGCGGCCATGACTTCCTCGCGGGTCATGCGCAGCTGCTCGCTCATGTACAGGGCGCTGTCGGCGCGGCCTTCCAGGTAATCACGCACCTTCTTGGCACTTTCGGTCAGCGGGGTGGCGGGCACGTCGGCCAGACCGGGGTCAGCCAGGCCGTACACGGCGCGGGTACCGGTGCCGGGCAGGCGGCGCACGCGGCCCTGGTCCAGCAGGCTGGCCAGCGCGGCGCGCAGGTGCGACAGAGCCAGACTGGTGGTCTTTGCCAGTTCGGTCTCAACCCATTCCGGCTTGCTTTCCAGCGCCTTAAGAACCAGCTTCTCGTTGGCGCGGCGCGTTTCCTGCAGATCTTCAAGGGTGGGGGGATTAAACATGAACGCCTCCGGGAGGACTGTGGGGGCCACAGCGGCGCGTAGGCCAGTGCCGCCACAGAAAAAAGGTGTGAAAGAAGGGTGATCCGGGCCACTGGGCCAGGGCAGAGCGCGAAAACAGGAATGAACTTGCGACTTTGGCCGGGAAAGATGCGCCCAGTTGCGCAACTTTCCTATTGTTACAGATCTTTTCTCATGTTGCATGAGCAGTGGGGGACTTGCACTTTAGGCCTGTCCTATGAAGCGGAACAGGGTTAAGAGGAAAAGTCGTCCTCTTGAGGCCTCACCAGATGCTCATCTTTTGCCGGGGCCTTCACCGGTCAACACGTGCAACCTCTGCTGCCCGGGCCGCGTAGGCTCTGGGAAGTTGCACTGACCGGGCACCCCGGCAGGGCGAACAAGGAGACGAATGCTGGAACTGCGCGGTATCACCAAGACCTACGGCACATTCACGGCGCTGCGCGCGGTTTCGCTGCAGGCGGCAGGCAACGAGGTGTTTGGCCTGCTGGGCCCCAACGGCGCCGGCAAAACCACCCTGCTGCGGATTCTGGCCACCCTGCTGCAGCCGGACCAGGGCACGGCCACTCTGGCCGGACGCGATATCCACGCTGATCCAGAAGGCGTGCGGCGGGTGGTGGGCGTGGTCAACGGCGGCATGGGCCTGCCGGCCCGCCTGACCGGCCGGGAAATCCTGCGGTCGTTCGCGGTGCTGTACGGCCTGAACCGGGCGCAGGCCGACGCGCGCATTGCCGAACTGGACGCCCGCCTGGAACTGGGCCGCACGCTGGACACCCGCGCCGGGGAGTATTCCACTGGCATGAAACAGAAAGTGGTGATTGCCCGCGCCGTCATTCACGACCCGCCGGTGCTCATTCTGGACGAGGCGGCCAGCGGCCTGGACATCTTCGCGCGGCGCACGCTGCTGGACTTTGTGCAGGCCACGCGTGCCCCGGGGCGCCTGACCGTGTATTCCACCCACGTCATGAGCGAGGTCGAGGAGGTGTGTGACCGGGTGGCCATTCTGCACGAGGGCGCGCTGCTGGCCAGCGGCACCCTACCTGAACTGCTGGAGCGCACTGGGCAGCGCACCCTGGAGCGGGCCTTTTTCGCCCTGGTGCGCCCGGAGGTGGCCCATGCGGGCTAGGGGGCTGCGCCCGGCGCTGGTGTGGCAGGTGGCCACGCGCGACCTGCTGGCCACCGTGCGCGACCGCCGCACGCTGAACGCCACGATCCTCATGCCCCTGATTCTGATTCCGCTGCTGACCCTGGGCCTGCCCCTGATGATGGGCGGGCTGATCGGCGGGCAGCAACAGGCGCGTCAGACGGTGGGGGTCAGCGGCACTGTGCCGGCGGCCCTGCGCGCGGCCCTGGAGCGCGACGAGACATTGCCCGACGGCACGGTGGTGCGCGCGGGCGTGGACCTGAAAACCGTCGGTGACCCCACCGGGGCGGTGCAGAGCGGCGAGGTGGACGCGGCCATCCGGCCTGTAGGCGCCCTGCCCCAGCGGGCGGGTGACGGTACCGGGACGCTGGAACTGCATGCCAAGCTGGGCAACCTGCGCGCCCAGACCGGGGCCTACAGCAAGGTCTCGGAGGTGGTGGAAGCCTACAACCGGCAGCTGGCGGTGCAGCGCCTGCAGGGCCTGGGCCTGAGTGAACAGGTGCTGGCGCCCATTGCCCTGAAACCCGTGGACGCCAGCACCAAGCAGGAGCGGCGCAGCGGGCAGCTGGCCTTCCTGATTCCCATGCTGATGCTGCAGTTCATTCTGTCGGGGGCCATGGCCACGGCGCTGGACGCCACCGCCGGGGAAAAGGAGCGCGGCACCCTGGAAAGCCTGCTGGTGGCCCCGGTGCGCCGCGCCGAGGTGGTGGCGGGCAAGCTGCTGGCCACCACCCTGACCGCCCTGACCAGCGCCGCATTCAGTGTGGCAGGCTTCGTGCTGAGCGGGCTGGCCATGCGCCTGTGGCTGCAACACCAGCCGCAGCAACAGGCCATGCTGACCGAGGGCCTGGGCGGCGGGCTGAGCCTGAGCGCCGGCAGCACACTGGCCCTGCTGGGCGTGGCCCTCAGTGCCGCGCTGCTGATCAGCGCCCTGCTGATCTCGGTGGGCATCTTCGCGCGGTCGTTCAAGGAAGCGCAGACCTACGTGGCGCCCATCACGCTGTTTCTGGTGCTGCCGGCCATCCTGCTGCAGTTTGCCGACTTTCTGCAGATTGGTCTGGGTGCCTACGCCATTCCGGTGGTGGGCGGCATGATCGCCATTCTGGACGCGGTGCGCGGCACGCCCGACGCCGGGCACGTGCTCCTGGCCATGGGCGTCAACCTGCTGGGCGCGGGCCTGCTGGCTCTGTTTGCCCTGCGCTCCTTCGGGCGAGAGGAAGTTATCTTCCGCAATTGAAGTCCAAAGGGCCGCACAGAAGATAGGGTGACCGGACAGCCGAGGCCGGATCACCCTCTCTGCTGGCCGAAATGCGGTGGTGCCAGGAGACGCATCCTGCGTCCAGGGCGGCACAGCGTCGAGAAGGGCCGTGCTTCTCATCCGGGACGCCTCTGATGCCAGAGCCCCCTGGGAAAAACGCAGGGGTGCTGTTCCGTCGCCGGCGTCGCGCCTTTCCTCTTGTTCGCTCTGTGGCGGCGCTCCGCGAGTCCGCTCATCCCTGGCCCTCAGCTCACCTTGGTTTGGAATCGCGCTGCCCCCACTGGCCTTTGTTCTGTCGGCCCTGGTGGGCCGATGGGCCAGTGTCTAGAATGCCCCCGCGATGAGGGTGGCGGTGCTGGCAGATATTCACGGCAATGCCGACGCCCTGCGGGCTGTGCTGGCCGACGCGCAGGCGCAGGGGGCCGAGCGCCTGATCGTGAATGGTGACGTGGTCAACCGGGGCCCCGATTCGGTAGAAGCCCTGGACCTGCTGCTGCGCCGCGCAGACGTGACCTTCACCCTGGGCAACCACGACGACCTGCTGCGGCTGTGGCACGCGCGCAGCGACACCCTGCCCCAGGACTGGTTCACCGATTCCTTCTGGGGCGCCACCGACTGGAGCGCGCAGGCGCTGGACCGCGCCGGCCTGCTGCAGGTGAGTGCCGCGTGGCCCATGACCGCCGAACTGTTCGAGCCGGGGGTGGGGCGCGTGCTGCTGGCCCACGGCACTGCCGGGCACTACCGCGAAAGCCTCAGCGAGCGCACGCCCCCGGAGCGCCTGGAGGTCCTGCGCCGCCGCGACGGTGGAGCGCCCTACGACGTGCTGGTGGGCTCGCACATTCACCGCCCGGCCCACGCGCTTCTGGGCGGGACGCTGGTGCTCAACACCGGCGCGGTGGGGGCCCCGGCCAACCAGGACCCACGCGCCCAGTACCTGCTGCTGACGGCCGCCCCCGGTGGCTGGGTACCCACCTTCCGCGCCGTGCCCTACGACCTGCGCGGCGTCCTGGGCCGCTTTGAAACGGCGGGTCTGCTGCGCACCGGCCTGAGCGCCGAGATCTTCCGCGAAGAATTGCGCACTGCCCGCAGTCTGTACACGCCCTACTGGACCTGGACCGAGGAAAGCAGTATCCCGCGCACGCCCGGAAGCTGGGCCACGTTCCTGAACAGCGTGGCAGGTGCGGCTGAGCGGGCGCCCTCAACCAACGAAAAAGCCCCGCCGGTGGTCTGGCGGGGCCGAGGTGAGTGAGGGGCTCAGCGCATGCTGGGGGGCATCAGCACGGTGTCAATGGCATAGACCACGCTGGTGCCGGCGTCCGCACGGGTACTGACCAGACCGCCGGTGATGGTGTCGCCGCTGCGCACGCCAGCGCGTACGCCGCCGCTGCCGTCCATCATCAGGTCAATGGAGCTGCCTTCCACCGAGCGCAGCTGCGCCACGTTCAGGCCCTGGTCAATCACGCGGCCCGTGACCACGTGGTACTGCAGCACCTGGGTCAGCTTGGCCGGGTCGGCCAGCAGCATGTCCAGCGTTGCCTGGGGCACCTTGGCAAAGGCCTCGTTGGTGGGGGCAAAGATGGTCACGTCGGCGGCCGTGAGGCTGGGCAGCAGGTTGGCGCGCTGCACCAGGCTCAGCAGGGTGCTGAACTGGGGCTGGCTCAGCACTTCCAGCAGGTTGGCGCCGGACTGGGCCGAGGTCAGCGTGATGGTGGTGCTGGTCGTCGTGGTTGTGGTGGTCGTGCTGGTCGTCGTATCGGTGGTGGCCGTGTCGCCCGTGGGGGGCTGGGGCAGCACCAGATCGGGGGGCAGCAGGACGGCGCTGACCGGGTAGATGAAGCCGTTGCTGGCCTGAATGGGGGTGGTGGTCACCATCGCCTCGCCAATCATGGAGTTGGTGCCGTTCAGGGTCACGTCCAGGCTGGCGCCCTGCTCGCTGCGCAGCTGTCCGGCCTGCGTCAGGCGCGCGCTTTCCAGGCGCCCACTGACCACGTGGTACAGCAGCACGGCCTTCAGGGTTTCGGGGTCGCTGGCAATCAGGGCCAGGGTGTCAGGGTCCACGGCCTCGAACGCCTCGTTGGTGGGCGCAAAGACGGTGTACTCGTTGCTGATCAGCACCTCGGTCAGTTCAGCGTCGCTCAGCAGGTCGCGCAGGGTCGTGAAGCGCTCGTCACCGGAGATCAGGTCGTACAGCGTGGTGGTGGAGACCTCGGTGGTGGTCGTCGTGGTGGTCGTGGTGCTGGTGTTCGTGGAGGTGTTGGTGGTGACGGTGGTGCTGGCGCCCACGCTCACAGGTGTGGCGGGAATGCGCAGCACATCCACCGCTGCCGGCGCCGTGGTGACGGGCGCGGTGGCGGCGGGGGCCGGTGCCGGGGCGGGCGTGGTCGCCGCAGGAGCCGGAGCAGGTGCCGGGGCCGCGGCGGTGCTCATGGCCGGCATCAGCACCGTGTCAATCACATGCACCACGCCGTTACAGGCGGCCACATCGGCGCGCGTGACGGTGGCGTTGTCCACCATCACCCGGTTGCCCATCTTGCTGACCAGGAAGCTGGAGCCCTGCAGGGTCTTGCCCGAGGACATGCCCATGACCTGCTTAGAGCTGACCTTGCCGGCCACCACGTGGTACAGCAGGATGTTGCGCAGCATGGTGGCGTCGTTGAGGACCATGGCCAGCGTGTCGCTGGGCAACTTGGCAAACGCGGCGTTCGTGGGAGCAAACACGGTGTACTGGCCGCCCATCAGGGTCTGGCTCAGCCCGGCCGCTTCCACGGCGGTGGCCAGCGTGCTGAAGTTGGGATCGCTCATAACGATCTGGGCAATGGTGCGGCAGGGGCCGCTGGCGGGGGCAGAGACAGGTGCACCAGCGCCGCCGGCAAGGGCGGGCGTGGCAAGCATCAGGCTGAGCGTGACAAAGCTGGTCTGCTTCTTCATGGACATCACCTCGAAAAGAAATATTGAACTGCTGATCCGGCCCCTAATCTTCACCAAGGCGCCCCCAAAAGCAACTTTTGGAAGATTTAAGACAAGAGACGTAAATGAAAGCAGCGGCTCTTTTATGCTGTCTCTCATATTGAATTCATGACCTGAAGATTTTGTTTAGGGTTGTGGTGAAGCTGGCGGCGGGCCCGGCTGCTGTGCGGCTGTGCGGCCCTTGCTGTGGCCAGGAGGGTGGCGTGGAACTAAGTAGCTCGCTGTTGATCTTGAGATCAACCGAGCGGGCTGGAACAGCTGCGCCGCAGAGCGAGTCTCGAAAAAAGGACGTTGCACCGGGAGTGGAGACTTTGCGGTGCTCTCCTGCAAAGTCGTAACGTGAGGTGCAACGTCCTTAGATTCATATGCACGCCAATCCCACCCGATGCACAACCGGTTCAATGCGGGCTGACTTGCAGGGCTGCGCCGCAGGGCGGGGGAGAGAAACACGTTCCTGCGGCCATAGAGACGACAGGCCGGCCTCTGTTTCATACGGATTCCGTTCATTTCCGTCACATCCGGGAAAGAGCCGGATGTTCCTCGCCTTCGGCGCTGTTCCAGCCCAATTCCCGGAAATCCGCATCTTTTCCTACTCCCTCCGGTCGAAAAAATTCCGTAACGAGTTACGGAATTTTTCGGAACCCGTATCAGCTTGTCGGCGGAACAGAGGCCGGCTGTACCAGTAGCCTGTGCAGCGAGCTCCGGCCCGGGAGCCGAAGCCTGAAGGGCTGGGGGCATGGGGGGCTCAACATCAGGGGCACCGACCTGTAGAGGGGCGCGGCTGAGAGCGAGCCGCGCTCTGTCGTGCGCTTGACGTGAAGGGTGGGCGGGGGCCATCAGGAGAAGCTTTCTCTGGGGGTGGCCAAAGCGAGACATACTCGCTCCCCAGCCCCTGCAGCGCCGCTCTTCGCGTGGCACCCCGGGGGACTACATGCCCGCTTCGCTGCCCGGTGGTCGGCGCGACAAAGCGGGCCATGTTCAGCCGGGCTCAGCGGCCAAAATAGTCCGGCAGCTCGGCCTCGCTGATCAGCACCTCGCGCGGTTTGCTGCCCTGGTGCTTGCTGACGATCTTCATGGCCTCGAGCATGTCCATGAGCTTGCCAGCGCGGGCGTGGCCCACCGACAGGCGGCGTTGCAGGCGCGAGACACTGCCCTGGCCCTCCTCAATGCAGATCTGGGCCGCCTGCCGCAGCAGCGGATCAGAAAAATCCATGTTGGTCCTGTCGCTGCTGGGGCCGCTGGCTTCCACGCCGCCCTCAAAGTCCGAGCCGTAGGCTTCCACGAACGCGTCCTCGAACACCTGGCGGCGCAGTTCGTCGGCAATGCGGGCGGACTCCACCTCACTGATATACGGACCCTGCAGGCGCACCGGCTTGATCAGGCCGGGCTGGTAGAACAGCATGTCGCCCATGCCGGTCAGGCGCTCGGCGCCCAGCGCGTCCAGAATGGTGCGGCTGTCGTGGCTGCTGCTGACCGCAAAGGCAATGCGCGCGGGCACGTTGACCTTGATCAGGCTGGTGAGAATATCCACGCTGGGCCGCTGGGTGGCGAGCACCAGATGCATGCCGGTGGCCCGCGCCATCTGGGCGAGGCGCATGATGGCCGACTCCACCTCCTTGGGGCTGGTGATCATCAGGTCGGCCAGCTCGTCAATGATGATGACCAGATGTGGCAGCTCAGTTTCGCCCACCTGGCGCATCTTGGCGTTGTACTGTTCCAGGTTCTTGGCGCCCACCTGGCTCATCATCTTGTAGCGGCGTTCCATGTGCGCCACCGCCCCCAGCAGCACGCCCGCCGCGTCCACCGGGTTGGTGACCACCGCGCGCACCAGATGCGGAATGCCGTCGTAGGGCGTGAGTTCCACCATCTTGGGGTCAATCATCAGGAAGCGCAGTTCGGTGGGCAGGTACTTGAACAGCAGCGAGGTGATCAGCGTGTTGACACACACCGATTTGCCCGAGCCCGTGGAGCCCGCCACCAGCAGGTGCGGCATCTTGGCCAGGTCGCCCACCATAAGTTCGCCGTCAATGCTCTTGCCCAGGATGATGGGCAGCTTGGCGCGGGTGCTGCGGAAGGTGGGGGCCGCCGCCGCCTGATGAAAGGTGACGGGTTCGCGCTCGGCATTGGGGACTTCCAGGCCAATCACGCTCTTGCCGGGCACCGGGGCCTCCACGCGCACGCCGCCCACGGCCAGCGCGCGGGCCAGGTCGTTACTCAGGCCCGCAATGCGGCTGATTTTCTCGCCCGGGGCCGGCTCAATCTCGTAACGGGTGACCGTGGGGCCCCGCGCGTAGTCCACCACGCGCGCCTGCAGGTTGAAGTGCCGCAGCGTCTCGTCAATCAGTCCCGCGCGCTGCCGGGCCGAGATGTCCAGCGCCGCCGTGTTCAGGGCCGCCGCCGGAATGGGGTCCAGCAGCCGCTCGTCGGGCCGGGCCAGCGGCAGCGCGCCCTGCACCGGGCGCGGGCTGGAATTGGGCTCGCCGGTGAAGAGGGGGAGCTGGGTGGCGGATCTGATGGCCACTTTTTCCGGTGCGGGGCTTTCCCAGGGGGCCGGGGCTGCAGGCGTGGGCCCCCTGGGAGCGGCGCTGGCGGCTTCTGTGGCCGGCGGCCCAAACGGCAGGTCGTCGTCCTCCCAGCCGGAAAAGGGGTCCATGCCGTTGGAGGTGGTCTGGGGCCCGTCACCCAGGTCGGGGTCAGGGTCAGCCTGGGGGGTAGGCACCGGGGCCGGGCGGGTGCTGGCCGGGGGCCGCGAGGGGGGAGTGGGGTCCAGACGGGGCGCCGTTTCCGGCTGGTCTGTGGGCTGATCCAGGGGATGGTGCAGGGGCGGCGGCTCGGCCACCGCCGCCCGCGCACTGGCCGGGGGACTCCAGAGCGGGGCGGCGGCGGGCTCGGGGCTGGCGGGCAGGGCGGACCCGGTGAAGTCAAAGTCCAGGGTGGGCAGGCCCGCCACCGGCATGGTCATGGCCTCCACGCGGCGCCGCGCTTCTTCCTGGGCCTGGGCCAGCACCGCGCGCCAGCCGCCCGGGTCAATCAGGGTGCCCTCGGGGTCGGTGCTCAGGGCATCGGCCAGCTGCGTGGCCACTTCGGTGGGGGCGCGGTCAAAGGCGGCCGTCAGCTCCGGCCAGCCGCTGTACGCCGAGGCCCGGCCGCGCCACGCGGTGAAGTCGCGCGCCAGGGCAGCCCAGTCCTCGCGCCGGGCGCGGTGGGCGGGCCATTCGCGCGCCAGGGCGGCGCCGTCGGCCTTGTTCAGGGCCTTCTCGGCGGCCTTGCGCTCGCGCTCCAGGCGGCCGGCGCGCACCGCCAGGCGCTGCACATCGGCCACCAGGGCGCGGCGCCAGCGTTCCAGGGCGCCGCACGCCTGGGTGCTGGGCAGTTCCGTGCCCAGTTCGTGCCGCCCGGCGCGCACCTCGTTGGCGGCCGCTTCCACCAGCGCGCCGGCCTCGGGGGCCTCGGCGGCCACCTGTTCGCGCAGGTCGCGCGCGGCGTTGCCCACGAAGGTGTCCAGCAGCGTGCGCCACCCCGCCAGGTCGCGTTCCAGGTTTTTCAGCCCGGCCGCGTCCAGGGCGCGCACCCCACGCGAGGCCACGCGCAGTTCCTGCTGCAGGTCGCGCAGACTGCTGTCCTCGGGAGACAGGCGCCGCAGATCCTCCAGTTCGCGGCCCAGCGCCGAGAGGCCCTGCCGCGCTTCGGTGCGCGCCCGCGCCGATTCGCGCCCGCCCTGCCGGGCTTCCAGGGCGCCCTGCACCTGCGCTGCGCCGCCCCCCAGCAGCACGCTGGTCTGCCGGAAAAATCCCTTGAGCAGCGTGAAGGGTGCCAGGCGCAGCATCAGTTCGGCGCCCAGGGTCAGGGTGATGAGCGGCAGCAGCGCTGAGAGGACACTCAGCACCGCGCGCAGCGGCCCCATGGCCCGGGCAGCCAGCTCGCCGGCCTGCCCCGGCTGCGCCACCTCGTGCAGCGCCAGCAGGGACACCACCACCACCGCGCCGCCCAGCACCCGCCGGGTGAGGTTGCGCAGATCGCGCCCCAGAAACACCAGGGTGCCGTAGGCCACGGGCGCGACCGGCAGCAGCCACGCGGCCCAGCCCAGTTGCGACAGCAGCAGCGTCCTGGCCTGCGCCATGAACTGATCCGGCGCGGCGCCCGGCTGCGGCAGAAACACCGTGACCCCCAGAAAGATCCCCAGAGCGAACAGCACCAGGCCCAGTGCCTCTCCATCGAACTGACTGACCGGAGCGGCCCTCCTTTTCGCCTTCGCCATAGCGGGCAGTGTAGCTCAAATGGGGGGGTGTGCTTGGCGGCCAGGACGGTGTTTCTGGGGGATGGGGTTGGGCGGGGGCGTTTGGACAGCTTGCCCCACCCCCCAGCCCCCTCCCCCAGACTCGTAGAGCTGCGCAGCAGAGGGGAGACGACTTCGCCGCGCAGGGCGGCCTGCGCGTTGCCGCTGGTTAGACTCATGCGCCTGGAACCTGGTGGCAGGGGGAGGAGACGTTGGCACTGGGCGAGAGTTTCTATTGAAGTTGGCTGGGGTTGCTCAACCAAGTGACGTGTCCGGCCTCGACGCCATCCTCGGCCCCCGCGCAATGGCCCGCGCGCTGCGCGCATGACGGCCTCGTCTGGACCTGGGCCGTGGTGGGGCAAGAAGGCTTGGTGGGGCCCAGCAGATTCTCCTTTTGAACAGCAGGGCAACAGATTTCAGGAGTGCGGACAGTTTCAGCATTCTGCGTCAAGCGACTCGATGAACACGCTGTTTTCGCGCCGTCTCCAAGAGGGAAACTGGGAGGGCGCGCACCGTGAGAAGTTGGGACTTGAAGAGCTGCGCCGCAGAGGAGGTGGGCAGGCCCCCCACTCTGCTCGCCTCACCTGAACACTGATACTCGCTCGTGACTTCTTGCCTTCCCTGCTCGCCGGCACGGCAGATCGCCGTTTCCTCCGTCCTGGGGGGCATAATGCGGGGGATGCGCCTGCTGCTGCCCGATGTGCTGCGCCGCGAACTGTGGCAGCACGCCCGCGCCGAGGCCCCGCGTGAGTGTGTGGGGGTACTGGGCGGCGTGCAGGCCGGCGAAACCTGGACCGCCCAGACCCTGTACCCGCTGGCCAACATTGACCCGGCGCCCGAGCGCGCGTATCTGGCCGATCCCGGGCATCTGCTGCGTGCGTGGCGGGCCATGCAGACCGAGGGGCTGGAGCTGGTGGCCCTGTATCACAGCCACCCGCGCGGGCCGACCGGGCCCAGCGCGACCGATCAGGCGCTGGCGGCCTATCCGGTGCCCTACCTGATTGCTGACCTCAGTACAGGGACGCTCCGCGCCTACCTGCTGCCGGGCGCGGAAGAGGTGAGCCTGGGGTAACGGTGCGCAGCGTCCCGCCTCCCGCGCACTGCTGCCGGCCACCCTTTCTCTACTCCAGCCGCCCGATGCGCTCCAGCAGCCAGTCGAAAAATGCCCCGTCGCGCACCCCCACCGCCACCTGGGCATTGGCAGGGCCTTCCGTGACACCGTACAGGTCGCACACGGTCCGGCCCAGATTCCGGCCTTCCTGGGTTTCAATCTGCACGTTCATGGCCTGCCAGTCCAGCAGCTCCGGGCGCAGGGCCGCTGCCACGGCCAGCGGGTCGTGCAGGGCGCCGCCATTCATGCCGTAGCGCCGCTGGTACACCCCCGCGTAGAAGGTCAGCAGCTCGGCGCACACGGCGCCGGCGCGGTTGCCCAGGGCCCGCAGCGCGGCCACCCGGTCCGGCGTGGCAATGCACCCCATGGTGGCGTTCAGCCCCACCATCTTCAGGGGCACGCCGGCTTCAAACACGATCTGCGCCGCGTGGGGGTCGGCCAGGGCGTTGAATTCGGCGGCGGGGGTGCGGTTGCCCTGGGTGGTTGAGCCGCCCATCCAGACGATCTCGCGGATCAGGGGCGCGATGTCTGGGGCCAGCCGCAGGGCCAGGGCCACGTTGGTGAGCGGGCCGGTGGGTACCAGGGTCACCTCGCCGGGCCGCGCGCGCACGGTGCGGATGATCAACAGGGCAGCGTGTTCGGCTTCGGGGGGGCGCGTGGGCCCAGGCAGACCAGCGGCAGGCAGGCCGCTGTCACCATGCACGGCCGCTGCGGTCACGGCGGGCACCAGCAGGGGCCGGTCGGCGCCGGGATAGACGCGCACGCCAGCACCTGCCTCGCCGGCCAGCGCCAGAATGACGCCCGCGTTGCGGGTGGTCCGGTCCAGGCCCACGTTGCCGTGCACGGTGGTCAGGGCCAGCACCTCGGCGTCTTCGGGGCTGGCCAGCGCCAGCAGCCACGCCACAGCGTCGTCCAGGCCAGGGTCGCCGTCCAGCAGGAGGGGCAGGGGAGCGCGGGTCATGCGGGGCAGCATAACGAAAGAAGAGGGCCGGCCCCTCACAGGCCAGCCCCTTCCCCAGAAATGCCGCTCTGGTTTTTACTTGCCGACAAACACCGCCGTGGTCAGGGCCGGCACCGTCACGCTGTTGCCGCTGGCCCGGCTGGTCTTCACCGTGGCGTCGGTGCTGGCGGCCAGGACCGGGTGCAGGCTGAGGTTCAGGCCAGCCAGCGCCGGGTCGCTGAGGGTGACGCTGTTGCCGCTGGCGTTGAACACCACCACCACGTTGCGGTAGGGGTTGGCCGCGTTCACCGCGCCGCTGAGCTTCATGGCAATCACGCCGGGCGTCTGGTTGGGGCCCACGTTCAGGAAGCTCAGGCCCTGCTGCACCTGCGCGGCGGTGTCCATGCGGAACAGGGTGCTGGAGTAACGCACGCGCAGCATCTCGCGGTAGTGGTCAAAGGCGCGGGTGATCTCGGCGGTGCCCGGCTTCAGGGCCGCGTTGGCCAGCAGCGGGCGGTACAGGTCCCAGTTGCCGCTGTTCTTCTCGGCGGGCGGCAGGCCCTTGCCAAAGCCGTTGCTGGCGCGGGTGTAGTCCAGCACGTTGAACCAGTCGCCGCTGTTGTAGCTGTCGGTGTCAAAGCTCTTGGAGCGCAGAATCTCGTCGCCGGCATACGAGAAGGGCAGGCCCTGTCCCAGCAGCACCACGCTGTGCGCGAGGTTCTGCATACGGGTGCGCTGTGCCGGGGTGGCGTTCGCAGGGGCCTTGAGCAGCACGGCGTCATAGATGGTCTGGTTGTCGTGCGCGCTGACATAGGTGATGGTCTCGCGGGGGCTGGCCGCGTACCCGGCGGGGGCGCTGCCATATTTCAGCTCGGCACCCGTCACGGTCTGTCCGGCGGCGTTCGTGAACCGGTAATCGCGCAGGTTGCCGGTCAGGCCAATGCGCACCTGATCGGCCAGAGCCAGGGCGCGGTTCCTGTCGGCATTCACCGGCAGGCCGTTGGGCAGCACGAAGGCGCCCGTAGCAAAGCCCTGTTCCTGCAGGCCGCCAAACGGGTTGCCGCCGCGCACAGCGTCACGAATGCGGTCGTTGAAGGTGCCGATGCCCTGACCGAACAGGTTGAGCTGCGTGGCATTGCGGCCCCGGGCATTGGCGGCGACTTCACCAAAATCCCAGCCCTCGCCGTACAGGTAGATGCTCTTGCCGTCCACGCCGTCTTTTTGCATGGTCAGGGCGTCCAGCGCGGCGCGGGCAGCCTGCATGTCGGCCACCATGTGGTGCCCCATCAGGTCAAAGCGGAAGCCGTCCACCTTGTAGGCCTTGGCCATCAGCACCAGGGTGTCCACCATCAGCCTGCGCATCATGGCGTGTTCGGTGGCGGTGTTCGCGCAGCAGGTGGAATTCTCCACGCCGCCATTCAGGTTCAGGCGGTGGTAATAGCCGGGGACGATCTTATCCAGCACGCTGCGCTCGGCCTGACCGCTGGCGGCGGTGTGGTTGAACACCACGTCCTGCACCACGCGCAGGCCCGCCGCGTTCAGCGCGGCCACCATGCGGCGGTATTCCAGCGCGCGCTGGTCCGGGTTCACGGCGTAGCTGCCTTCGGGCACCATGTAGTGGTAGGGATCGTAGCCCCAGTTGTAGGCGTCCTGGTCCCGAATGGCGTTTACGGCTTTTTGCTGCTCGTCGCTGTTCGGGGCAAATTTGCCCAGGTCGCCGGGGGTCTTCCACTGCCCCTTGTCCTCGTTAATGGTGGCAATGTCAAAGGTGGGCAGCAGGTGCACGGCCTTCAGGCCCGCGTCGGCCAGGGCTTTGAGGTGCTTCATGCCGTTGCTGCCCGCCTGCGTAAAGGCGAGGTAGGTGCCGCGCTGGGCCGCCGGCACGCTGGCATCGGCGGCGCTGAAGTCGCGCAGGTGCAGTTCGTAGAAGCTGAGGTCCGACGCGCTGCGCAGGGCGGGCTTCTTCAGGGCGTCCCAGCCCTGGGGCTTCTGGGCGGCGTCGTTCAGGTCCACCATGACGCTGCGGGTGCTGTTCCGCGTCAGGGCCACGGAATAGGGGTCAGTCACCAGGTTCGTTTCAATCTTGCCGGTGCCCGGCGCAAACACCTTCACTTCGTAGCGGTAGGTGCCGCCCTTCCAGCCGGCCGCGCCCCGGGCCGTCCATACGCCCTGCGCGTCGCGGGTCATAGGCACCATGGTTTCGGCGCCTGAACCCGAGGTGCTGAGGCGCAGCTTCACGTCCTGCGCGGTGGGGGCCCACAGGCGCACGGTGGGCACGTTGCCCTGCCACGTCACGCCCAGGGGGCCGTTGTAGGTGTACAGGTCATCCAGGGCCCAGGCGGTCTGCACACCGGTGGCGTCCAGCACCGTGCCGTCGGGCAGCACGCTGGAGACCGCCAGTTGCCCCCGCAGCGCCTCGCCCACCCGGGCGCGGTCCTCGGCGCGCACCCGCAGCAGGGCGTAGTTCGCCAGGTGGGGTGTCTTGGCCTTTTGGGCCGCGCTCAGGCCGCTGTCCACGGGCTCCAGCGTCAGGCTGTCGCCGCCGTCCACGCCAGCGGCCGTCAGCTTCAGGCCCGCGTCCCTGGCCGCGTGCAGGGTCAGGAAGGCGCCGGGCTGCACCAGCGCCGGCTTCACGGCAATCAGGTCACGCGAGAGCATCACGGCCTGCTGCCGCATCAGGTCGCCCACCTGCCGCACCGTGGTATCGGGGCGGGTGGTGTACACCTCGGTCTTGCCGCTGACCACCCAGGCCTGATTGCCCTTGTCTGCCGCCAGGGTCATGTCCGGGCCGGGGTCCTTTTCATCTCCCTTGTGAACAATGAAATTGAGCTTCTTCCAGTCCGTTTTCATGGGCACGTCCCAGTACACGCCAAACGAGTTGGTGCCCGTCTGGGGCAGCGGCTTGCTCCATTCCACCGCAGCGGTGGTGTCTTCCCAGGCGTGCAGGCCCCAGTCCTCATACTTGCCGTCCGGGCGGAAATAGTTGATGCGCGCAAAGCCAGTGGGCACGGGTGGGTCGCTCAGGGCCGCCGGGGCGCCGTAGGCAAATTCGGCCTTGCCGCTGGTCACCGTGACCTCGCGCCCCTTGGACAGGTCCGCGAACATGTCGGCGCCCGGGTCCTTTTCGTCGCCCTTGTGCACGATGAAGCCCACCTTGGCGGCGCCCGCCTTCAGCGGCACGTCCCAGTAGGCGCCGCCCGCGTCCTTGCCGGTGGGCGGCAGCGGCTTGGCCCATTCCACCGCAGCGGTGGTGTCTTCCCAGACATGCAGGCCCCAGCCGTCGTACTGGCCGTCGGGGCGCACATAGCGCACCCGCAGCACATTCTGGGGAATGGGAGTGGCGCTGCCCGTGGCGGCGGTGGCCGGGGCCGCTGGCGCCGTGGGCGTGGCGGGCGCCGCCTGCGCAACGGGCTGCTTGGTGGCGTCCACGTTCAGGGCGGCGCCCCGGGCATACGCCACGTTCGTGCCCCCAGCTTTCACAAACAGCTCGCGGCCCTTGCTCAGGTCAAACCACAGGTCCGCGCTGGGGTCCTTATCGTCCCCCTTGTGGACAATAAAGCCCACCTTCTGCGCGCCGGGTTTCAGGGGAATGTCGTAGTACGCGCCCCAGTCGTCCTTGCCGCTCTGGGCCAGCGGTTTGGTCCATTCCACCTGGGCAGTGGTGTCTTCCCAGACATGCAGGCCCCACCCGGCATAGTTGCCGTCTGCACGCTGGTAATGCACGCGGGCCGTGTTGGCAGGCAAGACACTTTGCGCCGCTGCCATAGCAGCCAGCGCGACCGTCAGCAGGGTCGCCATTCGTTTCATGTTGGGAAAATTGTAGCGCTTCCACAGAGCAACTCAGCCGATGGAAGCTAATCAAGAAAGGCGAAGGGCCGTCCCTGAGCCTGGGGCCCATGAGCAACTCAGCCGATGGACCCTCACCAAGAGAGGCGAAGGGCCGCCCCTGAGCCTGGACTATCCAGCGTAAACCAACCCATGAATTGCGAATCATGCCCCCGGCAACGGATTTTCTGGGCGTCGCCTGTGATGGGCAGGGCAAATTTTCCAGAATTGAGGTCCACCCTTAAGGCCCCCCACACCCGCACCCCGCCCTGCCCGCCTACCCTGCCCTCATGACTGGACACCGCAGCGACGAGACCCACGACCACCCACAGGAGCAGCACAGCGACGCCGAGAGCCTGCGCCACGTGCCGCACCACATCAGCGGCGTGCGCCAGGACCAGCCCGGTACCCAGGAGATCGGCGTGGAGCACGGGGAGCCCAACCGCCAGAAAGACCCGGACCACGACAGCTGACCCGGGAGCGACATGAAGCGGGGCCGGGTGCAAGTGCCCGGCCCCGCTTCATGCTGTCTTCTTACGGCACCACTTGCCGGCCTTCTGGCCCGTAATCGGCCAGCACCGCCTGCGCCACAGTCGCCGCGTGGCCTGCGCGCACCAGGGCCACCACCGCGCCGCCAAAGCCCGCACCGGTCATGCGGGCGCCGTAGACCCGGGGGTGGGCCTGCAGCAGCGCCACCAGCTCGTCCACCCGGGGGTGGCTGACGGCGTAGTCATCCCGCAGGCTGGCGTGGCTGGCGTTCATCAGGGTGCCAAAGCGCACCTCGTCCACGCCGTCTTCCACCGCCGCCAGCACCCGGGCATTTTCTGTGACCACATGGCGGGCCCGTTCGCGCAGCGGCGAGGGCAGGGCGTCCAGCGCCGCCACGTTACTCACGTCGCGCAGCTGGGGCACGCCCAGCAGGCGGGCGGCTTCCTCCACCTGCGCGCGGCGTTCGTTGTAGCCGCTTTCGGCCAGCTGGCGCGGCACCCCACTGTCCAGCACCAGCACCTGCGTGCCGCCCGGCAGCGGCAGGGTGCGGCGTTCCAGGCTGCGGGTGTCCAGCAGCAGCAGGGTCTGGTCATCGGCCACGCTGCTGGCCATCTGGTCCATGATGCCGCACTGCACCCCCACGAAGTCATGTTCGACCCGCTGGGCGATCAGGGCAAGGCGCTCGTCGTCGGCCTCCAGGTCGCCCAGCAGGCGCAGGGCGCGCAGCACCGCTACCTCCAGTGCGGCGCTGCTGCTGAGCCCCGCGCCCATGGGCACGTTGGACGTGACATGCACGTTCAGGCCGCCCGTTGCCCCACCCAGTGTCAGGGCTCCGGCCACATAGCGGGCAAACGGCGCCCGGGCGTTTTCGCCCACCGCAAAGGTGGCTTCCTGGTCCAGGTCGGCCGCGTAGACGCGGTGGGTGTGGGTGCCGTTGCGGCCCACCTGGACGGTGGTGGTCTGTGGAATGGCCGTGGGCAGCACAAAGCCGCCCTGGTAGTCGGTGTGTTCGCCCAGCAGGTTCACGCGGCCCGGCGCCTGGGCGCTCAGCTGGGGGGGCTGGCCAAAGATGGCCTCAAAGGTCTTCATAGGGCGGCTCCGGCTTCGGGGGCCACCGCGCGCAGTTCGGCGGCGGCGGTCTCAGGGAACTTGTCGTTGGCAAACTCGCCGGCACCCTGCTCGGTGCCCGCGAGGTACTTCATGCGGCCCGGCGCGCGCAGATAAGGGTACAGCTCGATGTGCAGTGGGAAGGCCGGGTGCGGCCCGTCCAGCGGGGCCTGATGCACCGTGAGCAGGTAAGGCATCCGCACCCCGAACAGGCCGTCGAGCCGCAGCAGGGTGTCTTTCAGGACCCGGGCGAAGGCGGCCCGTTCGCGGCCTGTCAGCTCGGCCAGCAGGCCCACGGGCCGCGCGGGCACGATCCAGGTTTCAAAGGAGTAGCGCGCGAAGGGCGGCACCACGCTCAGGGCCTCGCCCGCGTCCAGCACCACCCGCTCGCCCGCTGCCCGTTCCTGCGCCACGAAGTCGGCCAGCCAGGGCCGGCCGTGCTCGGCGTGGTGCGCCTGGGCCTGCGCCAGCATGCGGGCCTGCACGGGGGGAATATGGTCGTAGGCGTAAATCTGGCCGTGGGGGTGGTGCAGGGTCACGCCCACCTCTACCCCCCGGTTCTCAAAGCACAACACACTCTGAATGCGCCCAGTGGCCGCCAGCCGCGCCGTGCGGTCGGCCCACACCGAGAGCAGCAGGTCCATGTGCGCTTCCTCCAGGTCGGCCAGTCGGCCCCGGGCGTCCTGGCTGAACACCACCACCTCGCAGGCTCCCACGCCCGCGCGGGTGTCGGCGGGGCCCTCGCCAGGGTCCGGGGCGTGCAGGCTCAGGCTGGGAAAGCGGTTTTCAAACACGGCGAGGTCGTATTCGCCCGGCGGCAGTTCGGTGGGGTGCGCGGAGTCGGTGGTGGGGGCCAGGGGGTTGTATTCAGGCGGCGGCAGGAACGTGCGGTTCAGGCGGTGCGCGGCGTACATCACCCACTCGCCTCGCAGCGGATGCCAGCGCAGGACAGGCCGGGCGTCCACCGGGTCGGGGCTGGGGCTGGGCATCTCGCCGGTCACCCGCACCGGTTTCAGGCCGTACAGCGTGACCGCGCGGCCATCCGGCTTGGTGAAGTCGGCAGCGTGCAGGCCGGGTTGGGGCACGGCAGTGGGGGGCAGGGCAGCGTCAGCCATGAAATCCTTCACGGTACGAGTGTGGGCTCAGCCCCGGCGCCGCAGTGTCGGTGAGGTTAAAGGTTCCCCGCGAAAAGTGGGTCACGGCCCCGCCCATGCTCTGGGTCAGCGTGCGGGGCCGGTCCGGCGTGCTCAGCGCAAGGCAGCGGCGCAGCAGGTCCAGCCCCGGGCCGTCCAGCAGCTCAATGGGGTCGCTGCTGGCACGCAGGCCGCCCACCACGTCCAGCATGGCCGCCACGGCCTCGCGCTCCTCATGGTTCAGCAGGCTGAGTTCGCGCCGGCAGATGGCCACGTCGGGGTCCGGCTGATACCAGGGGTGCTGATACCAGCGCGAGAGTGCGGTGTGCAGCGCGTTGCGGGCGCTGGGACCGGTGGCGTCGCCCAGCCACACCCGGCGCGATTCCTCGTCCCAGAAGGGTGCCACGTCGGGGCCGGTGCGCATGGCGTCCACCAGGCCAATGCTCTGGGCCAGCGGGGCGCCGCAGCCCAGCAAAAAGGCGTCTGGCCCGGCGCCGTCGCGCAGCGCCTGCAGCCCCATGCGGTAGGCCTGCGCGCGCCCCACGCGCGGGTCGTGGCGTACCCCGGGCAGCGCCGCGCCGTACAGGAAATCCAGTTTCAGGTACGGGTAGCCCCAGCCGCGCGCGGTGGCGGCCAGCTCGCGCAGCCACGCCAGGGCCCCGGGGTGGGTGGTGTCCAGCGCAAAGTACGGCCCGCCCCAGTTGTGGCCCACCGGCAGCGGGCAGCCGTCCTCGCCGCGCAGCATCCAGTCCGCGTGCTCGGCAAACAGGCGCGAGGTAGGCGAGGCCAGAAACGGCGCCAGCCACAGGCCCGGCGTGTACCCCAGTTCGCGCAGCGGCCCCGGCAGGTCGCGGGCGTGGCCGCCGAAGTGGGCGCTGGGCTCTTCCCAGTCGCCCAGGTCGGCCTGAAAGCCGTCGTCCAGCTGAAACACGTCGAAGGGCAGCCCGGCCGCCCTGGCGCGGCAGGCATTGTCCAGCATGGCCGCCAGGGTCACGCTGCGGTAGTACGAGTACCACGAGCACCACACCCGCAGCGGCGCGGGCGTGCGCGCGTGCATGGCCCGGCCCAGCTCGGCGGCCCGCGCTTCCAGGGTGGCGATCACATCCGGGGTCTCCTCCCAGTGCAGGGGCACTTCGGGGCCTTCCAGGATGCAGCTCACGCGCACGTGGTCGCCCTGCGCGCGCGCCTCCCACTGAACAAAGGTCTGGGTGGCGTCGCCCGCCATGCCCACCCAGCCGCCGCCGTCCGGGCGCACCAGCGCCAGTACGCTGTGGCTGCGCCACACGCCCGCCTGGCCGCTGGGCAGGAAGCCGGGATCGTGGCCCTGCTCGTGGCGCCAGCGCATCAGGGGCGCGGCCTGGGTGTCTTGCAGGGGTCGCAGTTCCGCCTCGCTCCAGGACTGAAAGCCGCTCACCAGCACGCGCAGCTTGGCCGGGTTCACGTTCAGGGTCCACTCAGGCATGGTCGGCCTCCGGCAGCACCTGAAAACTCACGGGGGGCAGCATTCGCCCGTTCCATTCGGTGGGCTCGGGGTTCCAGTTCTGCACCAGCACCTGCCCCGCCCGGCGGCTCAGGCGCACGCCCTCAGGCAGCGGCGTGACCGGCACGCCCGCCGTGGTCAGCACCTCGGCCAGCACCGCGCCGATCAGCGCTTCGCTGTGCGCGCCAATGACGGTGGCTTGGCCGCGGCGAATCACCGCCGCCTCGCCGTTCAGCGGCCCGCCCGCGTAGGTGGCGAGCACCTGCGCGCCCAGCGGGCGGTAACTTTCCGCCCAGGTGTGCGCCTCGAAGCTCGCGCCCAGGCCGCTCACGCCCTGCGTCAGGCCCGGGCGCAGCGAGTCGTACAGCGACAGCCGCGCGCCCAGCAGGTCTGACAGGGGGCCAAACTGTCCGCCCTCCCAGGTGCCGCCCCCCGGCGTGCGGAAGGCAGTGCGCGGCCCGCAGACCAGGTGCGCGCCCCCCTCCATGGCCGCCGCCCAGCGCGCGGCCCGCTCCGGGCCCACCAGTGTGACCGCCGGGGCCACGACCACCGCGTAGCCGCTCAGGTCGGCGTCGGCGTGCACCACGGCCACATCTGCCCCCAGCGACCGCAACGCCGAGTAGTAGGTCACCGTCTGCGCCCAGTAGCTCAGGCCCGCGGCGTGCGGCTGGGCGTCGTACAGCCACAGGCTCTCGTAATCGTGCAGCAGGGCCACCTTTGCCGGCACCGGCCCCAGCGGAAACTGCGTCTGGTCCAGCGCGCCCACCTCGGCGTGCCCCGGACTGGGCGTCTCGTCGTGGCGCAGCAGGCCCGAGTGCATGACCTCCTGGGCCATGGTGGCCGCCCGCCAGCGGAAATAGCTTACGGTATCCGCCCCGTGCGCCCACGCCTGCGCCGTCCACAGCGCCGTGGCCCCTGGTGCCGGCAGCGCGTTGTAGGGCGCCCAGTTGACAGGGCCACACTGCTGTTCCATGACCCAGAAGCCGGGTTGTGGGCTGTGGGCTGTGGGTTGTGGGGTTGAGTCTTTTCCTACAGCCCACACCCCACGACCTACAACCCCTCTATACAGATCATGGTTAAATCCCACCAGATCCGGGTGCCCGGTGCGTGCGTAGCGGGTTTTCAGCGCCTCATTCACGCCGGGGGGGGCAAAGAATTCCAGCATCCCGGTGGGGTAATTGTCCCAGCTGGCAAAATCCAGGCCCCGGGCCACCTCGTAGTGGTCGAAGCCGGACTCGAAAATCATGAAATTGTGCGTGATGAAGCGCCCCGGCGAGAGCTCGCGCAGCAGGGTCACCTGCTCGGCCTGAAACTCGGCAATCAGGCCCGAGGCGAAGCGGGCGTAGTCCAGCAGGTGCGAGGGGTTGGGCTCGGTGACCGTCAGGTTGGGGGGCCTGACCTGCGCCCAGTCGCTGTACTCCATGCTCCAGAACACGTTGCCCCAGGCGTCGTTCAGGGCGTCCAGAGTGCCGTATTTCTCCCGCAGCCATTCTGGAAAGCGCCCGGCGCTGGCGCCGCCATACGAGCGGCTGGTGGCGTGGCAGCCGAATTCGTTGTCTGTCTGCCAGCCGGCCACGGCGGGGTGCTGCCCGTAGCGCTCGGCCAGGGCGCGCGTGATGCGCCGCGAGTGCTCGCGGTAGACCGGCGAGGCGAAATCGTAGTGGCGGCGCGAGCCGAATTCGCGCACGCGGCCCTGGGCGTCATAGGCCAGCATCTCGGGGTGGGCGCGCACCAGCCACGCGGGCGGGGTGGCGGTGGGCGTGCAGAGCACCACCTTCAGGCCCTGGGCGGCGGAGGTCTCCACCGCCTCGTCCAGCCACGCCCACTCGTACTGGCCGGGCGCGGGTTCCAGGCGGCTCCAGGCAAATTCGGCCAGCCGGACATAGCTCAGGCCCAGGGCGCGCTGCTGCGCGGCGTAGGGGGCCCAGCGGTCCTGGGGCACATGTTCGGGGTAATCGCAGCTGCCCAGCAGCAGGTGGTCAGTGGGAAGGTTGAAGGTCATGCAAGGTCATCCTTGAAAGGGGAAGAAGGAGAGAAAGAGAAGGGCTTGGGTGTAGAGCGCCGGGTCACCCTGGTCCGGTGTTGCCTTCAGGCAAGAGGCGGACACGCAAGGCCAAAGCTCGGGGGCTTTCCATCCACCGTCAACCATTCACCATCACCCCTTCACTGCGCCGGTGGCCAGCCCGCCCTGCCAGTAGCGCCCCAGGGTCAGGAACGCGGCCACCAGGGGCAGAATGCTCACCAGGGCGCCCAGCACGATCACGGTGTACAGGGGCTCCTGGCCGCTGGAACTGCTGGTCTGGTTCCACACGCTCAGGCCAAGGGTGAGGGGAAACAGCTCGTCGCGGCTGACGGCCACCAGCGGCAGAAAGAAGTTGTTCCAGGCACCCACGAAGGAAAACAGCCCCACGGTCACCAGGCCGCCCTGCACCAGCGGCAGGCCCAGGCGCTGAAAGATGGTCCACTCGCTCGCGCCGTCAATGCGCGCGGCTTCCATCAGTTCCTTGGGAAAGCCAGCGTCCCAGAACAGCCGCATCAGGTACAGGCCGAACGGATTGACCAGCCCCGGCAGAATGACTGCCCAGTAGGTGTTCAGCAGGCCCAGCTTCTGCATCATCAGAAACAGGGGCAGCACCAGCGCGGTCCCCGGCACCATGATGGTGACCAGAATCAGCGCAAACAGCGCGTTCTTGCCCCGGAAGGTGTAGGCCGAAAAGGCGTAGCCCGCCAGCGCGCTGACCAGCACGCTGCCCAGCGCCGTGGCCCCGGCGTACACGAACGAGTTCAGCAGCCAGCGCCGGAAAATGCCGTCCTGGCGGGTCAGGAGGGTCTGCAGGTTCTCGGCAAGGTGGCTGGGACTGGCAAACCACAGCCCAAAGGTGGAAAACAGCTGCCCGTTGTCCTTGAACATGGTCACGATCACCCACCACAGCGGCAGCAGGGCGTAGACCGCAAACAGGGTCAGGGCCAGCAGTTGCAGCGGGGTAAAGCGGGTCCGGGTGCTCATACTTCACCTCCCCGGCGGGTAAAGCGCAGAAAGACGGCGCTGAGCAGTAGGGTAAAGACGGCCAGCAGAATGGCCAGCGTGGCCGCGTAACTGAAATTGCCGTCGCGCGTGGCCACCAGATACAGGTAGGTGTTCGGCGTGATGTTGTCCGGTACGTACCCCAGCGGCCGGATCACAAAGGGCTCGCTGAAAATCTGCATGGTCCCGATGATCGAAAAGATCAGCACCAGCAGCAGGCTGGGTTTCAGCAGCGGCAGCTTGATAAAGCGGGTGAGGGTCCAGCCGTCGGCGCCGTCAATGCGCGCGGCCTCGTACAGGTCGCCGGGAATGTTCTGCAGCGCGGCGTACAGGGTGATCATGTTGTAGCCCGTCCAGGTCCAGGTGACGATGTTGGCAATGCTCCAGAGCACCACGTCGCTGCCCAGGAAATCAAAGGAGCGCCCGGTCAGTTGGTTGAAAGGCGAGAGGTTCTTGGAGTACAGGTAGCCCCACAGCAGCCCCGCGATCACGCTGGGAATCGTATAGGGCAGGTAGAAGGCGGTGCGGAAAAACCCCTGCAGGCGGCCCCGGCTGCTGTCCAGGGCCAGGGCCAGGGCGGTGGCCAGCACCACCATCAGCGGAAT
Source organism: Deinococcus arcticus (assembly GCF_003028415.1). Classification (NCBI taxonomy): domain Bacteria; kingdom Thermotogati; phylum Deinococcota; class Deinococci; order Deinococcales; family Deinococcaceae; genus Deinococcus; species Deinococcus arcticus. The sequence goes on from NZ_PYSV01000001.1 coordinate 268,138, forward strand.
CTGCACCGCGGCAAACTTCAGGATGTTCAGCAGGCTGGCCAGAAAATCGGCGTCCTGAAAGGCGCGCACGTAGTTGGTCAGGCCACCAAACACCTCTCTGGCGGGGCCAAAGCCGGCGCGCTTCTTGATGAACAGACTCAGATACCCGGCATACAGCACTGGGGCCACGTAAAAGGCGGCAAACAGCAGCAGAAAAGGGCTCAGAAACAGCCACGGCACGGCGCGCGGCGGCTTCATGGCTGGACTCTTGGCACAGAATGGCTCATAGGTACCTCATACAGAACACGACTCCGGACCCACCCTGGGCCACTACGGGTCAATGCGGGCAAAGAGGCCAGGGCGCGGGCAGCGCGGGCACAGAAGCGGCGGTTCTGGGGGCGTGCTGGGTGGCTGGCCACGGCACAGGCGGCCAACAAGGGCTGGGGGCGCGGACAGAGGCGCGCCCTTCCGCGTCTCCCGCGCCCCTCACCGCCCCCGCAACAGAGCTCAGCGCACGTCGTAGCCCTGTTTCTTGGCCTCGGCCAGCGTTTCACGCTGCCACGCGTCCAGTGCCTGATCGGGGGTCAGGCGCCCCTTGAGCATCAGGTCCATCTGCTTGTTGAAGTTGTCGTTGGCGTAGGGGAACCACGGCGCCCACTGGAAGTTGACGTTCACGCCCCGGCTGGCGCGGGCATACACGCTGCTGATGTCCTGGCCACCGAAGAACTTGCTGGGGTTCTTGGTCTTGTCCTTCAGCACGGCCAGGTCCAGGCCGGCGTCGCTGGCGGGGAACAGGCCGCCGTTGGTCCAGTTGTTGGTAATCGCGCTCTGCGAGAGGTTCAGCCACAGGCTGAACAGCATGGCCGCTTCCTTGTTCTTGCTCTGGGCGGTGACCACGTTGGAGCTGCCGCCCCAGTTGCCGGATCTCACGGTGCTCCCGGCCGTCCACTGCGGCAGGTTGGCCGCGCGCCACTGCCCGGCCGACTTGTTCTTCAGGCTGCCCGCGTAACCGCCCGGGCCCCAAGCCGCTTCCATGTTGCTGACCACCTGTCCGGCCCCAGCCGCGTTCCAGTAGTCGCTGGTAAAGGCGTTCAGGGTGCCCACGTGGCCCTTCTTGATCATGCCGTACCAGTAGTTCAGGACCTTCTTGGCGGTGGGGTTGTTCAGGGTCTGCACCCAGCGGTCGCCGTCACGCTTGAAGAACTGCGCGCCGTCGGCCCAGGCCAGCGCCATGAACCACGGCGCAAAGGTGGCGTAGAAGTTGCCCATCTTCACCTTGCCGCCACTCTTGGCATGCACCGTGGCAGCGGCCTTTTCGTACTCGGCCCAGGTGCGCGGCACCTGCACGCCGTATTTTTTCAGTAGATCGTCGCGGTAGACCATGGCAAAGGGGCCGGTGTCCTGCGGAATGGCGAACACCGCCTTGCCGTCGGGGCTGACCTGTCCCCAGGTCCAGGGCACAAAGTATTTCCGGTAGTTGTTCGCGCCCAGGGTGCTCAGGTCGGTCAGGCCGCCCGTGTCCACGAAGGCGGGCAAAAAGCCGTACTCAATCTGGGCCACGTCCGGCGCGCCGGTGCCGGCTTTCAGGGTGGTCAGCAGCTTGGTGTAGGTCTGCGGGCCGCCGCCCAGGTTGGTCACCTTCACGTCAATGTTCGGGTACGCCTTTTCAAAGGCCTGCACGGTCTTGTCCAGGCCAGGTACCCACGACCAGACTTCCAGTGTCACCTTGCCGCTGGGCGCCTTGGGAAAGGCCGGATCGGCGGCGAGGGCTGAGCTGGCCAGCAGGGCAGTCAGGGCGGTCATCAGCACTTTGTTCATAGGTCCTCCGGTGGAAGAAAGGGGTGCGGGGAACAAGGGGAGAGCAGGGCAGCAGGTGGACTCAGACAGTCGGACTCAGACAGGTGGACTCAGACGAGGCACATCTCGCGCAGCGCGCCGTCCAGTTCAGCAGGTGGCTCGGGGCCCCGGCGGTTGGTGATGAGGGTGGTAACGCCACCAATGGGCGCAATGTGCGCGCGGCTGACCTGACCGAGTTTGCTGTGGTCGGCCACCACCACGACTTCGCGGGCCTGCGCCACCATCAGGCGTTTAACCTCGGCCTCCTCGTGGTTGGCGTTGGTGACGCCGTGTTCGGGGTGGACGCCGTTGCAGCCCAGAAACAGCCGGTCGGCGTGAATGTGTTTCAGGACGTCCAGCGCGTAGGGGCTGACCAGCGAGTGCTGCAGTGGGCGCAGCGTGCCGCCCGTCACGATCACCCGCACGCCGCTGAGACGTTCGAGTTCTAGGGCGATGTTCAGGCCATTGGTCACCACCGTCACCCCCTGCAGGGTGGGTGACAGGGCGCGGGCCACCTCGGTGGTGGTGCTGCCCACGTCCAGAAAGACCGTCTCACCGTCGCGCACCAGGGCGGCGGCGGCGCGGCCAATGCGGCGTTTGGCGGCGCTGTGTTCGTGGCGGGTCTGTTCCAGCGGCGACTCGCGGCGCAGTTCCAGCGGTGGGCGCACGCTGCCCCGCGCGCGGCGCACCTGCCCGGCCTCGGCCAGGGCTTTCAGGTCGCTGCGCACGGTCACTTCCGAAACGCCCAGCAGTTTCGAAAGTTCCGCAACGGGCAATTCGCCATGCTGATGAACAAGCGAGAGAATCTCGCTTCGGCGCGACTCGATCAAGGGGCTCCCCCATAAAGGTGATTTTCGTTACTTACGAATCTTACGTTGAAAGGTTTTTCACCGTCAAGCCCCAGGCGTGCCCAACGGGGCCAGGGCGAAGCGCCGCTTCGCCCTGGCCCCCCTTCCTCAGCCCGTGAATGCAAAGAACAGCGCCGGGAAGCGATCTGGCTTCCCGGCGCTGTTCAGGGACCGGTCTTAGCGCACGTCCACCAGTTCCACGTCGAAGATCAGCGTGGCGCCGCCGGGAATCACGCCGGGCACGCCCGCTGCGCCGTAGCCCAGGTGGGCGGGAATGGTCAGCCGCGCCTTGTCGCCCACGCGCAGCTGCGCGATGCCCTGGTCCCAGCCCTGAATCACGTAGCCCACGCCCAGCGGAAACTCGATAGGCTCGCCCCGGTCGCGGCTGCTGTCAAATTTCTGGCCGTTTTCCAGCGTGCCGGTGTAATGCACCCGCACCATCTTGCCGGCCTGGGCGGGCGTGCCGGTGCCCTCGTGGTACTTCTCGACTTTCAGTGCGCCTGCGTCAGTGCTCATGCGCGACAGGGTAACGGCTGGGCAGGCGCGGCGTCACGCGGTCCCTCCACTCTGAAGTGACCATGAAGCCAGTTGTGGGGGGCGGCGCCGGGCAGCCCAGGGCCTGTTCCTGTCGGCCCAAGGCCGGCTATCACGGGGCCCATGCGCGGCGCAGCGGCCTGGGCGCAGATCCCGGCCACCCGGCCCTGTGCCTAGACAACTGCTCGGCGGCGGTCCCCCGGCCACCCAAGGCGCTACCCTGGAACGCCGTGGCGGACCGTGCTTCCTCTTCCAGCTGGCGGGCGTGGGTGCTGGGCGGCCTGCTGCCGGCCTACCTCCTGACCACCTTCGGCTTCACGCTGGCGCGGGTGCGCGGCGATTCCATGCTGCCCACCCTGCGCAGCGGCGACGCCCTGCTGCTGCTGAAATACCCGCGCTGGCTGCACGCGGCCGGGCTGTGGCGCGCCTACCCCCGCCGGGGCGACCTGCTGGTGTTCAAGGCGCCCGCCGACAGTGGCTACGCGTACGAGACGGTGTATGGCGTTCGCCACCGCCCGTACAACATCAAGCGGGTGCTGGGCCTGCCCGGCGACACGGTGGCCATTCAGGACGGCCGGGTGCAGGTGAATGGACAGGTGCTGGCCGAAAGCTACGCCAGCGAGGGCTTTGTGCAGGACCAGGCCGCCCAGCGCGTGCCGCCGGGCAAGGTGTGGGTGCTGGGCGACAACCGCCGCCTGGGCGAGAGTCTGGACAGCCGCGCCTACGGCCTCGTATCCCTGCGGGACGTGGCCGGGCCCGCCGGGCTGCGCCTGTGGCCGCGCCCCGGTCTGATTGCCCGCTGACGCCTGTGCCTGCGCCGCGTCCATGTCCCCGGGCAGAAGCACTCACCTTGGCCTGCTACGGTGCGCCTCATGAAGGTTGTTTCTGTGCTGGTTCTTGCCACGCTGCTCTCGCCCCTGGCCCGGGCCCAGACCCTGGTGCCCTTCAGTGATCCCAAGCTGCCCTTTACCGTTAGCCTGCCCAAAGGCTGGCTGGGCGCCGATTTTCAGGACGGCACCGCCGGGGTCAGTCTGGTGTCGGCCAAGGCGCCGCCCGCCACCATGATCCGGCTGCTGTTTACCCCCAGAAACGGCGCGTCGCCCACCCCAGCCAGCGAGTTTCAGAAGTTCGAGGCGGGCATCAAGGGCACAGGCGCCACTCCCAAACAGACCAGTAGCCGCACGGTCAATTACGGCGGCGTGAGTGGTGTGGAGCGGCAGTACGCCGTGACTCACCCCAAGGGCCAGCTCACCATGCGCGTGTGGTACGGCGTGGGGGCCAAGAACCTGTATTCCTTTCAGATGACCGACACGCCGGCCCGCTTTGCCCAGGCCAGCGCGCTGTTCAGCAAGGTGCTCGCCAGTGTGAGGTTCCGGTGATCCAGGGCGCGGCGCTCTGGCGCGCGGGCCTGCTGGCCCTGAGCCTGCTGGGGGCTGGGGCCCAGGCCAATGAACGCCTGCCCATGACCGACGTGCGGTTCTCGGCCAGCGGCGAGAGGGTACTCATAGTGGTCAGCGGCGAGCAGGACGGCAGCGGCTTTGGCCAGGCGGCCTTCTCCGTGCTGAGCACCCGCAGCGGTGCGGTGCTGGCCAGCCGCACCGTGGTGGACGAAAACGCCATAGCCCTAGAGGTGCGCCGGAACCTGCTGGCAGCCACCACCACCCAGACCCTGCTGCGCAGCATGGGCCTGCACAGCGCCAGGGCCAGTGTGCCCCGCTACCAGCGCGCCTACCCGGCCCCCTACCCCCGCTGGGAAGATGGCGTGCGCCCGGGGGCCGTGCAGGTGACCCCAGTGCCGCTGTGGAGCCGCCCGGTGCCGGTCAGCCTGAAGGTGGTGCCGCTGCCGGCCTCTGCCTGCGACCAGCCCGAGTTGCTGCTGCCCGGCGAACGCCCCGCCGGCTTTGAATTGCGGGTGGGCGGCCAACTCGTGCGCCGTCAGCTCTCTGCCGGGTCCCGCTGCGTCTCGCGTTACACCCTGGAGCGGGTGGACGTGCAGGGCAACCGCGTGCTGCTGGCCCTGCGCGCCTACGCCATGGGCTTTGAAGGCCCCGACGCCCTGCCGGTGTTCGTGGCCGTGACGGTGAAGTAGAGCAGGTTAGACGCAGCGGTGAGAAAGTTTGGGTAACGAGCGAAGCACACGGAGCAGCGCTGCCAGAATCAGAGATGACGAAGGCGACTTCCTGTACGCTCAGCGCTGTGGCGAAGTTTTCTTGAGGAGCTCGGCCTTAAGCTGGCTGACTGTGTCTCTGCTTCTCCTGCCGACCTTGAGCGGCTACAGCACACTTTCGATCTGATTCTGCCGGAGAATTTAAAATTACTGCTGCTGGAGGTCGGTGGCCTTTCCGGGGTGTATGGCGAACGGGTGGTCTGGGCGCCCAGTGAGATGGAAGACCAGAACCGGATCATGCGGCAGACGCCCGAGTTTGCATCGCTCTACATGCCGTTTGACGGGCTCTTTTTTATTGGTGATCTCGGCAACGGTGACCTGATTGGGCTTCGGGTGCTTCGGGGCAACGTTGGGGGATGGAATGTCTTTCGCTGGGAGCATGAAACCGATAGTCGCCTGAACGTCCAACTTGATCTGAAAGGGTATATCCGGGCCGCAGTAACCGGTGGCTTTCCAGCCTGACGAGAGGCCCTCCACGTCTCCTCGTCCTTTCATTGCGCTCTACTGGGCTTTGAAGGCCCGTGATGACAGCGAGCGCCAAGGGTCGTACACCTGGGGCAAAGAGAAAGCGGCTCGTTCTTGAGCCGCTTTCGTCATCGCTGGGTGTCACGGGATTTGAGAAAGTTCAGGGCTTCCACTTGATCGCGTCAAGTTTCAGTCTGCCCCCGGCCCCTACACCGTCCCGGCCACCTGGCCCAGCAGGGCGCGCGCCGCGTCCAGTTCCTCGCGGTTGATGCTGTGCCCCAGCCCCGGTAGAACGCGGGCGTCCACAGCAGCCCCGCGTGCGCGCAGATGGTCAGCCGTGTCGGTAAAGCGGGAGAGGGGAATGTGGCTGTCGTGGGGGTCCACGCCCATGAACACGGGCAGGCCCCCCAGGTCGCCCGCGCGGTCCAGGGTGATCAGGCCGCCGCTGAAGGCCACCACCGCGCCGGGGCGCTGCGAGGCGCGGCTGGCGTATTCCAGCGCCAGACAGGCACCCTGACTGAAGCCCACCAGGGCCACGCGCCCCGCCGGAATGCCGTGATCGGCGAGGTGGGCGAAGGCAGCTTCCACGGTGGCCAGGGCCTCGTCCAGTTGCGGCTGGTTCTGTTCCACCGGCGCCAGGAAGGACTGGGGGTACCACGTGTTGCCGGGCGCCTGCGGGGCCAGGTACGCAAAGGCGCTGAGGTTGAATTCGCGTTCCAGGCTCAGGATGTCCTGCGCCGCCCCGCCCCGGCCATGCAGCAGCACTGCCGCCACGCGGGCTTCACCCGGGGGCCGCCCGGCGGTCCGCACGTTCACGCGGGGCGCCGCTGGGGCCGGCACGGGGGCCGCGCCGCTGAGGACCCGGGTGCCCAGCGTCACGCCGTGTTCCGGGCTGCGCAACTGGGGCAACTCCGCTTCAATCTGCGGGCGCTGGCCCTCATACCACGCCGGCAGCTTCAGGTGGCGGCCCAGCTCGGCCACCGGCTCGTCGCTGGGAAAGCCGGGGGCGTCGGTGGCAATCTCGAACAGCACGCCGTTCGGTTCGCGGAAATAGATCGAATGGAAATACTGCCGGTCCTGCACAGGCGTGGGCCGGTAGCCTGCCGCGTCCAGCACCGAGAGGTAGGCGGCCTGTTCGGCGTCGTCCCGCGTGCGCAGAGCCACGTGGTGCACGCTGCCGGCGCCGAACTGCCCGCGCGCCAGTCCGGGGCGTTCCACCACGTCCACCCACAGGCCCACGCCTGCCCCACTCCCCCGAAAGCGGGTGCGGGGGGCCGCCGTGTCGGGGTCGGGCTCGGTGCCGTGCTCGGTGAAGCCCAGCTGGTTGACCAGCAGGGCCCGCACCGGGGCCACGTCGCGCACCCAGGCGGTCACACTGTGAAAGCCGCGCAGGGCGTGCTCGGCCGGCACCGGCGAGGCGGGCCAGGGCTCCACGGGGGCGCCGTCCTCAAAGACCAGTTCGGTGGCCGTGCCGTCCGGGTCTTCAAACGCCAGCACCTCCTGCCCAAAGCGCTGGCGCAGGGCAGGGGAGAAGCCCGCTTGTGCCAGCCGCTGTGCCCAGTACCCGCGCGAGGCCAGGGGCGCACTGTAGGTCACTGCCACCACCTCGCCGCTGCCGCGCGTGCCCCGGCGGGCGCCCGGCCAGGGAAAGTGCGTCATGATCGTGCCGGGCTGCCCGGTCTGGTCGCCGTAATACAGGTGATAGGTGCCCGGGTCGTCAAAATTCACCGTGACCTTGACCAGCCGCTGCCCCAGCACCCCCGTGTAGAAATCCACGTTGCGCTGCGGATCGCTGGCCATAATGGTGACGTGGTGCAGGCCCTGAACGGGGGTGGTGCCGGGCGGTGGGGTCATGCCTCCACTTTACTTAATGTTAAACGGTTCTGGGTGAGAGGCAGGCCTGGGGACTGGCCGGCGCTGGTCCCTAGCGCCGCCCGGCCCGCTCGACAGCGGCTGGCTCATCGCCCTGGGCCTGCAGAGCGCGGCCCAGCTTGCGGGTCAGGCTGCTCAGTTGCGCGGTTTCCTCGGGCGTGAGCACACTGAACACGTCACGAATGCCCTGCACGTGGCGCGGCAGAATGCGCTCAATCAGCTTCTGCCCCGCCGGAGTCAGCGACACGCGCATGATGCGGCGGTCGTTGGGATCGCGGTCGCGCCGCACCAGGCCGTCGCGCTCCAGGTTGTCAATCACCATGGTCAGGTTGCCGCTGGAGCGCAGAATCTTCTCGGCCAGCTGCCGCTGACTCAGGGGGCCCAGGTGGTAAACGGCTTCAATCACCCCAAACTGGCTGATGGTCAGGCCGTGCTCGGCCAGGTGCCGGTTGGCGCTGACCTCTACCGCGTGGGCCGCGCGCCACAGTTTCACGTACGCGTCGAGCGCCGCGCGGTCATCGGGAGAGCCAGCGTAACGGTTGGGCATGGCGCCTATGCTCCGGGTGGGTCTTCATGAAGTCAAGGCGACCGGGCGTTCAGTTGCCGCTGTCCGGGGCGGCCGGACACCCCCGGGACCTGGATTCAGCCGGCTCAGCGGCGGCGATATTCCTCGGTGGCCAGGCGCACGCAGGCGGCCACTGCGCGCATGGCCTCGTAGACCTCTTCCACCGGGGGGCGGGTGGGGGCCAGACGGATGTTGCGGTTGTGCGGGTCCTGCCCGCCGGGGTAGGTGGCACCCGCCGGGGTCAGGCTCACGCCCGCCGCTTCGGCCAGGGCCACCACGCGGTCTGCCACCGGCTCGGCCGTGTCCAGGCCAATAAAGTAGCCGCCCCGGGGCCGGGTCCAGGTGGCGTAGGCGCCGCCCTCGCCCAGTTCTTCGCGCAGCACCTCGTCCACTGCGCGGAATTTCGGGGCAATGAGGGCCGCGTGGGCCGCCATCAGGCCTTCCAGGCCGCCGGGGTAACCCTGCAGAAAGGTCACGTGCCGGGCCTGCTCCAGCTTGTTGGGGCCAATGCTCTGCGCGTTCAGGTACCTGGAGAGCCAGCGCACGTTGTCCTCGCTGGTGCCCACAAACCCCAGCCCGGCCCCGGCAAAGGTGATCTTGCTGGTGCTGGCGAACACAAAGGCGCGGTCCGGGTGCCCGGCGTCGCGGCACAGGGCCACGAAGTTCACGGGCGTGTCCTGCTCAGCCGGGCTGGGCGAGAGGTGATGCACCCGGTAGGCGTCGTCGGCCAGAATCGTGAAGTCGGGGGCCGCCGCCTGCAGTCCGGCCAGCCGCCGCGCCTTTTCGGCGCTGATTGTCTCGCCGCCCGGGTTGGAATAGGTGGGCACGAACAGCACGCCCTTCACAGCCGGGTCCGCTGCGGCCAGGGCCTCAATGGCGTCCACGTCCGGGCCGTCGGGCTGCATGGCCACGGGCAGCAGCTCAAAGCCCAGCGTCTGCAGCAGCAGGAAGTGGCGGTCGTAGCCCGGCACCGTCACGATCATTTTCGGGCGCGGCCCCGTCCAGGGCGCGCCGCCGCGTCCGTGCAGCAGGGCAAAGGTGAGCACGTAGCCCTGCAGTTCCAGGCTGGCGTTGTTCCACACCACCATGTTTTCCGGCTTCAGGTCCAGGTACTGGCCAAACAGCGCGCGGGCCGAGGGCAGCCCGGTGACCCCGCCGGGGTAGTTGCGCAGGTCCAGGCCGTCCAGGTGCGTGTCGCCGGGGCCCAGCGCGCTCAGCAGGCCGTTACTCAGGTCAAAGTCAGCGTCGGCAGGCTGGCCGCGCTGCATGTTCAGCTTCAGCCCCCGGCGCCGAATGGCGTCGTAGGCGGCCTGCGCCTGGGCCAGAGCTCCGTCCTGGGTTGCCTGCACGTCACTCGTCATGGCCTTACCCTACCTGCCGGCCGGGGGGCGGGCGCGCGGCGTGTCTACCAGAGTTGGCCCCTGGCCCCCGGAGCGGTGTTACACTTCGGCCGGCCTGCGCGCAGGCCTTCTTTTTCCCACCGTCCTTTTCCCGACCTCGCCCCTCTGCCCCCGCCCCACCCAACAGGAGAAACCACAATGCAGTACGTCGTTCACCGCCCCCGCGTGGGGGTCTTTATTGATACCCAGAACCTCTATCACTCCGCGCGTGACCTGCTGGAGCGCACGGTCAACTTTGAAACCATCCTGAAGTGCGCCACAGAGGGCCGTGAACTCGTGCACGCCATCAGCTACACCGTGGAGCGCGAGAACGAGGCCACCGCGCGGCCCTTTATCTACAAGCTCTCGGCGCTGGGCTACAAGGTGCGGCGCATGAACCTGACGCTGCACCACGTCACCGATGGTGGCAAGGCCATTTACGAGGGCAACTGGGACATGGGCATCGTGGCCGACATGGTGCGCCTGATGGACCACCTGGACATCATCGTTCTGGGCAGCGGCGACGGGGACTTTACCGATATCGTGGAGGTGCTGCAGGAGCGCGGCAAGCGCGTAGAGGTGATCGCCTTTCGCGAACACACCGCCCAGAAGCTGGTGGACGCCGCCGACCGCTTTACGCACCTGCCCGACATTGAGCACGCCCTGATGCCTGCCCGCGCCCCCCGGGGGGCCAAAGCGGAGGAGTGAGGCCGTGGCTGCTTCGTATCCCCAGGACCGCGCCCAGCCGCCCGCTGAGGGCGCCGACGCCGTGCTGGCCCGGCTGCACTTTGAGCTGCCCGAAGGCCGCATTGCCCAGACCGGCGCCCAGCCGCGCGACGCCAGCCGCCTGATGGTGGTGGGCGAGCAGATAGAGCACCGCATTTTCCGCGAATTGCCCAGCCTGCTGCGCCCCGGCGACCTGCTGGTGTTCAACGAAAGCCGCGTGATTCCTGCGCGGGTGATGGCCCGCAAGCCAGTGGACGCCGCTGGCTTTGGCGGCGGGCAGGTGGAGGTGCTGCTGCTGCGCGAGGAAGAGGCCAACGTGTGGAGCGCCTACCTGAAACCCGCCCGGCGCGCGGGGAACGAATTGTGGCTGGGCGGCGGGCCCGGGCAGGGCCACCGCGCCCAGGTCACGGGCACCCTGGAGGACGGCGCCCGCCTGCTGCGCTTTGACCACGACATCAAGCCGCACCTGGACGAGATCGGCCGCCTGCCCCTGCCCCCCTACATTCAGGCCGGCGACAGCGACGAGACGTGGCGCGAGCGCTACCAGACGGTGTATGCCCGCACCCCCGGCAGCGTGGCGGCGCCCACGGCGGGGCTGCACTTTACCCCCGAACTGCTGTCGCAGCTGGACAGCCTGGGCGTGGAACGCGCGCACGTTACCCTGCATGTGGGGGCCGGCACCTTCAAGCCCATCACGGGCGCGGTGGCCGACCACGTGATGCACGCCGAGCGCTACGCGGTGAGCGAGGCCACGGCGGGCGCCATCAACCGCGCCCGGGCGCAGGGCCGCCGGGTGGTGGCAGTGGGCACCACCACCGTGCGCACCCTGGAAAGCGCCTGGAATGGCCATGAAGTGGTGCCCGGCGAGGGCGAAACCCGCATTTTCATCACGCCGGGCACCACCGTACAGGTGCCGGACCTGCTGATCACCAACCTCCACCTGCCCGGCAGCACCCTGCTGCTGCTGGTGACCGCCTTTGCCGGCGAAGAGCGCATCCGCGCCGCCTACGACGCGGCCCTGCAGAGGGACTACCGGTTTTATTCACTGGGAGACGCGATGCTGCTGGAGAACAGACAGAGGTGGGAGGCAGGAGGCAGGTAGCGGGAACGGCAGGCTCTCAGTGCCCGCCGGGCTCCTGGTCCTGCGTCTCCTGCACCCCTCTCACCAGCGTCACCAGCGCCGCTTCCCGCACAAACCCCAGGCGCTCGTTGATGGCCAGCATGGGGCGGTTGACCGCGTGGTTGCTGGTGCGGGCATGGGTGTAGCCGCGCGGCAGGGCGGCGCGGGCCGCTGCCAGTTTCAGGGCCAGCCCCAGGCCCCGGCCGCGCCAGGGGGCCAGCACGCCGGTCAGGCCGTTGTGCAGCATCCCGGGGTGCGTGGGCACCGGCTGGGCCAGCTGGCTGGTGCCGATCCACTCGCCGTCCGGGCTCAGGGCAATCAGAATGCCGCGCGGGTCCACGTCCAGAGTCGCCATGCGGGCGCGCCACAGGTCAAAAGGCCACACCACGATGGGTTCGCGGCTGGGCACCGCGCTCAGCAGGGCGTGAATCAGCGCGTAGTGCCGCTCGGGTTCGGCGTCCCAGCCGCCCAGCTCGCTCAGCGGGCGAAGGGTCACGCCCCCGGCCAGGGCGCGCGCCTCTTCCGGGGCAAACGCGGCGAAGTCCAGCGTGCGCAGGTCCAGGGTGCTCAGCCACATGCGGTCAAATTCGCGCCAGCCCTGGGCCAGCAGCGCGCTGTGCTCCCACCAGTGCTCCCGCACCCGGGTCACGGCCGTGTGGGCGCCCGCCTGCGCCAGCACGGCCAGCCCCCGCTCCAGCAACTCGCCGGCCAGCCGGGGGTCTGGCTCGGCGGTGGTCACGGTCAGGTCCAGCCAGCCGTCGTGGGCGTCCATGCGCGGCACGCCCGTTTGCACGGCGCCCAGCAGCGCGCCTCCGGCAAAAGCCCCCTCGCGCGTGAAATGTTCGTCAGGCTGGCGGCCAGCGGCAATGCGGGCCAGCTCCTGCTCGCTGACGGGGCTGTCGGGGTGGGCCTGCGAGCGCAGATCGGCATAGGCCCGGTCCGGGAGCGGCGCAAAGGTAAGGTGGGAGGAACTTTGCATATGAAAAGAAAGCACATGCGCGGTGCCGCGTCACCCCGCCAGGATGCTTAGGGTGCCCCACCGGGCGCGGCCCCTATACTGGCCGGTGATGACGCAAACCTTGTCGGCGGCGACCGACGCGAGCAGCAATCCGCTGCTGAACGTCGGCTTTCGCATTCCCTTTGATCAGATTCGGCCCGAGCACGCGGGGAGCGCTGTGGACACGCTGCTGGCCCAGGCGCGCGACCGCGTGGAGCACCTGGCGGCGGCCGGAGCGCGCGGTTTTGCGGGCTTCATGCACGACCTCGACCGCCTGACCGAGGAGCTGAACACCGTGACCACTATCGTGGGCCACCTGGACAGTGTGTGCAGCACCGACGGCTGGCACGAGGCCAAGATGGCGATTCTGCCCAGGGTGAGCGAGTTCCACACTGCCCTGAGCCTGCACGAGGGCCTGTACGCGGCGACCAAGGCGTTTGCCGCCACGGAAGAAGGCCAGAACCTGGACCCCGTGCGCGCCCGCCACCTCAAGCTGACCATCGAGGAGTTTCAGCGCGAGGGCGCCGAGTTGCAGGGCGAGGCCAGAACGCGCCTGACCGAGCTGAACACCCGCCTCGCCCAGGTGACCAGCGAATTCGGTAAGAACGTGCTGGACGCCACCGCCGCCTTCGAGCTGTACGTGGCCCCGGAGCGCCTGGCTGGCGTGCCGCAGCGCGTGCTGGACGCCACCGCCCGTGACGCGGCCGAGAAGGGCCACAGCGGGCAGCACCGCCTGACCCTGCACGCCCCGGTGGTCATGCCCGTCATGACCTACGCGGACGACCGTGAACTGCGCCGTGAACTGTGGGAAGCCAGCGCCCGGGTGGGCATTGAAGAGGAGCGCGACAACCGCCCCCTGATCCGCGAGATTCTGAAGCTGCGCCGCGAAAAGGCCCAGCTGCTGGGCTTTGGCGACTTTGCCGACTACGTGCTGCAAGACCGCATGGCAGGCAACGGCGCGCGCGCCCTGAGCTTCGAGCGCGACCTGGAAGCCCGCACCCGCCCGGCCTTCGAGCGTGAGAACGCCGAACTGGAGGCCTTTTACCGCGAGCAGGCCGGGGCGCAGGCCCCCGAGCTGGCCCCCTGGGACGTGGCGTACTGGGCCGAAAAGCAGCGTCAGGCGAAGTACGACTTCGACGAGGAAGCCCTGCGCCCCTATTTCCCGCTGGACCGCGTGCTGGGCGGCCTGTTTGAAATCACCCGCCGCATCTTCGGCATCACCGTGACCGAGGATCAGGCGCCCGCGTGGCACCCGGAAGTGCGCTACTACGCCATTCATGACGAGGCCGGCACCCACCTTGCCAGCTTCTACACCGACTGGTTCCCGCGTGACGCCAAGCGGGGCGGCGCCTGGATGAACGCCTTTCTGACCGGCGGCCCGAAAGAGGACGGCGTCGAGCCTCACCTGGGCCTGATGTGCGGCAATATGACGCCCCCCAGCGGCGACACCCCGGCCCTGCTGTCCATCCGCGAGGTGGAAACGGTGTTCCATGAGTTCGGCCACCTGCTGCACCACGCGCTGTCCAGCGTGCCGGTGCGCAGCCTCAGCGGCACCCAGGTGCCCTGGGACTTTGTGGAGCTGCCCAGCCAGATCATGGAAAACTGGGTGATGGAGCGCGAGGCCCTGGACCTGTTTGCCCGCCACCATGAAACCGGCGAGGCCATTCCCGACGAGCTGTTTGCCCGCATGGTCGCTGCGCGCAACTACCGCGCCGCCAGCGCCGCCATGCGGCAGTATTCCTTTGGCCTGACCGACCTGTCGCTGCACGTGGAGTTTGACCCTGCGGGTGACGCCGACCCCGTTCCCTATGCCCGCGACCTCATGGCCGCGTTCTCGGCCACGCCGCTGCCCGGGAACTACGCCATGATCGCGTCGTTCAACCACCTGTTCAGCAGCCCGGTGGGCTACGGCGCCGGCTACTACTCCTACAAGTGGGCCGAGGTGCTGGACGCCGACGCCTTCAGCCGCTTTGCCCAGGAAGGAATTTTCAACCGCGAAACCGGGCGCGCCTTCGTGCAGAGCGTGCTGAGCCGGGGCAACAGCGCCGATCCCGCCGAGCTGTACCGCGAATTCATGGGCCGCGACCCCGACGCCGACGCCCTGCTGCGCCGCAGCGGTCTGCTGCCCGCCTGACCCCGCGCTGGACGTGAAACGGAGGCTGCGCCGCAGGGTGCAGCCTCCGTTTCTGCGTTGGGCTGGCTGCGGGACCGGGCGTCCAGGTGGTGCATTCTGCCGCCGGGGTGAGGGTGGCGGCCCCATTGAACCCCTGCAAGCTGTTGGCCCTGGCACCCTCCTCCGGGCTCTCATCCATGCGGATTTTTTCTCATGCACTTTCTGACTCGTGGGTTAAGATGCCTTCACATGCTGAATGGAACCCCCCAGCGGTTGCTGGGCACGCTGGCGGCCTTCGTGGCGCTGGCCGCGCCCGCTGCAGCCCAGACAACGGCCGAAAGCCAGCTGGTCTCGCGCTTGAACGAGGTGCGCGCTCAGGGGGTCAACTGTCCGGGGAGTGGGCAGCGCCCAGCCGCAGGCCGACTGACCTACACCCCGGCTCTGGCGGCCGCCGCCCGGCAGCAGGCCGCGTACATGAGCAGCACCGGCCGCATCAGCCACACGGGCGCCGGGGGCAGCACGCCCCGCGTCCGCGCGGCCAGCACCGGAGTCAACGCCGTCAGCGTCACCGAGATCATCTTTATGGGCGGGGGCGTGAACCCCGAGAGCGCCATTCGCTGGTGGCTGAACTCGGCGGTGCACTGCTTCTGGATGAACGAGCGCCGCTACACGAATGTGGGCGCCGCCGTGGTGCAGGGCGCGCGCGGTACCGCCTACGTGATGGTCCTGAGCAGCGAACCCCGCTGAGAGCAGGCGCAGCAGGGCCGGGCGCGCAGGATCCATTCCGGCGCCCGGCCCTGCTGGCCGGCTTTTCCATCCAGCCAAACGCCCGTTAGGTTTCTCGCTTACACTGAAGGGCGACATGAACAAGGTGTACTCAGACGCTCGGGCGGCCCTGGCCGATGTGGTGCAGAACGGTCAGACCATTGCGGTGGGCGGTTTCGGGCTGTGCGGCATTCCTGAACAGCTGATTCTGGCCCTGCGCGACACGGGCGCCCGGGAACTGACAGCTGTGAGCAACAACGCGGGCGTGGACGGCTGGGGCCTGGGCCTGCTGCTGGAAACCCGCCAGATTCGCAAGATGATTTCCAGTTACGTGGGCGAGAACAAGGAGTTCGAGCGGCAGTTTCTGGCCGGCGAGCTGGAACTGGAATTTACCCCCCAGGGCACCCTGGCCGAGCGCCTGCGCGCGGGAGGTGCGGGCATTCCCGGCTTCTACACGAAAACGGGGGTGGGCACGGTGGTGGCCGACGGCAAGGAGCACAAGGACTTCGACGGCGAAACCTACATTCTGGAACGGGGTATCCGGGCCGACGTGGCCCTGGTGAAAGCCTGGAAGGGTGACCGGGCCGGCAACCTCGTGTACCGCAAGACGGCGCGCAACTTTAATCCCATGGCTGCCACATGTGGCCGGGTCACGGTGGCCGAGGTGGAAGAACTGGTGGACATTGGGCAGCTGGACCCCGATGAGGTGGACACCCCCGGCATCTTCGTGCAGCGCGTGGTGCATAACCCCACGCCTGAAAAGCGCATTGAGCAGCGCACGACACGCCCCGGGTAAGCAGGTGGGGCGCGGCGCCCTGGCCGTCCGGCCTACGGCTTGGCCGCCGTGCGCGCCGCGCGAATCTTGTAGACCCCGTGCATCTGGTCCAGTTCGCCGGTGCAGGGCTGCTGGGTGTTCAGCGGCAGGGCGCTGCCCCGTTCATCCAGCGTCACGCACCAGCGCGCGGCGAACATCTTTTTCACAGCCTTCAGGGCCGGCCCCGAGCCTTCACCGCCGTTCTGGAAAAAGGCCACCACGGCAAAGTTGGGGCTGTGCAGGGGGCCATACCCCTCGTACCACGCGTGGGTGTAGGCGTAGCCGCCCCGGGCACTCATGCCGTTCTCGGCCGTTCCGGTCTTGCCCCCGGTGCGCACAGGAAAGAGGTTCGGGCCAATTTCGTGCTGCGCGGTGCCATGGCGGGTGCCGGCCGTGGTGCCGCTCATGCCCTCTTTCACCAGCTTGAAGGCGGCCACGTTGCCCTTGCGCACCACGTTCACCGCCGGCTTGCGCGGCTGCGGCTGGCCCGCCACGGCCTTGAGCACGGTCAGCGGCCGTTTCTGGCCCTCGTTGATGATGGTGGACATGACGGAAACCACCTGCGCCGGGGTCACGTCCACATCGCCCTGCCCAATGCTCATGTTCAGGGCAAAGCCGGGACGCCAGGGAAAATCTGGATTGGCGTAATCCTCGGGCATCAACATGCGCCCGGTCTTTTCGCCCACCAGTTCCAGGCCGGTGGGGCCGTTGTACCCCAGTTCGGTCAGGCGGGCACGCAGCTGCCGGGCATAGGGGTCCGTGCCGGCCCGCACCGCCGAATCGTAGTACCACGGGTTGCAGGAGTAGGAGATGGCCAGGCGGGCGTCCACTGGGCCTAAGGGGTACGGCGCCCAGTTGCGCTTCGCCGCGCGCCCGAAGTAGTACACCGGATTGCAGTTCACGGTGAAGTTGCCCCACTTTTCCACGTACATCAGGGTGGTGGCAATCTTGAATACGCTGCCGGGATTGTAGGCCTGCACCACGCGGTTGCTGGTCACGGCGTCCAGTTCGGCCAGGGGGCGCCGGGAATCAATGGCCCAGTTTTTGGCCACCGGGTCGGCGCTGGGCACGCGGGCAAACCAGTTGGGGTCGTAGGCCGGGCTGCTGGCCATCGCCAGCACCTCGTTCGTGCGCGGGTCAATGGCGATGATCGCGCCGCGCGTGTAGGGCTCGGGGGGCTTGCCCTTACCGGCGCGCCCATTGTTCACGTCGGCCAGCCCCTCGCGCAGCGCCCGCTCCGCCGTGCGCTGCAGCAGCGAATCAATGGTCAGCGTCACGTCCTTGCCCTTGGTGCCGGGGTCAATCACGCGCTCGGTCTGGGGCTTGCCGCTGGCCGTGACCTCGCGCCGGCGCAGGCCGTTCTTGCCCTGCAAGGTCTCTTGCAGGCTGTATTCCAGCCCGGAGCGGCCCACCAGATCGCCGGGAGCGTAGCCGTCCTGCTTGATCTGCGCCTCGGTGGCTTCCTGCACGTAGCCCAGCAGGTGCCCGGCCATCTTGCCCTGGGGGTACACGCGCTCCACGCGCTCGCGCAGTTCCAGGCTGGGCACCAGCACGGTGTATTCGTACAGCGCCGCCAGCCGGTCCTGGGGGATGTTGCGCGCAAGCACCGTTTCGGTTTCGCGCTCGAAATTGGGTTCGCGCGGCTGCCCACTGACCAGCACGTCGCCCCTGATGCCGGCCAGATAGATGATCTTGTCCCAGTCGGGAATGGCCTGTTCGGGGTCGCCAGGGTCGCGGCGCCCGGTGTACACCAGGTCCACCGCCAGCCGGTTGGTGGCCAGCAGCACCCCGTCGCGGGTGCGGATCTCACCGCGCAGGGCGCGCAGGATCTCGTCGCGCTGGTAATTGCTGGCCGACTGCACCGCAAACTGATCGTGCTGCAGCACCTGCAACTGGTACAGGCGTGCGCCCAGCCCCAGCAGGCACAGGTTGAAGCCCAGCGCCATCCAGGCCACCCGCGTGGCCCCCTGACGGGCCTGGCGCCGGGCGCGGGCCCGCGCCCCCGCGCGGCGCCCCCGCTGGCGGCGGTCCATCAGGTCTCCGGCGCGGCTCATCCCAGCCCCTCCTCGGGGCCGCTGCGGGGCCCAAAGGCCCAGGTGACCACCCGTTCCCACAGCGGAAAGACCAGCAGCGTACCGGCCAGCAGCGCGGGCAGGGTAGCGCGCAGCAGATCCAGCGTGACCAGATTCGACCGCAGCCAGTAGGTAAGCAGCAGGAACATCAGCCACTGGCCCACCACCGCCAGCAGCACGGTAAAGACCGCCTGAAAGGGCCCGGAATCCGCCATGTAGCGCCGCACACCCAGTGCCAGCAACGCCCCGCCCATCACGCCCGCCGCGTGCAGGCCCAGCACGCCGCCGCCCAGCAGATCCTGGGCCAGCCCCACGCCGTACGCGCCCGCCAGCGCCCACACGGGAGGAACGCGCCACGCCAGGGCCGCGCCGGTCAGCAGAAACAGGTCCGGCGCCGGCAGGCCCGCCGCGTCGCCCAGGCGCGAGAGCAGGCCCTGGCCCAGCAGCAGCAGCAGGACGTAGCCCGCCACGCGCAGCCAGCGGGGCGGTCCGCGCCGGGGCCGCAGGGCGTCGCGTCTCACTGCTGTCTCCGGGGCGTCACAGGCCCTCCAGAATCGTCACGTCTTCCACCACACCTACGTCCACGGCCGGTTTGATGATCACCCTGCGGTTGATGTCGTTGGGGCCCAGCGGCAGGACCTTTTCTACCGTGCCCACCGGAATGCCCACCGGAAACACGCCGCCCAGGCTGTTGGTCACCAGCACGTCACCGACCTTGACCGGCACCGAGCGCGAGAAATCCGCGCGCAGGCGGTCTGGCGGCACGCCCCGGGCCACGCCGCGCCCACCCCGGCTGCCCTGCAGGGTCACCCCCACCGTGCTTTCCGGGTCCACCAGCGCCAGTACCGTGGCGTGGTTGGCACTGACATCGGTAATCTGGCCCACCAGCCCGCGCGGCACCGTGACTGGCATGCGCAGCCGCACGCCGTCCCGGGCCCCCTTGTTCAGGTCCAGCCGGGCCAGCAGCGGGCTGGGGTCCACGGCCACCACCTGGGCAATGCCCAGCGCGTTGGGGGCCTGGGTGGTGGTGATTTTCACCACCTGCCGCAGCCGCGCCACCTCCCGGGTCAGCAGCTCGTTGCGCTGGCGCAGCACATCGTTCTCTTTTTGCAGAGTGCCCACCTGGCTGGCCAGCTGGCGCTCGGTCACCAGGGTCTGGTAGGCGCGGCGCACGTTATCGGCCGCCACCACCGACAGCCGCGAGAGCGGCGCAATGCCGGCACGCAGCGCTCCGGGCGGCACCACCTGAAAGCGGGTGGTGACCATGCTCAGGGCCAGCAGCCCCAGCAGGGTCAGCAGCGCGGCGCGGGCCTTCACGCCCCAGGCACCCCAGCATGGCCCAGGCCCCACACGGGCACGCCAGCGGCGCGCAGCAGCCGGGTGGTGACGGTCAGCGGCAGGCCCACCACGTTGGCGTATTCGCCGTCCACCCGCTGCACCAGCGCCATGCCCACTGCCTGAATGCCGTAGCCGCCGGCCTTGTCCAGCCCCTCGCCCGTGGCGGCGTAATAAGCGATTTCGGCCCCGCTCAGGGTGCGGAAGGTGACCGCCGTGCGCGCCACTTCCAGCCCTTCATGGCCGCCGCGCAGCACCGCCACGCCGGTGTACACCTCGTGGGTCCGGCCAGCCAGCCGCCGGATGAACGCCTCGTTCTCGGCGCGGTCAGCGGGTTTGCCCAGCAGTTCGCCGTCCAGGGCCACCACGGTATCGGCCGCCAGCACCACGGCGTCCGGCGCCGTGCGCGCCACCGAGCGGCCCTTGAGCAGCGCCAGTTCAGCCGCCAGCCGGGCGGGGTCAGTTTCCGGGCTGTCCTCGGCCTCGCCGCTGACCTGCACGGTAAACGGCACGCCCAGCAGGCCCAGCAGTTCACGGCGCCGGGGACTGCCCGACGCCAGAATGACCTGCGGCCCCGTTTCAGCGGCGCCGCTTTCCGGGGAGGTCACTCAGTACCCCTCGCCCATCGGCTCGCCGGCCACCAGCGCCACCCCGCCCGAGGTGCCCAGGCGCGTGGCCCCCGCTTCAATCATCTGCCGGGCGTCCTCGGCGCTGCGCACCCCGCCCGCCGCCTTGATCTGGGCGCGGCCCGCGATCACCTCGCGCATCAGGCGCACGTCGTCGGGGGTGGCGCCGCCCGTGCCAAAGCCGGTGCTGGTCTTCACAAAGTCGGCGCCGCCACGCACGGCCGCTTCGGTGGCGGCGCGCTTTTGGTCCTCGTTCAGGTAGCAGGTTTCAATGATGACCTTCAGCACCGCGCCCTGGGTGGCTGTGCGCACCGCGTGCACATCGGCCTCCACGGCGGCCCAGTCATTGTCCAGCGCCGCGCCGATGTGAATGACCATGTCCACCTCGTCGGCCCCGGCCTGCACGCTGGCGCGGGCCTCGGCAGCCTTTTGTTCGGGGCTCACGGCCCCCAGCGGAAAGCCGCACACGGTGGCAATTTTCACGGCGCTGCCCGCCAGTTCGGCCCGGGCCAGCGGAATGTAGACCGGATTGATGCACACGGCGTAAAAGCTGTGCTTGCGCGCTTCCTGGCACAACTGAATGATGTCCGCCTTCGTGGCGGTGGCTTTGAGGAGGGTGTGGTCAATGTACGGCGCAAGCTTCACGCCCCCCAGAATACCCCCGCCTGCTTGAGAAAGATTGAGCCGAAAGGAGGAGGGAAGGGGGGATAGGGGCGGTGGCAAGGGAGGGGCGAGAAGGGGTCGTGTGGTCGGGAGGCGGCCTGGGGTCAGGCCAGAACCTGTCCCTGTTGACCCTTCGCCTGTCCCTGTACCCCGCGCTACCCTGAGCTCCATGACCGACGCCTCTCCCAGCGGCCCGCAGCCCGGCCAGCCCTTCCCCGACTTTGCCCTGCCGGACGCCGCGGGCCAGACCCACCGCCTTTCGGACTACGCCGGGCGCTACGTGGTGCTGTACGTGTACCCCAAAGACGACACCCCCGGCTGCACAAAGGAAGCCTGCGATTTCCGTGACAACGCGCTGCTGAGAAGCCACGGCGCGGCCATCCTGGGTCTCAGTGCCGATGATGCGGCCAGCCACGCCCAGTTTGCCGAGAAGTACAGCCTGCCCTTTGCGCTCCTGAGCGACGTCGGCGCGGCGTTCCTGCGCCAGATCGGGTCGTACGGCACGAAGAACATGTACGGCAAGGTCACCGAGGGCATCAAACGGCAGACCTTCCTGATTGGGCCAGACGGCCAGCTGGTCAAGAGCTGGCTGGCGGTGAAGGTGGACGGCCACGCCGACCATGTGGCCGCCGCCATCGAGAAGGACCGCGCCGCGCGGGGAACCGCATGAGCGATCTGGAAGCGCTGAAGAAGGAAGCTGCCCTGCGCGCTGTGGCGCTGGTGGGCAGCGGCATGCGGGTGGGCCTGGGCACCGGCAGCACCGCCAGATACGCCATTGAAGAATTGGGGCGCCAGCTGCAGAGCGGCGAACTGCGGGACGTGGTGGGCGTGGCCACCAGCGAGGCCAGTGACGCCCTGGCCCGGCAGGTGGGCATTCCGGTGGAGGCCCTGGACCCCCGCCCGCTGGACATCGCCATTGACGGCGCCGATGAGATCGCCCCGAACCTTGACCTCATCAAGGGCCTGGGCGGGGCCCTGCTGCGCGAGAAACTGACCGAGGTGCAGGCCCGGCGCTTCATCGTGATTGCCGACCACACCAAGCTGGTCGGGCGCATTGGGGAAAAGTCGGCCCTGCCCATCGAGATTGCCCGCTTTGGCTTCCTGAGCACCATTGAGCGGCTGCGCGCGGTCCTGCCCGCCGGCCGCCTGCGCCAGACGGGCGCCCAGCCCTCCGTCACGGACAACGGCAACCTCATCTTCGATGCCCAGATTCCTGAAGGCCAGGACATCGCCGCGCTGGAACGCACCCTCAAGGGGCTGCTGGGCGTGGTCGAAACGGGCCTCTTTCTGGGGATGGCCGAGCGGGCGTTTGTGGCGGCCCCAGACGGCGTGACCGAACTCACGCCCCAGGGCCGCTAACACGCGCCATGCCCCCGGCCCTGACCGTGCGCCCCATTCAGCCCGGGGACGAGGCAGCGGTGGGGCGCGTGGCCTACCAGACCGGGTTTTTTGGTCACAGCGCCGCGCGGTACTTTCCGGACGCAGCGCTGTTTGCCGCCCTGTGGGTGGGCCCGTATTTCCGGGGCGGGGGCTTTGGCGGTTTCGTGGCGCAGCAGGAGGGCGCCGTGGTGGGGTACGTGCTGGGCTCGCCGTCTGCAGCGCAGTATCGCCGGGCCCTGGCGGGGCTGGTGGTGGAGCAGGGTGGGAGCCTGCTGCGCCAGAGCGGGTTCCGGGGCCTGCCCTACCTGTGGCGCGCCGCCCGCTGGCCCGCTCCCCACGCCGATGAACACGCCTTTCCCGCCCACCTGCACCTGAACCTGCTGCCCCGGGCGCGCGGTCACGGCGCCGGCGAAGGGTTGCTGCGCGCCCACCTGCAGGTGCTGGCCGGCGCAGGCGTGCCCGGCGTGCAACTGGCCACCACCGCCGAGAACGCGGCGGCCCTGCGCCTGTACGCCCGGCTGGGTTTCACGGTGGCCGCGCGCCGGACCACGCCCCTGTGGACGCCGTGGCTGGGCCACCCGGCCGAGCATCTGTGCCTGACCCTCGCGCTGGGTGGGGTGTAGGGCGCGCCCGCTTTCAGGCCAGCGCCTGCAACTGCCGCGCCAGCTCTGCGGGGTCGCGGGTGAGCAGGTCGCAGGCGCGGTTCACGCACAGGTAGGCAGCGCCGCCCCCGGGCCGGTCCTGCACCAGGGGCAGGGCGCCGCCCGGCTGGGTAAAGGCCAGGGCGGTAAACGGCAGGCTGACCTGCGCCGCCGCCCGTTCCAGCGGGGCGCGCTCCTCTGGCGTGCCCAGAATCGCCAGTTCGGTGTGTGGGGCATGCAGAAAGGCCGCCGCCTGCCACAGGCCCCCAAACCCACCAGCCGCCGCCAGCATGTCCGCCCGGAAGGCCGAAAGGACCCGCCGCGCCCTGATTTCGCCGCCCTCGTCACCGAAGTAGCGGTGCATCCACAGCCCCAGCAGCGTACCTGCCGCATTGTCCGACAGCACGGCGCTGTCAAAGCCGGGGGCCGGGCGGGTCAGCAGGGCTTCGGCCCGCCCGCCCGAAGCCAGGAAAACGCCCGCCTCCTCCTGCCAGAAGTCGCGCCCGCACACGCCCCACAGCTCGCGCGCCCAGGTCAGCCAGCGTTCGTCGCCGCCCGCCTGGAACAGCGCCACCAGCCCCAGGCCCACCAGGGCGTGGTCTTCGGTCAGGCCCTCCACCCGCGCCTGCCCACCGGACCAGACGTGGTACAGGCCGCCGCCTGGGGCCCGCATCCGGTCGTGCAGAAAGCCGGCGATGCCCTCGGCCACGGTGCGGTAAGGCCCTTCGCCCAGAATGCGCGCGGCGTCGGCAAAGGCAGCCAGCGCCAGCCCATTCCACGAGGTCAGCACCTTGTCGTCGGTGCCGGGCTGCGGCCGGCCCTGGCGCAGCAGGAAGAGGCGGGCTTTCAGGCGCTCCAGGTGGTGGCCGAGCCCTTCCTCGCTCTGGCCCCGCTCGGCGGCAAGGTCCGCGGCGGGCACCGCCACATACGGCACGCTGCGGCGCCCCGCGTCCGGGCGGTGGGGGTCGTGGAAGTTCCCGGGGTCCTGGATGCCCAGGTGGCGGCACAGCAGCGCGGCGTCGGCCTCGTCGTTCAGGGCCTGCCTGACCTCTGCCGGGGTCCAGGTGAAGGTCAGGCCCTCCACGCCGCCCGTGTCGGCATCCTGAGCGCTGTACAGGCCGCCGTCTGGGGCCCGCATTTCGCGCGTCAGGTAGGCCAGGGTGCGCCGCGCGGCGTCCGCGAAGGCCGGGTCGCCACTGACCTGGTAGGCCCGCAGCAGCGTGCGGGTCAGCTGCGCGTTGTCGTACAGCATCTTTTCAAAGTGGGGCACCCGCCACTGGCCGTCCACGCTGTAGCGGTGCCAGCCGCCGCCCAGCTGGTCATGAATCCCGCCTGCAATCATGCGGCGCAGGGTGTGCAGCGCCATCAGGCGGCCGTCCGGGCGGGTCAGCAGGAAGTCCAGCGTGGTGGGGGCCGGAAACTTGGGCGCGCCGCCAAAGCCGCCGTTCGTCTCATCGAACACCCGGCGCAGGTTGGCCGCCGCGCGGTCCAGCGCCTCCGGGCCCACCTCGGCCTCGCCCGCCCGGGGCCGGGTGGCTTCGCGCACATGCTCGGTCAGGGCCTGGGCGTTGCCCAGCAGTTTGGCGCGGTCCTCCTGCCACGCCCGCGCCACGCTGGCCATCACCCGGCCAAAGCTGGGCAGGCCGTGGCCGTCACGCGGGGGAAAGTAGGTGCCGGCGTAAAAGGGCTCGCCGCCTGGCGTCAGGAACACCGTCATGGGCCAGCCGCCCTGCCCGGTCATGGCCTGGGTGGCGGCCATGTACACGGCGTCCACGTCGGGCCGCTCCTCGCGGTCCACCTTCACATTCACGAAATGCGCGTTCATGTAGGTGGCCGTGGCCTCGTCCTCAAAGCTCTCGTGGGCCATCACGTGGCACCAGTGGCAGGTGGCGTAGCCCACCGAGAGCAGCACCGGCAGGTCACGCGCCCGGGCCTCGGCAAAAGCCGCCTCGCCCCAGGGCCACCAGTGCACCGGGTTCTCCGCATGCTGGCGAAGATACGGACTGCTTTCCTGGGCAAGGCGGTTCATGGCGTCAGCCTAGCCTGTGGAGGCGGGGGCCCGGGATAGCCCGTGGGCAGGAGAGGCTTCACCAGGGGCAGAGGGCAGGGAGTGAAGCGCGCGGTGCTCCCTCGCCTGCCGTCAGAGAACCCAAATGCTCGGCACCTACACTCGCCCCATGCGCGCGCTCCGCTTTGGCATCGCCGCCCCTCTGCTCCTGCTGCTGGCGCTGGGCCCGGGCGCCAGCGCCCAGCGCTTTACATTGCAGGGGCCGCCCTCGCCGCTGTACCTGGAGGACACCGGGCAGGTTACC
This sequence comes from Deinococcus arcticus, assembly GCF_003028415.1. Taxonomy (NCBI): domain Bacteria; kingdom Thermotogati; phylum Deinococcota; class Deinococci; order Deinococcales; family Deinococcaceae; genus Deinococcus; species Deinococcus arcticus. The sequence goes on from NZ_PYSV01000001.1 coordinate 293,347, forward strand.
CTGAAGGCCGTCCTGGCAAACACGGGCCCGCGCCCCGTCACCCTGATCTGCCTGAGCCCGGGCGCCCCCATCCTGCGCGGCAATCTGGGCACGGCGGCGGGCGGGGCAGGGCAGACGCGCCTGCTGCCCCAGGGCGCGGCGCCCACCTGCGCCCGTACCGGGCAGGTGCTGACCGTGCCCCCGGGCGCCCGCTACGAGTACCACCGCCGCGTGCCCCTGCGCCGCGCGGGGCAGGGCGAGTACCGGGTGGGCTGGAACGTGCGCCCGGCATCCGGCCGCGCGTGGCTGGTCACGAACCGCGCCTGGGTGGTGGTCAGCCCCGGCCGGGCTCCCCGCCCCACGCCGACCCCTGGGGCCTACCGCGCCGCCCTGCAAGACAGCCGCGCCGGGGTGGACAGCGTGAGCATGGTGGGTGCCCGGCTGCGGGTGACCGTGGTGGACGAGCTGTCGCGCGCCGCCTTCCTGCGGGCGCTGGGGCGCCGGAACCTGGACCCGGCCGCGCTGGACCTGACGGTCTTACCCCCGGTGACCTTCGGCACGCGGGCGTGGCCGCACCACGCAGCGCTGACCGTGCGGCGCCAGGGGGAGGGCTACCTGCTGACCCTGACCGTGACCAACCGGGCCGCCCAGCCCCTGACGGGCATGACGGGCATCTGCCACCCCCTGGCCGTAACGGCGCCGGGCAGCGGCGTGCGCGTGTGGCAGGACGGCCACCGCCCCTGCGCGGACCTGGGCGTGGCGGTGAATCTGCGCCCCGGCGCGGCCTACACCCAGAGCTTTGTGTGGAACGGCCGCACCAGTCTGGGCGAGCGGGTGCCCGCAGGGCGCTACCGGGTCACGGCGGGCTGGTTCGGCTTTTCGGCCTCGGCGGTGCTGGCGGTGCCGTAGGCGCCTCCCGTACACTGCTCAGTTATGGACTTGAAGGCACAACTTCGGGCAGCGGTGGAGGCGGCGGCGGCCCAGATGGGCGCCCCGCTGGAAGCTGCCATTCAGGAAACCCCGGCAAACAAGCCCGGCGATTACGGCACCCCCGCCGCCTTTCAGATGGCGAAAATGCTGGGCCAGAATCCCGCCCAGGTGGCGCAGACCCTGGCCCAGACCGTGCAGTTGCCGGCCGGGATCAGCCGCGTGGAGGCCGCCGGCCCCTTCCTGAATTTTTTCGTGGACACCGCCGCCTTCGTGCGCGGCGTGGTGGCCACCCCCTTTGCCATGCCGGCCCAGGGCGGCAAGGTGGTTATTGAGCACACCTCGGTTAACCCCAACAAGGAACTGCATGTGGGCCACCTGCGCAACGTGGTGCTGGGCGACTCCATGGCGCGCCTCTTCCGCGCGGCGGGGTTTGCAGTGGAGGTTCAGAACTACATTGACGACACCGGCCGCCAGGCCGCCGAGAGCCTGTTCGCCATGGACCACTACGGCCGCACCTGGGACGGCACGCAGAAATACGACCACTGGCTGGGCGAAGGCTACGTGCAATTGAATGCCGACCCCGCCAAGGAGGGCCTGGAGGCGGGCATCCGCGAGGTCATGCACAAGCTCGAAGAAGGCGTGCTGCGCCCGCTGGTGGAACAGACCGTGGGGGCCCAGCTGGAAACCTGTTTCCGCATCGGCGCGCACTACGACCTGCTGGTCTGGGAATCCGACGTGGTGGGCAGCGGCTTTCTGGCCCAGGCCATGAATATTCTGGAGGGCAGCCGCTATACCTCGCACCCGGCTGAGGGCAAATTTGCCGGCGCCTTCGTGATGGACGTGTCTGAGTTCATGCCCGGCCTGGAAGAACCGAATGTGGTGCTGCGCCGCAGCGACGGCACCGCCATGTACGTGGCCAAGGACATCGGCTACCAGTTCTGGAAGTTCGGCCTGTTCGAGGGCATGAAGTTCAAACCCTTCATGCAGGACCCGGCTGGCCACACCATCTGGACCAGCGCCCCCGACGGCCAGCCCGATCTGGACCAGCGCTTTGGTCACGCTGACGAGGTGATCAACGTGATTGACTCGCGCCAGAAGCACCCGCAGATGCTGGTCAAAAGCAGCCTGGGTGTGGCGGGGGAACAGGAGAAGGAAGCCCGCTCGATTCACCTGAGCTACGAGTTCGTGAACCTGAACGGCCAGACCATCAGCGGGCGCAAGGGCATTACCCTGGCCGTGGACACCGCCCTGGAAGAAGCCAGCCGGCGCGGCTTTGCCGAATTGAGCGAGAAAAACCCCGAACTGGCTGGCCGTGCCGACGCCCAGGAAATTGCCCGCCGTATCGGCGTGGGCGCCCTGCGCTTTGCCATGCTGCGCAACGAGCCCAGCCGCTCGTTTGACTTTGACCTTGAAAAGGCCAGCAGCCTCAGCGGCGACACCGCGCCGTATATCCAGTACGCCGCCGTGCGCGCCGCGAACATTCTGCGCAGGGCCCAGGAGGCCGGGTACGCCGTGGACGGCACCGGCGCCAACTGGGCCGCCGTGCCCGAGGTGGACCTGATTCTGGCCAAGCAGGTGGCGAAGCTGCCGGAAGTGGTGGCCCAGGCGGTGCGCCTGCACTCGCCGCACGGGGTGGCCCAGTACGCGCTGGATCTGGCGACCAGCTTCAACGCCTGGTACAACGCCAGGGACAAGCAGGGCAAACCCGCCACCAATGTCCTGCAAAGCCCCGAGGGCCTGCGCGAGGCCCGTCTGGCGCTGGTGGCCCGCCTGCGCGCGGCGTTCGAGGACACGCTGGACCTGATTGGCATTGAGATTCCAGCGGCGATGTAACGAACAGGCAGAGGAGAGCGTGGCGGGTGGCGCGTGGTCGGAGAGCCGCGCGCCTCCGCTTTTGAATGGTGCTCAGGTGAGGGAGGGCGCCCAGCCCTTCAGCACCCGCTCAATGAACTCACCCTTGAGGGCGGTGTAGACCCGGCGCTCCTCTGCGTGGGCGTGGGCCAGTGTCTGCTTGAGGCGGGCGTAGTCGTCGCGCAGGTCTGCACTCTGGCGCAGTGCGTCCCGGAAGGTCAGGTAGGCGTGCCAGTGAGGGTGGTCGGCGCTCAGCACGTGCAGGTAATGGGTGCGGGCCTCGTCGCTGCCCCGGGCAAAAAAGGCCTCCCCTTGCCCACGGGGTCGCCCATGAAGGCGTACCCCAGGGTGGCGAGTGGCTGGGCACAGGCGACCATCGCCTGCTGGTCCGGCACGGCCACGGCGAGGTCCAGCACCGGTTTGGCCACCAGCCCCGGAATGCTGGTGCTGCCGATGTGCTGGAGATCGCTGACAAGGGGCCCCAGCACCCCGGTCACGCGGGTACGTTCCTGTTCAAACAGCGCCGGGTAGGCCGGTGACCAGGGCCGCAGTTCGACCATGCTCCGTTTGAGTCCAAGAGTCATGGGGGCAGTGTAGGGCGCGGGCGTCGCTGGGAACGGAACGGCGGGGCGGCGACTTTATGTCTGTCTTTCCAGCTCCCGCAGCGTCACCGACCTCATCCCCTGTGCCTGCATGGCCTGCAACAGCGCTGGGAGCATCGGCACTGTGACCCGCGCCCCTGGCCCCGCATCGTGCAGCACCACCACTGCGCCGGGGCGCAGGCGGGGCAGGAGGGTTTGCAGGGTGCCTTCTGGTGTCGCCCCCTTGTGCCAGTCGCCGCCCTCCACGCTCCAGTGGGCGCCGCGCAGGCCCGCCAAGTGCTGTCCCAGCACGGTGGCCAGCGTATAGGCCCCGTGCGGCGGGCGGTGCAGGGTCACGGGCTGGCCGGTGACGGCCCCAATGCGCCGCGCCGCCGCGCTCGGCTCCCAGAACGCGCTCCACGGCGAGCGCACCCACGCGTGGATGTGCCGCGCGGCGTGGGCCTGCACCTCGTGGCCCTCGGCCAGCAGGCGGCGCACGAGGTCCGGATGGGCCTCGGCCTCCGGTGCCAGCAGAAAGAACGTGGCGTGCATGCCCGCCGCCTTCAGGGCGTCCAGCACGGCGGGCGTGGTCTGGGGGTCCGGGCCGTCGTCGAAGGTGAGGGCCAGCCGCCCGGGCTGCCGGGGCCCCTCACGCAGCACCCCCAGATTCAGGCGCTGTACCAGCAGGTACGGCAGGCCGATGTAGCCCAGCAGCAGTGCGCCGCCCCACATCAGGGCGCGCTTCATTCCCGTCCCAGGCGGCGCAGCAGTTCGGCCGCCACGCGGTCGGCGGCGTCGGGGACGCTGGCGGCGCGGGCGGCCTGCGCCATGCGGGCGTGCTCGCCAGCGTCCAGGGCGCGCCGCACCGCCGGGCGCACCTCCGGCAGCGTGCGGGCCCAGATCGCCGCGCCCCGGCGTTCCAGGTGCAGGGCGTTGTATTCCTCCTGCCCCGGAATGGGCGCGTGAATGACCATGGGCACGCCCAGGGTGGTGGCCTCGGCCACGGTCAGGCCGCCCGCCTTGCCCACCACCAGGTCGGCGGCGGCCAGCAATTCGGGAAACGAGGTGGTAAAGCCCAGGCGGTGCAGCGTGGCTCCGCCCAGCTGCGCCACCCCGTGCCCATCGGCGCCGGCCAGCACCAGCACCTGAACGCGCGTCCCCAGGTTGGCCAGCTCGGCCAGCACCCGTCCCTGCGCGCGGTAGCTGCCAGTGCCGCCCGCCGACAGCAGGATCAGGGGCAGTTCGGGGTCCAGGCCGTGCTTGGTGCGCAGCGCCGCCTTGTCCGCCCCAATCAGCTCGCGGTAGAGGCCCGCAATCGGAATGCCAGTGACCGCCACGCGCTCCGGCGCAATCCTGGCGCGTTCCATCTGCTCGCGCGCCTCCTCGCTGGGCACCATCAGCAGGTCGGCTTCAGAGCGGGCCCAGTGCTGGTGCACCCGGTAGTCGGTGACCACCAGCGCATTCAGGAATTCGGCCCCGGTACGCCGGCGCACGTTGTCAGCCAGGGCCACCGGGGTGGGGTAGGAACTGACCACCGCTTCCGGGCGCACCTCCTGCACGTCGCGGCGCATGGCGCGGTAACCCAGCCAGCCGAATACCTGCGCGGTGGGGGACTGCTCGCGGTCGGTCCACTGGTAAAAGGCGCGGTAGACCGACGGCATATGCCGCACCCACAGGTCGTAGGTGCCCGCCGTAACCGTGCGTTCCACCGGGCTCATGTACTTGAGCAGGTCGGCGTGGCGCACCTGCAGCGCCGCGCCGCGTGCGCGCAGGGCGGCGTCCAGCGCGCCGTTCGCCTGATGGTGTCCGCTGCCGAACGACGCCGAGACAATCAGCGCGCGCAGGGAAGAGGGGGCCGGGGTCACGCGCGCCTCAGCAGGGTCAGGCCCAGGGCCAGAAATACGGCGTTGGCCAGCCACACGCCGGCCTCCGGCAGCGCCGGGAAGCGGCCAGCCAGCGTCAGACCCACCAGAAACAGCAGGTAATAGGCCACTGCCAGCGCCAGTGCCACCCCCAGGCTCACCCCCAGCGTGCGGCCGTACCGCAGCGCAAATGGCAGCGCCGCCAGCGCCAGCACCAGATTGGCAAAGGGCAGGGCCAGCTTGCGGTTCAGGCTGAGCCGGGCCTGCTGCCGGTCCTCGGGCCTGGCGCCCGGGTCACGCAGAAGGGCAGTCAGTTCCTTCCAGCCCTGGGCATCGGCACCAAGGGCGTCGGCGTATTTGGCCAGCGTTTCCTTGCGGCCCAGACCTGTGTCCACAGTCAGGGGATCGGTGCTTTTCTCGGGCACGACCACACTGGGAAAGACCGCCTGCACGGCCTGCCGGAAGGCGGCCGGGTTGCCCTCTGGCAGGCGGGTCAGCCGCCGGGCCGCTGCAAAATCCACCACAAAGGTGGCGTAGCCCCGCAGGGTCAGCCGCTGGCCCTCGTAGGTGCCGCGTTCGGCCAGAATCAGGGTGCCGCGCTCGTGGGTGTCGGCCGACCACTTTTCCAGCCGCACCCCCTGCATCTCCCGCGTTCTGGAGTCGTAGCCGCGCAGGTACAGGGTCAGGCCGCCCCCCAGGTCCACCGTCTTGCCGGCCAGCTGCCCCAGCCCGGCGCCGGTCAGCGTGTCCCAGTACAGGCCGCGCGTCTCTACATTGGCCCGGGGGGCCACCCACAGGCTCAGCCACACGCTCAGGCCCGTGACCAGCAGCGCCGTCACGGCCGCTGGCCGCGCCACCCGTCCCAGGCTGATCCCGCCCGACTGCACCGCCACCAGTTCGCGCTCGGTGCTCATGCGGCCAAAGGCCACCACGGTCATCAGGACCACTGCCATGGGCAGCACCTTTACCAGCGTGTCAGGCACCTGATACGCGATCCACTGCCCCACCAGGCCGGGCGGCACCCCCTGCAGCCACTGGCTGGACACGAAGAAATACCCGAAGCACAAAATGGCCGTGAACAGCCCCGTGCCCGCCAGCAGCGGCGGCCACAGCTCGGCGGTGACGAGGCGGGTGAGGCGGGTCATGGGGCGCCGCCTTCGGCAGCGGGCGTGGGGCGTGGGGTGTGGGCCGTGGGAAAAGACAGAGCGGCCACTTCAGCTTGCTGCGCCTTTCCCCACACCCTACAGCCCACAGCCCACACCCCGTTCACCCTTTCGCCACCGCGAACAGAATCGTTGCTTCCGCCGCCACGGCGCCGTCCACCTCGGCGCGGCAGATGGTCTTGCCCAGCCCCCGGCGCAGGTACTCCAGGCGCGCGTGCAGGTGCAGCTGATCGCCGGGAATCACCTTGCGCTTGAAGCGCGCACCTTCCACGCCGGCCAGGTAGCCCA